>NZ_CP090349.1:0-300000 GCF_021398735.1 Methylobacterium oryzae
GCCGACCTCGGCGGTGACTCGATCCTGAGCCTGAAGATGCTCGCGCGCATCCGCCGGCAGGGCGTCGCGGGGGGCAAGACCCTCACCCTCGCCCAGATCCTCGGCGCGAAGAGCCTCGCCGACCTCGCCGAACGCGTCGCGCCGGCGGCTCCGCGCGGGCCGGAGATCGTCCATCTCCGCCGCGAGGGCGGACGGATTCCGCTTTTCTGCGTCCCCGGCCTGATCGCCAACGCGACCGAGTTCGCCGCGCTGGCCGCGCGGCTCGGCCCGGAGCGGCCGGTCCACGGCTTCGTCAGCCACGTCTACACGGAGGCGCGCTGGCAGGGGTACGACGTGCCCGCGCTGAGCGGCGCCTACGCGGACTGCATCGCCGCGCACGCGCCGGGCGGCCGGTGCGCGCTGGTCGGCTGGTCGTCCGGCGGCGACCTCGCCTACGAGACCGCGCGCCGTCTCGACGGGCGCGTGCGCGTCGACTTCCTGGGCCTCGTGGACGTGTTCGAGTCGGTGCCCTTCGCGGCGCCGCGGGCTCTGGTCGCGGACGCGCGGGCGCTGGCCGCGCGGCGGCGCGCGGACTGGCTGGACGGCTCGCGGATGGCCGAGCAGTGGCGCGGGCTGATCGCCCGCATGGACGCGGACGAGCGGGAGGCGCTCGACGCCTACCTCATCGACAACCCGGAGCTGCCCGCGGACGGGCCCGACCTGACGGCGCGCGAGTTCGAGTTGTGGGCCCTCCTGGACAAGCGCGTGCGGGCCAAGCGCCACGCCTTCGCGCCGCTGGCGCGGCCCGTGCACGTCTTCCAGGCCGCGGATTCGCTGACGCGACCGGAGCGCCTGCGCGACTGGAGCGCGCTGGCGCCGGTCGCGGACCTGAGGATCATTCCCGGCGCGCGGCACCTGGACATCCTCCGGAGCACCGCGTTCCAGGACGCGTTCGCCGAGGCCCTCGACGCGGCCGAAGCCTGATCCGGGCGCGGGCCCTTCCGCGAGGGCCCGCGTCGATCCCGACAGGACGGCCCCTCGTCCTGTTCCCGCGCGCGGGAACAGGACGAGGGGCCGCGGCGGCGGCGGGGACCCGGAGCGCGCGGTGCGTCCGGTCCGCGGCGGGCGCAGGGATGCGTCGGATCAGGGACCGCGCGCCGATCCGGCCGGGGCCGACGCTGGCGGGGTCACGGCGGCCGTCCGACGCGGATGCCCGGGCGCGGTCCCGCCGCGTCCGGACCCGCCGCCCCGCGTGGGGGCGACCGCCGGCGAGAGGCTCACCACCGGTATGTGAGGGTCCCGAACACGTTGCGCGGCTCGCTGTACCGGCAGCCATTCACCGTGACGCAGGTGACGTAGGAATGGTCGAGGACGTTGCGGGCGTTGATCTGGGCGCGCCATCCCTTGAGGCTCGGGTCGGCGACGCCGAAATCGTAGAGCGCCACGAGGTCGAACAGGGTCGCCGCGCGCGAGTCGAAGGTCGCGCCCGAGATGTTCGAGCTGCCGACGTAGCGCACGCCGCCGCCGAGCCGCAGGCCCGGGATCCCGAATAGGCCCATGTCGTAGGTGCCGAACAGGCCAGCCTGGTTGTAGGGCACGAGGTCGAGGCGCTGGTTGAAGTTCGCCGCGACCGTGGTCCGCGTCTGCCGGGCATCGGTGTACGAGTAGGAGGCGACCGCCTCCAGCGGGCCGAAATTCGTCCGCGCCTCGGCCTCGAAGCCCTGCGAGCGGACCTGCCCGGCCTGCGTGCTGAAGACCGGGTTGACCGGGTCCGCCACCAGCGCGTTCGTCTGGTTGATCCGGTAGAACGCGGCGCTGAGCAGGGTGTCGGCGCCCGGGACCTCCCAGCGCAGGCCGCCCTCGTACTGCTCGCCGAGCGACGGCTGGAAGGGATTTCCGTTCCGGTCGGTGACCGCGAAGGTCTGGAAGGACTGGCTGTAGGAGACGTAGGGCGCCAGCCCGTAATCGCCGAGATAGAGCAGGCCGAGCCGCCCGCTGAAGGCGCTGTCGTTCTGATCGAGCTGCGCGCCGGTGCGGTAGGTGAGGACCTGCGTGCGCGCGAAGTCCTGGCGGCCGCCGGCCAGGAAGACGAAGCGGTCGAACCTGACCTGATCCTGGACGTAGATACCGACTTGGTCGAGCAGGCTCTTCGAGCCGGTGTTGATCGCGTAATTGATCCGCGGGTAGGTCAGGCCGTAGACCGGGGCGTAGACGTTCAGATTGCCGACGGTGCCGTTGGTGTAGCGCTCCGAGTTCAGGAAGCTGCGGTAGTAGTCGATGCCAGTCAGCAGCGTGTGCGCGGTCGGGCCGATGACGAACTTCGTCTCGAGCGAGGTGTCCGACGCCACGCCCGTCGCGTTCTCATTGCGCATGCTGACGCCGCGCGTCGCGACCTGCCGGTTCGCCAGTAGGGATGTCGGGGTCAGGTAGTCCCAGTCGACCCCCGACTGGTAGTAGCGCAGGGCGTGGCGCAGCCGGACCGAGTCCGAGAAGGCGTGATCGATCTGGTAGCCGATCGCGCCCGACCGGGAATCGTACCGGTCGAAGGCGGGCTCGCCGTAGAACCGGTCGATGGCGAAGCGGGGGAACCGGCCGTTGGGCAGCAGCGTGCCGACCGCCGAGAGCGGCGGCTGGAAGCGCGTGTGGATCTCCTGATAGTAGCCGAGCAGCGTGACGGAGGTCGCCGTCGACGGCCGCCACGTGATCGCGGGCGCGATGTAGCGCTTGTCGTCGGGCGTGTACGCGAGATAGCTGTCGCTGTTCCGGATCAGCCCGGTCAGCCGGTACGACCACGCGCCGTCGTCGGTGAGCGGTCCGGTGAAATCGCCCGACACTTCCTTGCGATTGTACTGGCCGAAGCTGACATTCATCTCGTTGAACGGCGTCTGGAGCGGATGCTTGCTGACGGCGTTGACGATGCCGCCGGGCGAGAGCTGGCCGTACAGGATCGACGCCGCGCCCTTGAGGACCTCCAGGCGCTCCAGCCCGTACGGCTCCTGCGTCCCGTCATAGACGCCCGATTGCAGCTTCAGACCGTCGCGCAGCAGCCCCGAATTGCCCGCCTCGACGGTGAAGCCGCGGATCGTGAAGCCGTCGGAGACCTTGGCGAAGCCGCCCACGGCTTGGCTGCTCAGGCCGGGCGTGTAGGCCAGGGCCTCGGCCAGCGTCGAGGCCCCCTCGTCGCGAATCTGACGGGCGCCCACGACGTTGATCGTCTGCGGCGTCTCGATGATCGGCGTGTCCGTCTTCGTGCCGGACGCGCTCGCCTTGGCGACGTAACCGTTGACCGGCCCGGTCGCCGTGTTGGGCGACAATCCTCCCTGTCCGACAACCTGGATCTCGTCGAGGGTGACAGCAGTCTGTCCGCCGCTCACCGGCTGCGCGGCCAATTCGTCGGCGGGCAACGAGATACCGACGGCCGCCGACAGCAGGAGCGGCCCCCAATACGGGAGGCGCTTCTGTGGTCGATCGGACGGAGCGGGAGCGAAATCGACGCACATGCAGGCAACTCTTGGGCGCTGCAGCCGCCGCGGTCGGATTCGGCTGCGAGACCTCCATCTGTGCGGCCGCCGCACAGGAACGCAATAGGTCAAGCCCGCCTGTGAGCCTATAACGGCAGTTCAGTTGCAGATCAGAGACAAAATCAACATGTAATAATTCTAATTTGCGAGATTTACCCGGACCGCCCCGTCGGGACGAGGCGCGTGAGATCGGAAGAAAAGAGTTGCGCGCAACCTCTCTACTGCGATGTGCTAGTCCTCGCAGGACAACCCGGCAGGGATGGCGGGATCGACGTGATCCGTGACGCGGGCGCGGGGGCCCGCCGAACGACGCCCGGCTCGGGGCCCGGCTCGAGGCCCGGATCGAGGCCCGGCTGGGCGCCCGCTCTCAGACGGCCCAGTCTGCCGCCAGCGCGGCGGCCGCGTACCGGGCGCGCGCCGCGGCGTCGCGCGGGAGCCCGGCGCGCTCGCACCACGCCGCGAAGATCTCCGGCTCGACCGGCACGCGCACGACCTCGACGCCGCTGCGCTGCACCTCCCGTTCCATCTGCTCCGTGGCGACGCGCCAGGTCTCGTAGTCGGGGGGCAGCTTGGCGCCGTCCGCGAGGCTGGTGCGCAGGGCTGGGTACTGCTCCGGGGTGTACCAGGGCAGTCCGACGCGGCGGGGGCGGTCCATCTGGGCTCTTCGAACGGTCACGCTGAACGACCGTCAACGGTCATGGGCGGCCTCTGGTTCGAACCCGCATCGCGATCAGGCCGCGGCCGCCTCGACCCTCACGGTCTCGGGCTTCCGCGTGCGGCTCGGCCGGCGCCGAGGTCCGGGATATCCAGATCGAGGAGCGCGGCGCCGAGGCCCTTGCCGTGCGCGTCGAGGGCGAGCGAGCGGGTGACGCCGCCGCCGAGCGCCCCCGTGAGCACGAAGTTCAGCGCCCCGAGCTTCGGCAGCGCGTAGCGGGTCACGTCGCCGGTCACGATCCCGCGGAAATGCGCCCACACCCGCTCGGCCGTGACGTGCGCCGCGAGGTGCTCGTAATCCGCCGCGTCGTAGGCGATCAGCGCGATGTTCGACGTGTTGCCCTTGTCGCCCGTGCGGGCATGGGCGAGCGCGCGCAGCTTCATCCTCGGGTCTCCCGGCTCTCAGGCTTCAACGACGTGCACGCGCGGCCGGGCGAGGGCGGCCGGGACGAGGACCGACTGCACCGCCACCACCTCGCGGGCCGATTTCCAGGCGCCGCCGCCGCCGGCCGGGCCGTTGGTGTAGAGCGTCTCGACCTCGTTGCCGATCCGCACGGCCTCGGCGTGGGTATCGGTCCGCCCGGCGACCCGCAGGCGGACCTCGTAGGGCTCCCGCCCGCCCGACAGCGCCGCGCCGTGGAGCGCGTCGACGCCGATCAGGTCGCAGCGCAGCTCGGTCGTCGCCACGCCGGTGAGGGCGAGGCGCTCGCGCACCACCGACAGGGCGAGCCGGCCGCGGGCCAGGGCGCCGG
This sequence comes from Methylobacterium oryzae, assembly GCF_021398735.1. Classification (NCBI taxonomy): domain Bacteria; kingdom Pseudomonadati; phylum Pseudomonadota; class Alphaproteobacteria; order Hyphomicrobiales; family Methylobacteriaceae; genus Methylobacterium; species Methylobacterium oryzae. Next base: position 4,967 of record NZ_CP090349.1, read on the forward strand.
GCCCGGCGTAGGAGATCTGCCCCTCGCCGATATAGGAATCCACGTACCCGACCGAGACCTTCAGGAGGCCCGTCGCCGGCGCGCCCGTCGCGCCGCGCACCCGGACGCGGTCGGGGCCGACCTGCTCCATCTCGATCTCGGAGAAGTCGCCGACCACATCCGGCTGGATGTAGCGCGCCGGGTCGTGCACCTCGTAGAGCAGCTGCTCCTTGCAGGTGGCGAGGCTGATCCGGCCGCCCGAGCCCGCGACCTTCGTGATCTCGACCGTGCCGTCCTCGGCCACGATCCCGATGGGGAAGCCGAGGCGCGCGAGGTCCGGTACGTCCTTGCAGCCCGGATCGGCGAAGTAGCCGCCGGTGATCTGGCCGGCGCATTCGAGGAGGTGGCCCGCGAGGGTGCCGCGGCCCAGGCGCTCCCAGTCGTTCATCGCCCAGCCGAAGGCGTGCACCAGGGGGGCCAGGAACAGGGCCGGGTCGCCGACGCGGCCGGTGATGACCACGTCGGCGCCGTCCGCGAGGGCGGCCACGATCGGCGCCGCGCCGAGATAGGCGTTCGCCGAGACGACGCGGTTGCCGAGGCCGGCGACCGGCTCGCCGCTCTCCTCCAGGACGAAGTCGCCCGCCCGCACCGCGTCGAGCAGGTCGTCGCCGGTCACCGCGGCGATCCGCAGGCCGGCGAGGCCCATCTCCCGCGCGAGCGCCCCGGCCTTCCGGGCGGCGGCGACCGGGTTGGCGGCGCCCATGTTGGTGACGATGCGGATGCCGCGGGCCCGGCACGGCCCGAGCACGGCCCGCAGGCGCGCCTCCAGCAGCGGATCGTAGCCGCCCTCGGGGTCGCGCAGCTTCGCCTGCTGCGCCAGCGCGATGGTGCGCTCGGCGAGGCACTCGAACACGAGGTAGTCGAGGTCGCCGCGCTCGGCGAGTTCGACGGCGGGCTCGATGCGGTCTCCGGCATAGCCGGCGCCGGCGCCGAGGCGGACGGTTCTCATGGCGCGCTCTCCGCTGTCAGAGGGGTTCAGATGGGGAAGACGCCGAAGACGACGCAGGCGAGGGTCATCACCACCGAGGCCGCCAGCAGGAACGGGAAGGTGAATCTCTGGTGGTCGGCGAGGTCGATCCCGGTCAGGCCGCAGACCAGGAAGGTCGCGGGCGTCAGCGGGCTGACGGGGAAGCCCGTCGTCATCTGGCCGAGCAGCGCCCCCTGGGCGACCTGGACCGGCGGGACGCCGAGCTGGTGGGCCACCTCCGCCACCACCGGCAGGACGCCGAAGTAGAACGAGTCCGGGTCGAACAGCATCGACAGGGGCATCGACACGAGGCCGAGCCCGAACGGGATGTGGCGCCCCATCTCGGGAGGCACGAAGGTGACGGCCGTCTGGGCCATGGCCCTGAGCATGCCGGTGCCCTGCATGATCCCGGTGAACACGCCGGCGGCGAGGAGGATCGAGGCCATCAGGATCGCGGCCCTGGCGTGCGCGTCGACGCGCTGCCGCTGGGCGTCGACCTGCGGGTAGTTGATGACCAGCGCGAGCGCCGTGCCGAGCATGAACATCAGCGCCGGCGGCACCTTCTCGGCCAGGAACACCATCGTCCCGAGGACCGCGGCCGTGAGGACGATGTTGATCCAGAAGCGGTCGGGCCGGCGCAGGGCCCGCTCCGCGTCGCTGAGGGTCCGGGCGGTCGTGGCCGGGCCGGGCGCGGCCCCCGCGGACCCCGTCGCCCCGGGGACGAGGGCCAGACGGCGCTCCTCCCGCAGGCCGAGCCAGTACGAGGCGGCGAAGATGAAGACGAGCCCGACCGCCTGTACCGGCACGAGGGGCGAGAAGATCTCGGGGATCGGCAGCTTGAGGGCCGCGGAGGCGCGGATCATCGGCCCGGTCCAGGGCAGGAAATTCACCCCCGCCGCCATCGAGGCGGCGCAGGCCAGGACGCGCCGGTCGATGCCGACGCGGTCGTAGAGCGGCAGCATCGCCGGGATGGTGATCAGGAACGTCACCGCGCCCGACCCGTCGAGGTGGATCAGCAGCGCCAGCAGGGTGGTGCCGGGCACGATCCGGGTGGGGCGGGTGCCGACCCGGGCGAGGATCCGGTCGATGATCGGGTCGAGCATCCCGGCATCGCTGACGATGCCGAAGAACAGGATCGCGAACACGAACATGCCGACGACGCCCGCGAGGCTCTGCAGGCCGGCGAGGACGAACTTGCCGGTGTCGAATCCGAACCCGCCGATCAGGGCGGCCGCGACCGGGATGACGATCAGCGCCACGAGGGGCGACATCCGCTTGGTCAGGATGGCGGCGAGCAGCAGCGCGATCGTGCACAGGCCGAGCAGGGCCAGCATCCGTTCCTCCCGTTGGCGCCGGCGTGGTTCGGATCCGCGCCTGTATCGGGTCAGGAAACGGCGGACGGCTTCATGATACAATTGAAAAGATCGGATCGCAGCGATAGCCTGAGATTATGGATCTCAGCCTGCGGCAAGTCCGGGCCTTCGTGTCCGTCGTCCAGGTCGGCAGCTTCACCCGCGCGGCCGCCCTGCTGAACCTGTCGCAGCCCGCCCTGACGGTTCAGGTCCAGCGCCTGGAGGAGATGCTCGACGGGCGGCTCCTCGACCGGACCAGCCGCACCGTCGCGCCGACGCGGCTCGGCCGCGAGCTGCTGCCCGTGTTCGAGCGGGTGCTGCGCGACCTCGACGCCGTGGTGGTCGACACCCGCGACCTCGCGGCACGGCGCCACGGGGTCGTGCGCGTCGCGACGCTGCCGTCCTTCGCGGCGAGCGTGCTGTCCGACGCGATCGTCCGCTTCCGCGCCGAGCACCCCGCCGTGACGTTTCGGATCAAGGACGTCATCGCGCAGCGGGTGCTCGACCTCGTGCGCGACGAGGAGGCGGATCTCGGCATCGTCGGCGGCGACGTCCGCGATCCGGAGATCGGCGTCCTGCACCGGACGCGCGACGCCCTGCACGTGATCTATCCCGCCGATCACCCGATCGGCGCGCTGCCCCGGGTCACGATCGCGGCGCTCGCCGAGCACCCCCTGATCCTGATGGACCCGGCCACGAGCGTGCGGGCGGTGGTCGACCGCGCCTTCGTCGGCTCGGGCCGCCTGCCCCGCGTGGCCTGCGAGGCCACCTACATGATGACCGCTGTCAGCATGGTCCGGGCCGGCCTCGGCCTGACGATCCTCCCGGGCGCGGCGCGGGAGATCCGGGCCGAGCCCCTGCTCCGTTCGCGGCCGATCGACGACCCGCTGTTCGAGCGTCCGGTCTGCCTGATCAAGAAGGCCGGGCGGACGATGCCGCCTGCGGCCGAGGCGTTCTGCCGGTTGGTGGCGGACCGGCTCGCGGATCCGGGCGGGACGGCCGCCGGCGCCGCGCCGGGCCCCTGACCGGTCGGCCAGCTCCTCAGGCCCGGTGCCGCACGACGCCGTCCATCATGGTCAGGGCGACCTTGGTCCGGTGGATCTCGTGCGGATCGATCGTCAGGATGTTGCGGTCGAGGACGATCAGGTCGGCGCGCTTGCCCACCTCCACCGACCCGATCCTGTCGTCCATGCGGAGCTGGTAGGCGGCGCCCATCGTGTTGGCGTGGATCGCCTCCGCGACCGTCAGGCGCTCGTCGGCGGGGCTCAGCACGGGCGCGTCCGGCCGGCCGACCAGCTGCCGCGTCACGCCGACCTGGATCGACGTGAGGGGCTCGTAGGTCGAGACGTAGCCGGCCGCCGGCCAGTCCGTGCCGAAGGAGACCCGCCCGCCCTGCTTCAGGATCGTCCTGGTCCGGTACATCCGGCTGGCGCGACGCGCGCCGTAGCGCGCCATCATGTTCTGCAGCGTGTCGGGATCGGCCGAAGACCAGTTGGCCGAGAACTGCGCGGTCACGCCGAGCCGGGCGAAGCGGGGCGCGTCGCTGTCCTCGACATAGACCAAGTGGGCGATGGCGTGCCGCCGGTCGCGGGCCGGGTTGTTCGCCACGGCCTTCTCGATGGCGTCGAGGGCGACGCGGGCGGTCCGCTCGCCGCAGGCGTGGACGTGGACGTCGAAGCCCGCCGCGTCGACCGCGCCGACGAGGTCGTGCCACTGCGCCTCGGTGAAGGGCGACCCTCCGGTCGAGTCGGGCATGTCGGCGTAGGGCTCGATCAGCCACGCCGTGTAGCCGCCCTGCGAGCCGTCGCCGACGATCTTCACGATGTCGACGTGCACGAGCTCGCCGGAGACCTGCCGACGCACGGCGTTGAACTGCTCGACCGTGTCGTCGATCGGCAGCGACTTCACCGAGTAGGAGGCGGAGACGCGGAACGGCAGCGTGCCGCGCTTCTCGGCCTCCACGTAGAGCGCGATGATGGCGGCCTGATCGCTGCCGACGGGCGGGACGCCCGCGTCGAAGACCGTGGTGATGCCGGCGGCCGCGGCCTTGGGCAGCCAGCCCTCCAGCAGGCTGCCCATGGCGGCGACGCTGATGGGTTCCACGGCGTTGACCAGCCCGAGGACCGCGTTGACCTCGAGCACGTAGCCGGTGGGGTCGCCCTTCTGGTCGCGCGCGTAGTAGCTGAAGCGCGGGATCGGGTCGGGCGTGTCCCGGTCGACGCCGGCCATCGCCAGCGCCTTGGAATTGGCCCACAGGCTGTGCCCGTCGATGGCGAAGAAGAAGGCCGGCCGGTCCGGCAGGATGGCGTCGAGTTCGGCCCGGTTGGGGCCCTCCGGGGGAAACATGTCGACGCGCCACCCGAAGCCGCGGATCGGCCCGGTCGGATGCGCCTTCGCGTAGGACTCGATGGCCGCGAGGACCTGGGCGAGGTTCTCGCGCTGCAGGTCGACCCCGGACGTCAGGAACGCGCCGAGGAAGGGGTGGGTGTGGCCCTCGACGAAGCCGGGCATCAGCAGCCGGCCCTGGAGATCCACCACCTGCGTGGCCGGGCCGGCCAGCGCCAGCGCGCCGGCCGCGTCACCGACATGGACGATGGTGTTGCCGCGCACCGCGACCGCCTCGGCCCAGGGGGCCGGCCCCGCCACCGTGTAGACGGGGCCGTTGTGGAACACGACGTCGGCGGGCCCCGCGGCGGCCGCGCGGCCGCTCCCCGGTTCGGCGCGGGCGCCCGTCGGGACGAGGTCCAGCGCGAGCGCCGTCGCGGTGATGGCCGCGCCCGACCGCAGCACCGCGCGCCGATTGACGGCGCGCCCGCCCCCGAAGGCCTGGAAATGGGGCGCCCAGTCACACGCGACGCACATGCGAGGCTCCCTGTTCCCGGATCCGCTCCCGACGGGACCCGATCCCGCTCTTGTAAATACTTAGCTAATATTTATTAGCGATCGACTAAGATCTGACCGGATAGATTTCGCCCGATGATCGCGCGATCGGATCGGACTGACCGGGCCGGCAGCCGAACCGGTCCGCCAAGCGATCGCTCCGAGCGCAGTCGGGACTCTATCGGCCAGTCGGATTACGGTGGATAGTGGAGCCATCCGGCTCACGACTGGACGAAGGCGGTTTCGGGAGGCGACGGATACTGCCAAGCTGTTTCACGCGCGCTCGACGACGGGAGGTACGATGACCCGAACCCTCTTCCGCTCCGCGGGCCTGGCCCTGCTGAGCCTGGCCGTCCCGGCCACCCTCGCGGCCCAGGGCCTGGCGCCCGACCAGACCGGGACGGGCGGCGGCCCGGCCACGACGATCACGGCGCCGAACACCAACAGCCTCGGCGTGACCAAACCCCCCGGCACGTCCCTCGGCCCGGGCGAGGTGCCGCCGCGCGCCGTGCAGGAGCACGAGCGCGCCCGGCTCAACAAGATCGAGCGCAGCATCTGCGACGGCTGCAACTGAGCGCGGGCGTGGCGGCCCGATCCCCGGGCCGACCGGCGCGCCGAGGCCCCACGCGGGCGGCGGTCCCGGTCGTTGTGCACCGTTCCGGATTATAGATCCGGGAGACAGACGCTCCGGCGGGGCAGCCTCGCCATGCCCCCTCTGCCGTGCGGGAGAGCGGCCCGCACCGCGGACGGCACGGGCTCGGCGATCGCCCCGTCGCGCCTCGATCGGGCGCAGCTCTAGGCGGCCCGGACCTCGTCCAGGAAGCTGCGGACGGCCCGGCTGAGCCCGTCGGACCGGACCGCGAGGGTGCGCGCGGCGTCAAGAACCTGCGTCGCGGCCGATCCGGTCTCGCCGGCCCCCTCGCGCACCGATCCGATATGGCCCGTGACCTGCCGGGTCCCGTGCGCGGCCGCCTGGACGTTCCGCGCGATCTCGCGCGTGGCCGCGCCCTGCTCCTCGATCGCCGAGGCGATGTGGGTGGCGATGCCCGACATGTCGTCGATCGTGCGGCTCACGCCGTGGACCGCCTCCACCGCGCCCCGCGTGGCGGACTGGATCGCGCCGATCCGGGCGGAGATCTCCTGGGTCGCCCGGGCCGTCTGCTCGGCCAGCGTCTTGACCTCGGCGGCCACCACCGCGAAGCCGCGGCCGGCCTCGCCGGCGCGCGCCGCCTCGATGGTGGCGTTGAGGGCGAGGAGGTTGGTCTGGCTCGCCACGCCCGAGATCAGGCCGGCGGCCGCGCCGATCCGGTTGGCGCTGTCGGACAGCTCCCGGATGATGGTGCCGGTCTCCTGCGCGCGGGCGATGGCCGAGGCGGCGATCTCCACCGAATGGGTCACCTGCCCGCTGATCTCCTGCACGGAGGCCGCCATCTCCTCGGTCGCGCTCGCGACCTGCTGGACGTTACCGGAGGTCTGCTCGGCGGCGACCGAGACGCTCGCCGCGAGGGTGTTGGTCTGCGCGGCGATCTCGGTCATCGAGGCGGCGGTCGCCTCCATCTCGGTGGCGGCGGCGGTCAGCTCGTCCGTGAGCGCCCCGGCCTCCCGCTCGAAACCGCGGGTGATGCGGTCGAGCAGCTCGGCGCGGCGCATCTTGGCGGCGTCGGCCTCGGCCTGAAGGGCGGCCAGCCGCCGCGCCTCGATCCCCGAATCCTTGAAGACCTGCACGGCGTCGGCGATCTGGCCGATCTCGTTCCGCTCCCCCTGGTGCGGGATCGCGACCGCGAGGTCCCCGGCCGCCAGCCGCCGCATCGGTTCCAGCACGGCGCGGACACTGGCGGCGATGCTCCGCACGATCAGCGCGCCGAGCGCGGTCGCGAGCACGAGGGCGATGGCGCCGATCGCCAGCATGAGCCGCTTCGCGCCGGAGGCGGCGGCCGCTCCCTGGGCGATCGCCGTCTCGCCGCTGGCGTTGTTGAGCGCCACGATCTCCTCGAGCGCCTGGGAGGCCGCCTTGATGTGGGGGCGGACGCCGACCAAGCTCTCGCGCAGCGCCAGATCCTTGCGGCCCGTCCGCGAGTATTCCAGCACGGCCGGGATCGCCGCTAGGTAGCTCTTCCATTCCCGGTCGAACACGTCGAAGAGCGCGCGCTCCTTCGGACCGTCGATCAGCGGCGCGTAGTTGCGCATCGCGGCGGCCACCGCCTCCGTCTTCTTCGCCAGGGCCGCCTCCTCGGCCCGCATGTGGGCGGCCTCGGGATAGAGGATGTGGTTCACGACGCTGACGCGCACGTCGATCACGTTGCCGCGCAGCTCGCCGGCGTAGCGCACGCTGGGCAGGGTGCCGTTGCCGAGGCGGATCTGGTCCTCGGCGAGATCGCCGACGGCGTGCAGGCCCACGCCGCCGACGAGGAGCAGACAGACGATGAGCAGCCCGAGTGCTCCGACCAGCCGGTGCTGGATCGAGAGTTTCGCGAACCAAGCTTTCATTGTCCGAGCGCAGCTCCAGAGCGAGACCGCCAAGATGGAAGCGTGACGATAAGATTCCGTTACGGGATCTGTTGCTGATGCTCTCACAAACAGATCGCCCAAATCAATTTTCAGTTGAAATCTTCGCGCCCATCATTTTGTCTGTCCGCGCATCGTCACTGCTGAACGAGATCTGACGCAGAGTGCGCGGCTGTCCTCCGCGGATGGGAGCGGCTCGCTGCGGCGCCGCGCGGGCCCGCGCACGGCCGGGAACGGGTCGCCCTCGGCGCGTCGGGCGCGCGGCGTCACAGGGGATAGCGCATGGCCACGTTGCAGCGGGCATAGCGCCGGCCGAACCGGTCCATGATCTCCGGGTCGTGCCGGAACCCGACCTTCTCGTACAGGTGCACGGCGGCCGCGCACTTGGTGTTGGTCAGCAGGTAGAGCGTCTCGATCTCCATGGCCGCGGCGCGGGCCAGCACCGCCCGCAGCAGGTGCTCGCCGGCCTTGCGGCCCCGGGCCCGCGCGGACACGGCCATCTTGGTCAGCTCGTAGCAGCCCGCCTCCGTCCGCATCAGCGCGCAGGTGCCGACGATCCCGAGATCCGCCGACTCAACGAACAGGATGAGCCCGCCGCGGTCCAGGATCTCGCCGCGGGGATCGGACAGGATCCGGCGGTCGTTCTCCTCCAGCGCGAACATCGCCTCGATCCACTCGGCGTTGATGTCGCGGAAGCGGTCCGCCAGCGCGTCCGTGTAGTCCCGGATCGTCAGGCCCGTCGCGGCGTCGCCGGCCGCGCCGTCCTGGCGGATGCGGGCCGCGAACGGGACGGCGTCGAGCCTGCGCTCCAGGGCGGCGACCTGGTCCAGTAGGGGGCCCGACAGGCCGGCACACAGGCTCGCGACGGCCCTGTCGACGCGCGGCCAGAGCGCGTCCTTGGCGCGCGCCATCAGGGCCTTGCCCGCACCGCTGAGCGACAGCGCCTTCTGGCGAAGGTCCGCGTCCGACCGCGCCTCTTCGAGCAAGCCGAGCGCGACGAGGCTCGCCGCCGTGCGCGTGGCCGCCGGCTGGCTGACGCCGAGGGCGGCGGCGGCGTCGCCGATGGTCAGCGGTCCGTAGCGGTCGATGGCGGCGAGGAGCGGGAACTGGGCCGGCTGGATGCCGAGCCCCTCGTCCCGCAGGATCCGGGCGGCGTCGGCCTGGAAGCGGTCGGCGAGGCGCTTGAGGCGGCTGCCCAGGAACAGCGGCCCGAGTTCGTCGAGGATGTCTGCCGGCATGTCGGTTCTCCCGACATCAATTATATAACGCGTTATGTTTCTCGCAAGCCCTGGTGGCCCGAAGGTCGTCCCATCGCGGCACTGCCGCGATGGGACGATGGCCCCGGGGTACAGACTGTCACCCCGCGGGAGCGGGTCGCGTCAGATCGTAGATTGTGTCCCGTGCGCACTGGTCGATCGCGCAACGTAAGGTAAAATCACTCAACCCTCGCTCATCGGTCCCGCCGTGAACGTCGTACCCCGTTCCCTCTTCACGACGGATGCCCTGCCGGAGCGCGACCGCTTCGCCGCGTGGCGCGCGCTGTTCGCAGCCCACGACCTCGATGCCGATCCGCACGGCTTCTCGGGCCGGATCGAGACGACGCTGATCGGCCCGATGGCCCTGCGCGTCATGAGCGCCGCACCGCAGGGGCCGGCCCGATCCCGCTCCCGGATCCGGCGCGACGGTCAGGACGGGTTCGTCCTGCACCTCAGCCGGCACGCCTACAGCGTCGAGACCGAACGGGGCGTGGCGGAGGTTCCGGCGGGCGCGGTCAGCCTCAACGACCTGTCGCAGCCGTACCGCCGCAGCCGGGTGCCGGAGACGGACTCGCTGATCCTGGCCGTCCCGCGCGCCTCCATCGCCACCGTGCTGCCGGACGAGGACGCGATGCACGGACTGATCCTGACCGGCGGCGCGGGCCGCCTGCTCGCCGACCATATCCGGAGCCTGGCCGCGCATAGCGGCGCGATCACCGCGACCGACGCCGCCCCGATCGCGCAGGCCACGCTCCACATGGTCGCGGCCTGCGCGCGCCCGAGCCTGGAGGGAGCGGCCCGCGCGGCCGCGCCGCTCGAGGCCGCCCGGCTCAGGGCCGCGAAGCGGTTCATCCGCGGCCAGCTCGACACGCCGCCCCGGATCGACGCGATCGCGCGGGCGCTCGGCATATCGCGCTCCCAGCTCTACCGCCTGTTCGAGCCGGAAGGTGGGGTGGCGCGTTACCGCGCGCGGCAGCGCCTCGCGGCCGTGCGGGCCGCCCTCGACAATCCGCTGGAGCCGCGGTCGATCGGCGCGATCGGGGAGGCCTACGGCTTCGGGAGCGGCGCCCAGCTCAGTCGCGCGTTCCGGGAGACCTACGGCCTGACCCCGCGCGACTACCGGGTCTCGCGCAGCGGCGGCTGACGCGACCGGGACGCCGGGACGAAGTCCGTCGCGGCGTGGGTCTGCCGCGAGGGAGTCGGGACCCGCGTGTCGTCGTGGCGCTGGCGGTCAGAACCGCCCGGCGATCGTCAGGCGCACGGCCGTGGGCTCCACCGGGTGGAAGACGCGGTCGATCAGCCCCTCGGCGGGCTCGCCCGGAAGGCGCGAGACGTAGGCGTAGGTGATCTGGTCGGCCTTGCTGTTCGTCAGATTGAGCACGTCCAGCGAGACGCTCACCCCGGTGTCGAACAGGTAGCCGATGCGGCCGTTGAGCAGGGCGGTCGCCCGGGAGCGGATCGCGTTGTCCTCGATGAGCGGGCGCGGCCCGAAATAGCGGACCCGCAGGCTCCCGAACCAGCCGAGGGGCTCGCCGAAGGTCACGCCCGCCGACGCGATGGTCGTGGGGGCCTCCGGCACCCGGTTGCCCGCCGGGTCGTAGCTGGAGAACCGGGCTTTGGTGATCGTCAGATCCCCGTCCAGGGACAGCCACGGCGTCACCGCGTAGCGGTTCGTCCACTCGACGCCGAACCGGCGGGTCGGGCGGCTCGGCTCCGTGGTGCCGGTGTCGCCCTGGAAGATGTTCTCCGAGGCGAAGTCGAGCCGGAACAGCGCGAGGCTCGTCTCCAGCCCGGCGATCGACCGGTTGCGCAGGCCGAGCTCGTAGCCCGTGGAGGGCACCAGGAAGGGCGACCGGGTGATGTTGAACAGGGGGCTCGCGGGATCGACCGTGGCGGTGACGCCGCGCGCGTCGTTCGAGTGGAAGCCGCCGCCGTAATTCACGTAGATCTCGGTGTCGGACCACGGTCCGAGCACGAGGCCGAGCTTCGGGTTGACGATGCCGTCGGTGGCTCGTCCCGAGTTCGCCGGCGTGTCCGAGCGGACGTCGGCGTAGTAGCCGTCCGCCCGCACGCCGACGCTCGTGCGCAGCCACTCGGTCCAGCGCACCCGCGTGTCGAGGTAGAGGGCGCCGCTCGATTCCAGCACGCGGTCGTCGAGCACGGTCGAGCGGTACTGGCGGAAGGCGGTGTTGAACAGGCCGACGCGGATCGAGTCCGTCCGCGTCTGGGCGCCGACCTCGACCTCCAGCGGCCGGCCGAACAGGTCGCCCTGGAAGTTGTGCAGCACCTCGCCGCCGCCGAGGACGCGCTGGTCGAGCTGGTGGAACTGGTCGCCGCCGACGGGATCGTTGAGGAAGTAGGTGAAGTCGTTGAACAGGTTCATCTGGTAGCGGATCACGTAGGCCGAGGCCCGGGTGATGCCGGTGTCGTCCGTCGCGCTGAACCGCCCCGACAGGGAGAAGCGGGCGGTGTCGCCGCCATCCGTGGGGTTGAGGGTGCCGTAGCGGCCGATCAGGCCCGCGCCGACGGCCCGCTCCGGGATCTGGTTGGTGGCCGTCCAGCGGGACGCGTAGGCCATGCCGGTGACCGCGAACCCGTCCAGCGCCGTGCCCTGGCTGTAGCGGGCGACGCCGTTGAGCTTGCGCAGCGCGTCCGGGACGGTCCACGGCCCGTCGTAGACCTGCGCCTCGCCGGCCACCAGCAGGGTGCCCTCGCCCAGCGGGGCCGAGGCGATCGACAGGGCCCGCTTGTAGCCGAAGCTGCCGATCGAGGTCAGCGCGAGATTCTCCCGCACGGTGTCGAGATAGTCGATGCGCACCGAGCCCGCGGAGGCGAAGTCGCCGTCGCGCACGAAGTACGGCCCCTTGTGGTACTCCACCGCGCCGACGAGTTCGGGGATGAGGAAGTTGAGGTCGGCGTAGCCCTGGCCGTGGGCGTGGGTGCGCATGTTGACCGGCATGCCGTCGACGCTGATGGCGATGTCGGTCCCGTGGTCGAGGTTGAAGCCGCGCAGGAAGTACTGGTTGGCCTTCCCCTCCCCGCTGTGCTGGGTGACGATCAGGCCCGGCACTGCCTCCAGCACCTCGCCGGGCCGCGTGACCGGGCGGGCGTTGAGGACCGCCCCGCCGATGAGGCCGGCGCTGGCCGCGTCGACGCTCAGCAGGGCGCCGCCGATCCCGGTGACGCCGCCGACATAGCCCGCGCTGGCGCCGGGCCCGTCCGTCGCGGGGATGACTGGAGGCGCCGCGGGGACCACCGAGATCTCGGACAGGGTGACGGCCGACGGTGTCGGGGCGCCCTCACCCGGCGCCGCCCAGCCGCGCCCGGCGGTCGCGACGACGAGGCCGCCCGCGGCGAGCAGCCGGGTCACGGCGCGGAAGCCGGGGGCGGCAGGCCGGTGGCAGCAGACAGGACGGGAAGTCGAGCGGGAAGTCGGGCGGGACACCGGCAGACCGGGCGAGGCGTGGCGATCCCCGGACTCTCGCACGCCGCCCGTATGATAAACATACGAAAAAATCATACGGGCGGATTAGGCCGGCCGTGTTGCGCGTGGGGCGCAGTCGATGGGGCGCCGGATCGCGGGCGGGGGGCGCCCTCACCCCGGGCCGTCGTCGCCGTGGCCCGGATGGGTGCGGGCGTCGTCACCCTCCGGGATGAGGTGCAGGTGACCGTAGCGGACGCCGCGCTGCGTGACGACGGCGTCGGCGTAGCTCTGCATCCGGGCCACCGGCCCGCGCAGGACCGCCACCTCGAGGCACGCGTCGTGGGTCAGGTGCACGTGCAGGCTGGCGATCGAGACGCCGTGCTCGTGCCCCTCGCCGGTCAGCCGACGGGCCAGGTCGCGGGTGCCGTGGCTGTAGACGTAGCTCAGGGCCCCGTAGCAGGCCGCCGATCCGCCGGTCTCCGCGGCGCGGGCCGGCGCCAGGGCGTCGCGGACGATGTCGCGCACCGCCTCCGAGCGGCTGCCGTAGCCGCGCCGCGCGCAGAGGTCGTCGACCGCCGTCAGCAGGGCGTCGTCGATGGTGATGGTGATGCGCTGCATGCCCGTCCTGCCGCTCCCGTGGCCTTCTGGTACGGGGACGCGGGGCCCGTGAACAGCCGCCGGGCCCGCATCGCCCGGCGCGGCAGAAAAAGAGCCCCGAGGGCCGCGCCTCGAGGCTCAAGTTCTGGGTCTCGGGGACATGTCCAGCGTGCGCTTGGGATGGACCGCGCTGGAACGCCTGGGCCGAAGGATCAAGGGCGTGAAAATCGACGACACAGGCGCGACCGGCTGGCATGCCGGCCGAACCATTCTGCACAGATACAGTCGACGCGCATCCGATATATGTCAGACTTCGGGAGTTATTTTGAATTAATTCGCCGCACTGGGTTCAATATACCAGTTCAATTTTATCATATCGGCTCCCGATCTCCCGGTACCGGCATGCCGGGCCGGGCCTGCTCCCGCCGCGCGTGCCCCGCGATCGAGAGCCCCGCGGCCTTCGCGGGGCCGCGGGACGCTCCGCCGCGCCGCGCGATCGTGCGGACCGCGAGCAGGATGAGGGCGGCTAGGGCCAGCATCGCGCCGTCGAAGGCGAGGAAGACCGGCTCGACCGGCGCGGCGCCACCGAACCGGAGCGCGACGAGGCGCCCGACATCCGCGGCCGCGACGGCGCCGTACAACGCGGCCGCCGCCGTCAGCGTCTCCGGCCAGACCCGCCCGGCCGGGCGTAGGAGCGCCGCCACGGCGACGAGCAGCCAGACGGCGAAGAAGGCCCCGACCTCCCACTCCGCCCGCGCGGGCAGCGCGGCGGGGAGTAGCCGGTTGGCCAGGAAATAGGCGGCGACGGCCGCGGGCAGGCCGGCGATCGTCGCGACGTTCAGGCCCTGGACGAGGCGCAGGCCGAAGCCCCGGGGCGCGTCCCCCTTGGGCAGGCGCGCCACCGCCCAGAGCAGCAGCCCGGTCGCCACCATGGCGCTGCCGGCGAGGCCGCACAGGAAGAACAGCACCCGCAGGGCCGGGCCGGCGAAGTGCGCCTCGTGCAGGCCGACCATCGCGGTGAACGTCTTGGTCGCCGGCCGCAGGCCGCCCGCGCGCACCTCCAGGACCGCGCCCGTCACGCCGTCGAAGGCGATCTGCGGGTGCTCGTGGGAGAGGCCGTGCGGCTCCTCGAACACCGCCACCACGGTGGCGCGCGCGTCCGCCGGGTTGACCACCGTGATCCGCTCCAGGGGTTCCGGCCGCATCGCCAGGGCGCGGAGCACCAGCGGCCCGACCGGCACGAGCGTGCCGGGCTGGCCGGCGGGCGAGCGCGGCGCGGTGATCTGGCCGGACTCGGCGAAGTAGCGCTGGCTGTCGCCGCGATAGGCCGTGTTCAGGCCCCAGGGCACGTACATCACCATGAGGGTGGCGAGCCCGGTATAGGTGATCATCAGGTGGAACGGCAGGGCGAGCACGCCCGTGACGTTGTGCGCGTCGAGCCAGCCCCGCTGGGCGGACTTGTCCCGCCGGAAGGTGAAGAAGTCGGCGAAGATGCGCCGGTGGGTGACGATCCCCGAGATCAGCGCCACCAGCATGATCATCGCGCAGGCGCCGACGATCCAGCGGCCCCAGAGCGGCGGCAGGTTCAGCTCGAAGTGGAAGCGGTAGAGGAAGTCGCCGCCGCGCGTCGCCCGCACCGCCGCCGGCGCGCCGCTGTCGGGATCCAGGAGGACGTGGCCGGGCGGCCGGCCCGGGCCGGTCCGCCAGAACAGCTCCAGCACCGGCCGGTCCGGCCGCGGCAGCGCGAGGAACCACGTCCGCGCGCCGCCCGCATTAGCCTGCAGGTGGGCGACGCCGCGCTCGGCCGCCGCCGCGAGCTCCGCCGGCCCGAAGGTCCGGTCGGTGCGGAGCTCGGGCCGCATCCACTGCGAGATCTCGGGCCGGTAGTAGCTCGCCGTGCCCGTCACGAAGACGGCGAACAGCACCCAGCCGACGACGAGGCCCGACCAGGCGTGGAGCCACGCCATCGACTGCCGGAAGGTCTTGCCCACGGCGGCCGCCTCACCAGCGGTAGCGCAGGGTCGCGTAGACCGTGCGCGGCAGGCCGTAATAGCAGCCCGAGTAGGTGAAGCAGCCGGTCACGTAGCGCTCGTCGAGCAGGTTCTGCACGTTGATCTGCGCGCTGAGGCCGGCGAGCCGCGGGTCGAGGTGCTTCATGTCGTAGGAGGCGACGGCGTCGACCAGCACGCTCTCGGGCACCTGGAACGTGTTGGCGGGATCGCCCCAGGACGGGCCGAGGTAGCGCACGCCGCCGCCGAGGCCGAGGCCGATGAGCGGGCCGTCGGTGAAGCGGTAGTCGACGAACAGCGAGGCCGTCGTGTCCGGCACCTGCACCGGCCGCAGCCCCTGGAGCGGCACCTGCCGGCGGGTCAGGTCGTTCGTGGTGAAGCCGGTGTCGCGGACGTTGCGGATGTCGAGGAGCGAGAAGCCGCCGATCAGGCTGAGGCCCTCGGCGAGGGTGGCCCGCGCCTCGAACTCGACACCCTGCACGCCGACCTCGCCGGTCTGCACGACGAAGCCGGGATTGACCGGGTCGGTGGTGGTGGCGTTCGAGCGGCGGATGTCGAAGAACGCGGTGGTCAGCAGGATGTCGGTGCCGGGCGGCTGGTACTTGATGCCGGCCTCGTACTGGTTGCTGGCGATCGGGACGGGGATGCGCCCGGCCGAGCCGAAGGCCGCGTCGAAGATCCGCCCGTTGACGATCGGCTCGAACGCCTCGCTGTAGGAGACGTACGGGGCGACGCCGCTGTCGAACAGGTAGAGCAGGCTGGCGCGGCCGGTGAAGGCCTCGGCCGGGACGTCCTGGATGGTCAGCCCGTTCGGCGCGAAGGTGCGGGTCGGGCCGGTCTGCCGGGCGGTGTCGTAGCGGCCGCCGAGCGTCAGGATGAAGCGGTCGAACTTCGCCTGATCCTGGAAGTACACGCCGGTCTGCTGCGCGTCGATCCGCGAGGTCGACGTGAAGGCGGGGAACCGGATCGGCAGGTCGTGGTCGGGGGCGAGGGCGTTCAGGCTCGTCGTCGCCGGGAACGGGCCGGTGACGGACCGCGTGCTGAAGGTCCGGTGGTCGACGCCGAGCAGCGCCGTGTGGGCGATCGGGCCGGTGTCGAAATCGGCGATGAAGTTGTTGTCCATCGTGTAGGCTTCGATGTCGACCTGGGTGCCGCCGACCGAGCGACCGATGGTCGGCCCGCTCGTGTACGGGCCGTTGACGTCGCCGAAGGTCGTGAACACGCTGCGGTAGTCGCCGTTCGAGCGCAGGTAGCGGCCGGCCGAGTGGAAGCGCAGGTTCTCGGTGATCCGGTGGTCGAACAGGTACTCGACGGAGGCCTGGGTGCGGTCGGAGCGCTCGATGGTGCGGTCGCCGTCGTAGAAGTTCACCGGCAGCCGGCCGAAGACGCCGCTGCCGAAATTGCGCGGGAACACCGTGCCGACGGCCGGGAAGCCGCCGTAGAAGCCCGAGAACGGGTCGCGCTGGTAGTTGGCGATGATCGTGAGCGAGGTGTCGGCGGAGGGCCGCCACGTGAGGCTCGGGTTGATGAAGGCGCGCTCGACCTTGGTGGTCACGGCCGGGCCGTCGCCGTTCCAGCCGAGGCCGATGACCCGGTAGGCGAACTGGTCGGCGAGACCCGGGATGTCGGACGCGATCGGGCCGCCGACGTCGAAGCCGCCGCGGACCTCGCTGAAGCCGCCGCCCTGGACGAAGATCTCGCCGTGGCGGACGAATTGCGGGACCTTCGAGACGAGGTTGACGAGGCCGCCCGGACCGGACTGCCCGTAGAGGACCGAGGCCGGCCCCTTGATGATGTCGACCCGCTCCAGGCGGTAGGGATCGACGCTGGGGAAGGCGTCGCGGTTACCGGGCAGCGCCATGTTGTCGAGGAAGATCGGCGCGGTGAAGCCGCGGATGTAGAACTGCTCCAGGCGCGTCGAGCCGGCGCCGCCCCGCTGCTCGGTGGTGACGCTCGGCGTGAAGCGCAGCGCCTGGTTGATGGTCAGGGCGTTCTGATCCTCGATCTGCTGGCGCCCGATGACCGACACCGACTGCGCGGTCTCCAGGATCGGCGTGTCGGTCTTCGTGCCGACCGTACTGCGGCTGGCAACGTAGCCGGGCACCGGCCCGGTGGCCCCGCCGCGCCCGTACAGGTCGCTGTTCAGGCTGCGCCCGCGCGCCTCGCCCGTCACGCTGAGTTCGGACAGCTCGATGTCCGTGGCGGGCGCGGGCTGGGCGAGCGCGGCCGCCCCGAGCGTGAGTATAGATGTCGACGATACAAACCCGATTCGGAGCAGCCTCTCCGCACGATCGAACGCGCGCGACCCGGCCCGGTCACTGACATATCTCGACATTGTACCGACTCTAAACAAGAATTACTGGGCGAAGATACGCGCCGATGCCCAGCTATCACGGATCCGTGAGCAGTATGTGCCTCCGATGACACATCTTTAAGAAACGTATTTTGGTATTCCTCTAATGAAAATATGCTGCGGGCGGCGGGGCCGGGAGCGAACGCCCCGGGAGCGCGCTCCGCGCGGGGGACGGGCCGGCGAGCGTCGGCGGCGCAGCGACAGAGCGCGCGTTCCCGGCGACGGTCACCTCGGGTAAGATCGGCCGGCCGCGCTGGAGGCGGCCCGGCGCGGGTGCCGCCCCGTCGGCCCTCACGCCGTGCGCCGATGACCGAGCCGATCTCCGCCGCGGCCCATGCCCGCACGATCCTCTCCGCGCACGAGCATCGCCGCCCGATCGCGCCGCTGACCGACTGGGATCCGGCCCTCGACCTGCCGGCGGCCTACCGGGTGGCCGAGGCGGTCCGGGTCCTGCGCGGGGAGCGCGGCGAGCGGCCGGTCGGCTACAAGATCGGCTTCACCAACACGACCCTGTGGGAGCGCTACGGCGTCCGCGCGCCGATCTGGGGGCACGTCTACGACACGACCCTGCGCGACCGGGCCGCCCTGTCGGGGCCGGTGCCGCTCGCCGCCTTCGTCGAGCCGCGGATCGAGCCGGAGATCGTGTTCGGGCTGGCGCGCGCGCCCGAGCCCGGCATGGATGCCGCGGCGCTGATCGCCTGCCTCGACTGGGCGGCGAGCGGCTTCGAGATCGTGCAGTCGCTCTATCCGGGCTGGCGCTTCGCGGCGCCCGACACCGTCGCGGCCTTCGGGCTGCACGGGCTGCTGGTGGTGGGCGAGCGGGTGCGGATCACCGCGGACGCGCGATCGGCCTGGCTCGGCGAACTCGCCGGCTTCACCGTCGAGCTACTGCGGGACGGGGCCGTCGCGGACCGGGGCGGTGGCGGCTGCGTGCTCGGGACGGGGCCGCTCGCGGCCCTGGCCCACCTCGTCGATGCGCTGGCTAACGATCCGGTGGCCCCACCGCTCGACGCCGGGACTGTCGTCACGACGGGCACGCTGACGGACGCGCTGCCCGTCGCCTCCGGGCAGCGCTGGCGCACGCGCCTCGACGGGCTGCGGCTTCCCGGCATCGACCTTGCCCTGATCTGAGAGACCCGGCACGGGTTATCGTGCCGGGTGCGTGCGGTTTCCCGGCCGGCTCCGGGTCTCAGGCATTGGTGATGGTTAGCCGACATGCCAAATGCTGGACCATGCCTGGACGCCTGCGGCGACGCCACACGACCTTCCTCGTCTCCGTGACCGCGGAGGGCGCCGGCGCGGCGCCCGGCGCCACGGTCTACGCAGTGATGAAGCCCAGCGCCGAGGAGGCGGTGGAGGCCGTCCGCGCCCTCGCCGGCCCGTCGGCCAGCCTCGCGATCGTGGGGAGCCTGTCCACCCGGATCGCCAAGGCCCTCAAGCTGAAACCCGACACGCCGCGGGTGGTCTGAGCCGCCCGGCGGCCCGCAGGCGGCTCAATCCACCGCGAGCCGGTAGCCGACGCCCCGCACAGTCTGCAGGAAGACCGGGTTGGCGGGATCGACCTCAGTCTTGCGACGCAGGCGGTTGATCTGCACGTCGACGGTGCGCTCCGCCGCCGCGCCGCCCGGACCGGCGAGCTGCTCGCGCTCGACATTGGCGCCGCCCGCCGTCGCCAGGATCGTCAGGATCTCGCGCTCGCGCTCGGTGATGCGGATCAGCTCGTCGTCCCGGCGCAGCTCGCCCCGGTCGATCCGGAACGCGAAGGGCCCGAAGGTCACGGCCTCGGCGGAGGCCGCGCGGGGCCGCACGCTGCGCTTGATGATGTTGTTGAGCCGCAGCGTCAGCTCCCGCGGCTCGAACGGCTTCGGCAGGTAATCGTCCGCGCCGATCTCCAGCCCCATCACCCGGTCGTTCGGGTTGGAGCGGGCCGTGAGCATCAGGATCGGCACGCGCGAGGTCTCGCGGACGCTGCGCGCGTAGTCGAAGCCGTTCTCGCCGGGCATCATCACGTCGAGCACCATGGCGTCGAACACGACGCTCTGGGCCCGGGCGCGCGCCTCCGCGGCGCTCGCCGCCGCGGTGACCCGGAAGCCCTGGTCGGTGAGGTAGCGGGCGAGCAATTCGCGCAGGCGGCGGTCGTCGTCGACCACGAGGACGTGGGGCGCCTCGTCGGGCAGGTCGGACCGGGCGGCGTGGCTCACGCGGGCTCCTCCGCGTCGACCTGCCCCTCGGCCCCGCCCCCGCGCCGCGCCATCAGGCGCTGGACCGCCGGCCGGTCCTCCGGCTCGATCATCGCCATCAGGAAGTCCTCCGGGGAGCCCCGGGCATCCGGCGCCGCGAGTGCCCGGGCGAGGCGGCGGGCCTGGACCCGCGTCAGGTCGGCCGCGAGCCCGGCGCCGGCCTCGGTGCAGTACAGGAGGCGCTGGCGCCGGTCGCTGGAACCGGGCTTCTGCGCGACGTAGCCCTGCCCGATCAGGTCCTTGAGCACCCGGTTCAGGCTCTGCTTGGTGATGCGCAGGATGTCGAGGAGCTCGGCGATCGTCAGGCCCGGGTACCGGTCGACGAAGTGCAGCACCCGGTGGTGGGCGCGGCCGAACCCGTAATCGGCCAGGATCCTGTCCGGATCGCCGACGAAATCCCGGTAGGCGAAGAACAGGAGCTCGATCAGGTCGTCGCTGCCGAGGGCGGCCGGCGCGGCGCCCGGGACGGGTTTCGGCGCGAACATCTCCTCGCGCGGGGCTGTCCGTGTCACGGCGCGGCCGCTCCCAACGGGTGATAGGTCAGTCCCCATGACGTTTCTCAAGGCGGCCGAGGCCCGTCAACCCTGGCCGGGGCGGCCGGGGCGCCGACCGCCCCGGATCCTCAAGCGTGTACCCGCGGGATTGCCCCCGGTCCGACGCCTCCGCTAGGCAGGCTCTCGGGCG
This sequence comes from Methylobacterium oryzae, assembly GCF_021398735.1. Classification (NCBI taxonomy): domain Bacteria; kingdom Pseudomonadati; phylum Pseudomonadota; class Alphaproteobacteria; order Hyphomicrobiales; family Methylobacteriaceae; genus Methylobacterium; species Methylobacterium oryzae. The sequence goes on from NZ_CP090349.1 coordinate 25,273, forward strand.
ACGGGAGCGGACGCGCATGGCCGAGGCAGGGGAACCGGGATCGGGACGCCTCTGGATCCGCGACCCGCGCGCCGTCCTGGCCGAGGCCGCCGGCGGCGGGATCGTGGTGGCGGGCACCCGGATCGTCGAGTGCGTGGCGGCGGGCGCGCGCCCCGCCGCGCCCGTGGACGCGACCTTCGACGCGTCGCGCCACGTGGTCATCCCGGGGCTGATCAACACGCACCACCACGCCTTCCAGACGCTGACCCGCGCCCATCCGCTGGCGCTCAACAAGCCGCTCTTCCCCTGGCTGGAGGCGCTCTACACGGTCTGAGGGCGGATCACCCCGGAGGCGTTCCGGCTCGCCACGCGGGTCGCCTTCACCGAACTGCTGCTCTCGGGCTGCACCACGGCGGGCGACCACCACTACCTGTTCCCGAAAGGCCTCGAGGCGTCGATGGACATCCAGGTCGCGGAGGCCCGCGACCTCGGGATCCGGGCCGCGCTCACCCGCGGCTCCCTGAGCTTGTCCGACCGGGCGGGCGGCCTGTCGCCCGCGGCCCTGACCCAGGACGACGACGCGATCCTCTCGGACTGCGAGCGGGTGCTGAACCTGTTCCACGATCCCGCCCCCGGGGCGATGGTGCAGATCGCCCTCGCCCCCTGCTCGCCCTTCTCGGTGACCGAGCGCCTGATGCGCGCGAGCGCGGAGCTCGCCGCCCGCAGCGGGTGCCGGCTGCACACCCATCTCGGCGAGACGCGCGACGAGGAGGCCTATTGCCAGCAGATGTTCGGCTGCCGCCCGGTGGAGTACCTCGAAGAGGTCGGCTGGCTGAGCGACCGGGTCTGGCTCACGCACGGCATCCACTTCACCGATGCCGAGGTCGCGCGGCTCGGCGCGGCCGGCGTCGGTGTCTGCCACTGCCCGACCTCGAACATGACCCTGGCCTCGGGCCGCTGCCGCACCTGCGAGCTGGAGGCGGCGGGCTCGCCCGTGGGCCTCGGCGTCGACGGCTCGGCCTCGAACGACAGCTCGAACCTGATGGAGGGGGTGCGCCACGCCCTCATGATCAACCGGCTCACCTACGGGGCGGAGGCCGTGACGCATCTCGACGCCCTGCGCTGGGCGACCGAGGGCTCGGCCGCCTGCCTCGGCCGCTCCGATATCGGCCGGATCGCGCCGGGCCGCGAGGCGGATCTCGCCCTGTTCACCCTGGACGAGCTGCGCTTCTCCGGAGCCCACGACCCGCTGGCGGCGCTCGTCCTGTGCGGCGCCACCCGGGCCGACCGGGTGATGGTCGCGGGGCGCTGGCGGGTGATCGACGGGCAGCCGCTCGGGGTCGATACCGGGATGCTGCGCGAGGCGCATTCCCGGCTGGCGGTGGACTTGTTCGGGGACGCGTAGGGGCGGCCCCTGATCCGACCCGCTCCGTCATCGCGAGCGCAGCGACCCAGGGCAGCGCGCGATCTCCGGATGCGGTGTGTCCCTGGATTGCTTCGCTCCGCTCGCAACGACGAACGGCGGGGCCCGCCCGTGGGCGAGCCCCGCGCGACGTTTCTCAGAACAGCCCGTCGATCTGCCCGTTGGCGTCGAGCCGGATCGTGTCGGCGGCCGGCACCCGGGGCAGGCCCGGCATGGTCATGATCTCCCCGCAGATCGCCACCACGAAGCCCGCGCCGGCCGAGAGCCGGACGTCGCGCACGCCGACGATGTGGCCCTCGGGGGCGCCCATCAGGGTCGGGTCGGTGGAGAAGGAGTACTGGGTCTTGGCCATGCAGATCGGCAGGTGGCCGTAGCCGTCCTTCTCGAAGGTGGCGAGCTTGCCGGCGGCCTTGGTCTCGATCTGGATGTCGGCGGCGCCGTAGAGCTTGGTGGCGATCGCCCGGATCTTGTCGGTGAGGCGGCTCTCGGTCTCGTAGGCGTGGCGGATCGGCGCCGGCTCGGCCTGGCTGAGCCTCACCACCGCGCGGGCCAGCTCCTCGGCACCGGCGCCGCCCTCGGCCCAGTGGCGGCAGGTGATCGCCTCGACGTCGAGCCGCTCGCGGCACAGGTCCTTGAGCTTGGCGTGCTCGGCGTCGGTGTCGGCGTGGAAGTGGTTGACGCCGACCACGACCGGCAGGCCGAAGCCGCGCAGGTTGGTGACGTGACGGGCGAGGTTGGCAAACCCCTTCTCCAGGGCGTCGATGTTCTCGCCCCCGAGGTTCTTCTTGTCGACGCCGCCATGCATCTTGAGGGCGCGGATCGTCGCCACCACCACCACCGCCGAGGGGGTCAGGCCCGCCTGCCGGCACTTGATGTCCAGGAACTTCTCGGCGCCGAGATCGGCGCCGAAGCCGGCCTCCGTCACCGTGTAGTCGGCGAGCCGCAGGCCGGCCCGCGTGGCGATCACCGAGTTGCAGCCGTGGGCGATGTTGGCGAAGGGGCCGCCGTGGATCAGCGCCGGGTTGCCCTCGAGGGTCTGCACGAGGTTCGGCTGCAGGGCGTCCTTGAGCAGCACCGTCATGGCGCCGGTGGCCTTCACGTCCTTGAGGGTGACGAGCTTGCGGTCGCGGGTCTCGGCGATGACGATCCGGCCGAGGCGCTCCTCCAGGTCGGCGAGGTCACGCGCGAGGCAGAACACCGCCATCACCTCGGAGGCCACCGTGATGTCGAACCCGTCCTCGCGGGGGAAGCCGTTGGCGACGCCGCCGAGCGACTGGTTGATCGCGCGCAGGGCCCGGTCGTTCATGTCGACGACCCGGCGCCAGTGGATGCGGCGGACGTCGATGTTGAGCTCGTTCGCCCAGTAGACGTGGTTGTCGATCAGCGCGGCCGCGAGGCTGTGGGCCGACGTGATGGCGTGGAAGTCGCCGGTGAAGTGCAGGTTGATCTGCTCCATCGGCACGACCTGCGCCTTGCCGCCGCCGGCCGCGCCGCCCTTCATGCCGAAGCACGGCCCGAGCGAGGGCTCGCGCAGGCAGATCATGGTCTTCTCACCGATGCGGTTCAGGGCGTCGCCCAGGCCCACCGTGGTGGTGGTCTTGCCCTCGCCCGCGGGCGTCGGGGAGATCGCGGTGACCAGCACGAGCTTGCCGGGCTTCCGGCTCTCCAGCCCGGCGATGTAGCCGTGGTCGATCTTGGCAATGTGCTTGCCGTAATTGTGGAGCGCGTCATCCGGGATGCCGAGCTTCTCGGCGACCTGCGCGATCGGCTTCAGGGTCGCGGCGCGGGCGATCTCGATGTCTGACGGCATGGGCCTTCCTCCCTGGGTCGCGGGCACGTGCCCGCCCGCCGGCTCTTGCCGTGCGAATCTCCTGCCGGGCGGGACGCGGCGTGGCCGCCCGCGAACGGCCACGCACTGTGCGTCAAAGCTCGCGAAAATGCGCGTCGATTTTTATGAGCTGGCGGACAAAATACTCTTGTCGATCGCGCTGTCCCCCGCTCCGACGCCGGCGCGCTCCCGGATGGTCCGTCCGAGCCCGGCCGCCGGGGGTCTTCGCGTGCCCGCGCCGCTCAGAACTTGACCAGCTCGACGCGCCGGTTCTGCGCCCGCCCCGCCTCGCTGTCATCGGCGGCGACCGGGCTGGCAGAACCGAAGCCCTTGGCCCTCAACCGGTCCTTCGCGATGCCGGCGCCGACGAGCCTCGCCATGACCGCTCTGGCACGGCCGTCGGACAGGGCCTGGTTGTGCGAAGCGGCCCCGGTCCCGTCCGTGTAGCCGTTGATCGCGAGCCGCAGGCCGGGATCCGTCCGCAGCAGGGCCGCCACCGCGTCGATCTGCGGGGCGGAGGCCGGCAGGATCTCGGTCCTGTCGGTGGCGAAGTTGACCTGGATCACCGCCTTCCCGGTCTTGTCGAGATCCTGCTTCAGCCGCTCGGCGGGCAGGAGGGCGGCGGTCTGCACGAACGGCTTCGTCTCGAGGATCGTCCAGGCCGCGGTGAAGCTGTCGGGCACGAAATGCACCCAGATCTGCCGGTCCGGCCGGCGGATCACCCAGGTCTGGGCGGGCGCGTTGTAGACGTCGCCCAGGCCCTCATACATCCCGATCCGGATCTCCTCCGGCAGCGTCTCCGTCACGGAGTTGGGGATCCGGCCGTCGGCGATCTTCCGGCCGCCGGCCTGCGTCAGCACGGCCTCGATGTTCTTCTTCAGCTCGTAGGCGGAGTAGGTCTTGCCGTCCTTGGGACCGATCAGGGACTGGAAGACCTTGCCTTCGACCTCGTGAAGCGCTGCGCCGGTCCAGAACAGGAAATGCCCGAATTCCCGCGTCTCGGGCGGGTTCACCGGCTGGTAGCCGTCGGGCAGCGCGAAGTAGGGAAAGCGGCCGAGCGGCGCGTCCGAGACGGGAACGGAATCGAGCGCGAAGGCCTTCGGCGCCGCCGCCGCGTCCTGCGCCCGCGCGGGATCGGCCCCGATCCCGGACGCCGCGCAGGCGAGGACCAGCAGGACACAGACAGGCTTCAGCGCTCTCACGTCGCACTCCGGAACGTTGCGGAGGCGCGACGATAGCGGGCGCGGATCGGTGGGCAATTAGGTCGCTCGACCTACGGCCTCCGAGCCGCAGCGCGGGCGCCCGAAGCCGCGACAGGGCGGCGGGCGCGGGCCGGATCTCGCGGCCTCGCGTCCCGAAATGGCCCGCGCATCGTCGGGACGGCGCGGCAGCCGCACCGCCCCGAGGCGGGACTTGGCGGGAGGCCTAGCCCCCCGACTTCTTGGCCTTGTCGGCGGAGCCCGGCGCCTCGTGCGGCTGGGGAGCGCCCTTCGGGAGTTCCGGGTTGTCGGGATTGTGCGGGGCGGCGACCGGGGCCGGCACCGTCTCGGCGGTGGCGGTGGGCTTCTCGATGTCGGGCAGCCCGTCCTTCAACTTCGCGTTGATCTGGGTGAGGTCGTCCGGCTCGGGGTTCAGGTCCTTGGCGTGCTGCCACTGGAACTTGCCCTCGAGGCGCCGGCCCGAGCGCCAGTAGGCGTCGCCGAGGTGGTCGTTAATGGTCGGATCGCCGGGCTTCAGCTCGACCGCCTTCTCCAGCTCGCGCACCGCGTCGTCCCAGCGGCCGAGGCGGTAATAGGCCCAGCCGAGGCTGTCGACGATCATGCCGTCCCGCGGGCTCGCGTCGGCGGCCTGCTGCAGCAGCTTGAACGCCTCGTCGATGTTGATGTTCTGGTCGACCCAGGAATAGCCGAGGTAGTTCATCACCTGGGCCTTGGCGGCCGGCTGGTTGGCCGGCACCAGGGACAGGGCCTTCTTCAGGTCGGCCTCGGCCTTCGGCCACTGCTTGGCGCGCTCGTAGGCGGTGCCGCGGAAATAGTAGGTCGTCCAGTAGTTGGATTGCGGCCGGTTCCCGATCAGGTCGATGGCGCGGGTGTAGGTGGCCGCCGCCTCCTCGTACTTCTTGCGGGCGCGCTGCACGTTGCCCAGCGCGGTGATGACGTCGATGTCGTCCGGGTGGGCCTTCATCGCCGCGTCGAGATGGGCCAGCGCCTCGTCGCCCTTGCCCATCTGCTCCAGGTTCAGGCCGATCTGGATGTCGGCGTTGAGCTTGAGCGGGGAATTGGCCGGGATCTGCGCGTAGGCCTCGTTGGCGCGCTCGGGCTGCTTCATCCGGTCGAGCGTGTCGGCGAGCGTCAGCCGGGCCAGCGCGTGGTCGGGGGCGAGGTAGAGGGCGAGCCGCAGGTAGATCACCGCGGGCAGCTCGTCGCCCTGGGTCGAGCCGGCGGAGCCCAGCCCGTACAGCACCTCGGCGGCGCCCTCCTGGGCGGTGCCGATCAGCCGCGTGAGCGGCTTGCCGTCCTTCAGCTTCTCGAGGGCGTCGCGCACCAGCGGGTGGCGCGGCGAGAGCTGGTCGAAGTCGGAATAGGCCTGGATCGCCAGGTCGGTGCGGCCGAGGCTGGCCTCCATGCGGGCGTAGGCGTCGACGATGCGCAGGGTGTTGTGGTCGGCGTCGTAGGCGGCCTTGAGGCGGCGCTCGGCCTCGGCGTTGTCGCCGGTCACCGAGGCGATCAGGCCGGCATGGTAGTCCCGGAAGGTGTTGTAGTAGCGCTCGCCCCGGAGCTTGTTGACCGTCTCCAGCGCCTTCTTGCTGTCGCCGGCGCCCGCGTAGGACCAGGCGGTGAGCAGCGTCGCGGTCAGGTCCGTGGCGGCGCCCCGGCCGCTCCGGGAAAAGTTCTGGCGGGCGGCGGCCCACTGGCCGGCCTTGATCTGGCGCACCCCGAGGGAGAGGTTGGCGAGGCCGTTGGTCGGATCGCGGGCGATCAGCTTCTCGGCGGTGCGGAACGCGTCCGGCAGGGCGCCGTCGGCCAGCAGCGAGATGAAGGCGCGCTCGACGAGTTCCGCGTTGCGCGGGTCGGCCTTCACCGCCTCGCGGTAGAAGGTCGCCGCCGCCGCCGTGTCCCGCGACGCGCCCGCGATGTAGGCGGAGAGGAAGTTGCCCTCGAGCGAGTCCGCGGGCTCGTAGTCGAGCACCGGGGTCGATTCCTTCGGCTGCGCGGCGAGCACGGTCTGCGGGAGCCCGGCGGCGAGCAGCAGGGCGAGCGCCGAAACGCTCCGGCGGGCGCGTGTCATCATCATGAACCGATCGCGGCTCCTGGGCGCCGGCCCGTCGGGGGCCGGGCGCGAGAATGGCGGGGCATCCCCGAAAAAACGTTGGGGACACTGAACCCATCCCGCCAGCCCCGCAAGGCGAAAGGATGGCGCGGGGGTTGTGGCCGGGTTGGTCGGCCGTCCCGTCATCGCGAGCGCAGCGAAGCGACCCAGGGCGGCGGGACGTCTGCCCACGGAGCGGTTCACTGGATTGCTTCGCTGCGCTCGCAAAGACGTGAGCCTCGGCCCCTCGGCCGAGGGCTGACCTCACATGTTCGGGTAGTTCGGCCCGCCCGGACCCTCCGGCGTCACCCAGTCGATGTTCTGGTTCGGATCCTTGATGTCGCAGGTCTTGCAGTGGACGCAGTTCTGCGCGTTGATCTGGTAGCGCACGCCGTCGCTGGCTGAAGAATCCTCCACCCACTCGTAGACGCCGGCCGGGCAGTAGCGGCCGGACGGGCCGCCGTAGACGTCGTGCTCGGAGCGCTTCTGCAGCTCCAGGTCGCGGACCTTGAGGTGCGGCGGCTGGTCCTCCTCGTGGTTGGTGTTCGAGAGGTAGACCGAGGACAGCCGGTCGAAGGTCAGCTTGCCGTCCGGCTTCGGATAGACGATCGGCGTCACCTCCGAGAGCGGCTTGAGGCAGGCGTGATCCGGCTTGCCGTGGGACAGCGTGCCGAACGGCGAGGCGCCGAGGATGCTGGTCGCCCACATGTCGATCCCGCCGAGCCCGACGCCGACCAGCGTGCCGTACTTGGACCAGAGCGGCTTGACGTTGCGCACCGCCTTCAGGTCCTGCCCGATCGGGCTGTTGCGCCATCCGGCCTCGTAGGCGGTGAGCTCGTCGCCGGCGCGGCCCGCCTTCAGGGCGTCCGCGATGGCGTCGGCCGCCTGCATGCCGGACAGCACCGCGTTGTGCGAGCCCTTGATCCGCGGCACGTTCACGAAGCCGGCCGAGCATCCGACGAGGCACCCACCGGGGAAGACCAGCTTGGGCACCGACTGCCAGCCGCCCTCCATGATGGCGCGCGCGCCGTAGCCGATGCGCTTGGCGCCCTCGAAGGTCTCGGCGATCATCGGGTGGGTCTTGAAGCGCTGGAACTCCTCGAACGGCGACAGGGTCGGGTTCTCGTAGTTCAGGTGCGTGACGAAGCCGACCGAGAGCAGGTGGTCATCGAAGTGGTAGAGCCAGGAGCCGCCGCCGGCCTTGTTGGGCAGCGGCCAGCCCATCGTGTGCTGCACCAACCCGGGCTCGAACTTGCCGGGCGCGAGCTGCCAGAGCTCCTTCACGCCGAGCCCGTACTTGAAGTGGTCGCTGTGCCGGTTGAGTTCGAACCGCTGGATCAGACCCTTGGTCAGGTTGCCGCGGGCGCCCTCGCCGAACACCGTGTACTTGGCGCGCAGCTCCATGCCGCGGGTGTAGTCCTCGCGCGGCTCGCCGGACCGGCCGATGCCGAGATCGCCCGTGGCTACGCCCGCCACGGCGCCGTTGCCGTCGAACAGCACCTCGGAGGCCGGGAAACCCGGGTAGATCTCGACGCCGAGCGCCTCGGCCTGGGCGCCGAGGTACTTGCAGACGTTCGAGAGCGAGCCGACGAAGTTGCCGTGGTTCGACATGAGCTTGGGGAAGAACACGTTCGGCAGGGTGATGCCGCTGTTCTTGGTGAGCATCATGAACTCGTCGCGCTGCACCTCCGTCTTGAGCGGCCGCTCCGGGTCCTGGCGCCACTCCGGCAGGAGCCGGTCGAGGCCGATCGGGTCGATCACCGCCCCCGACAGGATGTGGGCGCCGACCTCCGAGCCCTTCTCGACGACGACGACCGAGATCTCCTCGCCGATCTCGGCGGCGCGCTGCTTCAGGCGGATCGCGGTGGCGAGGCCGGCCGGGCCGGCGCCCACCACGACCACGTCGAAATCCATGCTCTCGCGTTCGGGCAGCGCCATCCTCGGGTTCCTTTTCTTGTTCCGGCGCCCGGTTCGTCGCCGGGCCGGCCTTCCTGATGCCGTCTCAAGCGATTCCAAGCTAGAAAGGCAAGTTGCCGACGCTCAAGCTCAAGGCAAAGTTCCCTTTGCCGCAGGGGACGGCGTCACAGCGCTGCGCCGCGCCGCGCTGTTCGGTCACGCAAGTCCTTGCCACCCGGACCGATTCGGCGAGTTGTCCACAGGCCCCGGCGATCCCACATGCTGAGTCCCATGCCGAGCCCCACCGACGCGCAAGCCGACCTGATCGCCTATCTCGACTTCCACGTGGAGGCCGGGGCCGACGCGGCGCTCGACGAGCAGCCGCACGACCGCTTCAACGAGGCCGACACGCCCGCGCCTACCCTGCGCACGCCGCGCCGGGCGCCCCCCCGGGCCGCCGAGCAGCCGGTCAGCCCGGTCGCCAACACGCTCGTGCCGCCCCCCGGATCGGCGCCCCCGGGCACGGCCGCGCCCATCGCGGCGCCGCGCACCTTCGGCCGCGCCGCCAGCGCCCAGCCCGACGAGGCCGCGAGCGACGCCCGCGCTAGGGCGCGGCAGGCCAAGTCCCTCGACGAGCTCGAACGGATTCTCGCGGATTTCGACGCCTGCCCGCTGCGCTTCACGGCGAAGAACCTCGTCTTCGCCGACGGCAATCCCGAGGCGCGGGTGATGTTTCTCGGCGAGGCGCCCGGCGCCGACGAGGACCGGATCGGCAAGCCGTTCATGGGCCGCTCAGGCCAGCTCCTCGACAAGATGATGAAGGCGGTCGGGCTCGACCGGACGAGCGCCTATATCGGCAACATCGTGCCCTGGCGGCCGCCGGGCAACCGCAACCCGACCCCCCAGGAGGTGGCCGTGTGCCGGCCCTTCGTGGAGCGCCAGATCGAACTCGTCGACCCGGACATCATCGTCTGCCTCGGCGCGCCCGCGACCCAGACGCTGACCGGCACCAAGGACGGCATCCTGCGGACCCGAGGCCGCCTCTTCCCGTACAAGTTGCCGAGCCGCGAGGTGAAGCTGCTCGCCACGCTCCACCCAGCCTTCCTGCTGCGCCAGCCGGTCCAGAAGCGCCTCGCGTGGCGGGACTTCCGGTCCCTGCGCGCCCTCCTCGACGGGAAAGCGTGACCGCGAGCTTGACCGGAGTGACGGAACCGGCTCTCCCCTCCCGCCATTAGAGCTTCGTTCCCGCTGCTGGCGCGCCATCGGCCGGACACGACGACGCACAGCCAATCCCGGCCCGCCCGAGGCGGCCGGCGCAGCACTGATGGCGGGACCCAACCATGCGCTGGGAAGATCTACGCAGCTCCGACAACGTCGAGGATCGCCGGGGCGAGGGCGGCGGCGGTGGCGGCATGGGCTTTCCCGGCGGCGGCGCCGGCGGGCTCGGCATCGGCACCATCGTGGTGCTGCTGATCATCAGCTACTTCACGGGCATCAACCCGGCGATCCTGATCGGCGGGGCTCAGCAGATCGGCGGCGGCGGCCGCAGCCAGCAGGAGCAGGTCGACCCGCAGACCCAGGCCAAGCGGCGCCAGGCCCCGACCGACGAGAGCGGCCGGTTCGCCTCCAAGATCCTCGGCAACACCGAGGACGTGTGGAGTCAGATCCTGCCGCAGCAGACCGGCAAGCAGTACACTCCGACGACGCTGGTGCTCTACACCGGCGGCACGCGCTCCGGCTGCGGCTCGGCCCAGGCCGCGATGGGCCCGTTCTACTGCCCGCTCGACAAGAAGGTCTATCTCGACACCGGCTTCTTCAAGGAGATGGCCTCGAAGTTCGGCGTGAAGGGCGACTTCGCCTACGCGTACGTGATCGCCCACGAGGTCGGCCACCACGTCCAGGACGTGCTCGGCATCCTCGGCAAGGTCCAGCAGCGCCAGCAGCAGGCCTCCAGCAAGACCGAGGCGAATGCCCTCTCGGTGCGGATCGAGCTGATGGCCGACTGCCTCGCCGGCGTCTGGGCCAAGAACTCCAACGACAAGTACGCCGAGCTCGAGCAGGGCGACATCGACGAAGCGCTGAACGCCGCCGCGCAGATCGGCGACGACGCGCTCCAGCAGCGCTCGCGGGGCTACGTGGTGCCGGATTCCTTCACCCACGGCTCCTCGGCCCAGCGCCAGCGCTGGTTCATGGCCGGCTACAAGAGCGGCCAGACCAAGTCCTGCGACACGTTCCGGACGGCCAATAACTGAAGGCGGATCGCGGCTTCACGAGCCGCCCCCGTCATCGCGAGCGCAGCGAAGCGACCCAGGGTAACGTGACGTCGCCGGATGTGGCGCCGCTGGATTGCTTCGCTGCGCCCGCGATGACGGCGCGCCGAGACCCGGCGGGCACGGGCCTCACCCCCGGCTCAGCCGCCGCGCGTTCGCCTGGACCTTCCGCCGGTAGCTGCGGATCACCTTGCCGTTCGAGGCGCCTGCGGCGAGCATGAGGGCCGCCTCGCCGGCGGCCAGCATCTTCTCCGTCACCATGAGCTGCGCCTCGGCCTGGGCCGCGGGGCCGCCGAGGGCGAACATCGCCATGCGCTGGGCGATGACGCCCTGCGCCTCCAGCCCCAGCATGGCCATGTCCATGCCCGTCATCCACCAACCGAACAGCATCGCGATCCTCATGTTGCCCAGGGCAACGGCCGAGCCTCATCCTGGGTCCCGGGATGCGCCCAGGCCTGCGCCGGACGCAAGCGTTATCCCGCACTGCGGCACCCTGCCTTTGCGCCGCGTCGGCCGATGCCGTAAGCGGCCGGGATACTCCCGGACACCTTCCGGACAGCGACCTCCCGGACAGCGCCCGCCGCCATGATACGCCTGGACAAGATCACCAAGCAGAACGGGCGGCAGCTCGTCTTCATCGAGGCCTCGGCCGCCCTCCAGCGGGGCGAGAAGGTCGGCCTGGTCGGCCCGAACGGGGCCGGCAAGACCACCCTGTTCCGGATGATCATCGGCCAGGAGCAGCCCGACGAGGGCCAGGTCGCGGCCGACCGGGGCATCACCATCGGCTATTTCAGCCAGGACGTCGGCGAGATGTCCGGCCGCAGCGTCGTCACCGAGGTGATGGACGGCGCCGGCCCGGTGAGCGCGGTCGCGGCCGAGCTCGCCGAGCTCGGCGCGGCGCTCGCCGACCCGGACCGCGCCGACGAGATGGACGCCCTGGTCGAGCGCTACGGCGAGGTCCAGGCCCGGTTCGAGGAGCTCGACGGCTACGCCCTGGAGGGCCGGGCCCGCGAGGTGCTCGACGGGCTGAGCTTCAGCCAGGAGATGATGGACGGCGACGTCGGCGCCCTCTCGGGCGGCTGGAAGATGCGCGTCGCGCTCGCCCGCATCCTGCTGATGCGCCCGGACGTGATGCTCCTCGACGAGCCGTCCAACCACCTCGACATCGAGAGCCTGATCTGGCTCGAATCGTTCCTGAAGGGCTACGACGGCGCCCTGCTGATGACCTCGCACGACCGCGAGTTCATGAACCGCATCGTCACCAAGATCATCGAGATCGACGCCGGCGCGCTCACTACCTACTCGGGCGACTACGCCTTCTACGAGGGCCAGCGGAAGCTCAACGAGGCGCAGGCCCAGGCGCAGTACGAGCGCCAGCAGGCGATGCTGGCGAAGGAGATCGCCTTCATCGAGCGGTTCAAGGCGCGGGCCTCCCACGCCGCCCAGGTGCAGAGCCGGGTGAAGAAGCTCGACAAGATCGAGCGCGTCGAGCCGCCCCGGCGGCGGCAATCGGTGGCCTTCGAGTTCCAGCCGGCACCGCGCTCGGGCGACGACGTCGTGATGCTCAAGGGCGTGAACAAGCGCTACGGCAGCCGCACGATCTACGAGGGACTCGACTTCTCGGTGCGGCGCAAGGAGCGCTGGTGCGTGATGGGCATCAACGGCGCCGGCAAGTCGACGCTGCTCAAGCTCGTCACCGGCACCACCGCGCCCGACGACGGCTCGGTCACGGTCGGCGGCAGCGTCAAGCTCGGCTACTTCGCCCAGCACGCCATGGACCTGCTCGACGGCGACCGCACGGTGTTCCAGACCCTGGAGGGTTCCTTCCCGCAGGCCGGCCAGGGGTCGCTGCGGGCGCTGGCCGGCTGCTTCGGCTTCTCGGGCGACGACGTCGAGAAGCGCTGCCGGGTGCTCTCGGGCGGCGAGAAGGCCCGGCTGGTCATGGCGCTGATGCTCTACGACCCGCCGAATTTCCTGGTGCTCGACGAGCCGACCAACCACCTCGACATGGGCACCAAGGAGATGCTGATCGAGGCGCTGGCCAATTACGAGGGGACGATGCTGTTCGTGTCCCACGACCGGCACTTCCTGGCCGCCCTCTCGAACCGGGTGCTCGAGGTCACGCCGGAGGGCATCCACCAGTACGGCGGCGGCTACACCGAGTACGTGGCCCGCACCGGCCAGGAGGCGCCGGGCCTCCGGAGCTGACGGTCCGCTCCGTCCTCGCGGGCGCAGCGAAGCGACCGAGGACAGCGCGTCCCGGCGAGGCCCGGCGCTGCTGGATCGCTTCGCCGCGCTCCCGAGGACGGCGGAGGGTTCCGGCCGGAAGCCCTGCGACCGGCGCGCCGCTATCGCCCCCCGGCGCCCCGCGCTAGGCTGCGCCGAAACGGCCCGGGTGAGACGCCGTGCGACGCCTGCTGAAGTTCCTCCACACGATGGGGTCCGCGGGGCTGCTAGGGGCCATGGCGTCCCTGGTCGTCATGCTGAGCCTGTCGCCCGCGCCGTCCGCCCTAGCGGGCTACGCGGCGACGCGGGGCGCGATGGGCGCGGTCGCCACCTGGATCTTCCTGCCCGCCCTGGCGGTGACGCTGATGTCGGGCCTGCTGGCGATGGCGCTGAACCGCGCCTTCCTCAACGCCGGCTGGGCGTGGGTGAAGCTCGCCACCGGCGTCCTGATGTTCGAGGGCGGGCTGGTCTACGTCCAGGGCCCGATGAAGCAGGAGGCGGAGCAGAGCGCCCGCGCGCTGGCGGGCCTCGTCGATCCCGCGGTGCTGGCCGTCTCGCTGACCGGCGAGCGCGGCACCCTCTGGGTCCTGCTGGCGGTCGCGACCGCGAACGTGGCGCTCGGGATCTGGCGGCCGCGGATCCTGCGGATCCCCCAGTAGCGAAGCCGCGTCGGGCCCGATCCCAGCCCGATTGATTGCCGGCTTTAAATCTATTTCCCGATACAGAACCCGCTGAACAGCCGGTCGAGGACGTCCTCGACGCCGACATGGCCCGCGACCGCGCCGAGCGCCCGCACCGCGAGCCGCAGATCCTCCGCAGCCAGCTCCGGGAGACCGCCGGCACTCCCTGAGACGCGATCGAGATGGCCGATGCAGGCCTCCAGCGCGGCCCTGTGCCGGGCGCGGGTGATCAGCGCGTCGCCGGTGCCGAGACCGTCTTCGGCCGCGGCCTGGATCGCATCGAGTAGGGCGTCCATGCCGGCGCCGGTATGGGCCGAGACCGTCACGTCCGCCGGATCACCCCCCTGTTCTGAGCCGGCAAAAAGATCGGCTTTGGTACGCACGGTCAGGACCGGGCCCCGCGCCGGCCCGAGATCCGGGACCGCGCCGCCGGGGGGCTTGAGGGCGACCACGAGATCGGCCGTGTCGATCCGCGCCCGCGTCCGCACGATCCCCGCCGCCTCGATCGGCTCCGCGGTCTCGCGGAGCCCGGCTGTGTCGACCAGCAGGACCGGGAGGCCGCCGAGGTCGAGCCGCACCTCGATGGCGTCGCGGGTCGTCCCCGGGCTGTCCGACACGATGGCTACGTCCCGTCGGCTCAGCGCGTTCAGCAGGGTCGATTTCCCGCTGTTGGGAGACCCCGCCAGCACCACCGTGAACCCGTCACGCAGGCGCTCGCCGCGCTGGCCGTCGCGCAGCGCCGCGGCGATCGCGTCGCGCAGGCGGGCGGCGCGGTCGAGCAGCGCCGCGTCGAGCCCGGCATCGTCCACGTCCCCCTCGTCGGCGAAGTCCAGCGCGGCCTCCGCGGCGGCGAGGCAGTCGATCGCCTCCGCGCGCCACGCGGCCACCTGCCGGCTGAGCGCGCCGTCGAGCTGGCGCAGGGCCTGCCGGCGCTGGCCCTCGGTCTCCGCGTCGATCAGGTCGGCGACGGCCTCCGCCTCGGCGAGATCCATCCGCCCGTTGAGGACGGCCCGCCGGGTGAAAGCCCCGGGCTCGGCGGCCCGGCAGCCCGGGAGGCGGGCGAGGGTGGCGAGGACGCGCATCCGCACGGCCGCGCCACCGTGCAGGTGCAGCTCGCCCATATCCTCGCCGCTGTAGGTGTTCGGCCCGGGAAACCACGCCACCAGCGCCCGGTCGAGCTCGGTGCCGTCGTGGGGATCCCGGAGGCTCCGCAGCGACAGCCGGCGGGGCGGCGGCAGGCGTCCGCCCAGGGCGACGAGCGCGTCGCGCGCGGCCGGGCCGCTGATGCGGATCACCGCGACGGCGGCCCGGCCGAAGCCGCTGGCCGGCGCGAAGAGGGTGTCGGTATCGATCATGTTCCCACAGGGCCGCGCGAGGGGCGGAGTTTCACGTGAAACAATCGCGGCCGCCCTATACCATCCCGGCGCCGACGCGCCGCGCCCGCTTGCGCCGTCGCGATCTCGAACGGGGATCCGCCATGATCGTCTGGACCCGCCGCGCCGTCGGCCTCGGCCTGCTCGCCGCGCCCCTCGCCGCCGCCCTCCCCGCGTCCCCGGTCCTGTCCGCGCGCGCCGCGGAGGCCGAGCCGGACTGGGCCGCCATCGAGCGCCGGCTCGGCGGCCGCCTCGGGATCGCGGCCGCCTCGGCGGACCGCGTCCTCGCCGCCTACCGCGCCGACGCGCGCTTCCCGATGTGCAGCACCTTCAAGGCGCTGGCGGTGGCGGCGGTCCTGGCGCGGGTCGATGCCGGCCGCGAGACCCTCGACCGGGTCGTCAGCTACGGGGCCGGGGACCTCCTGAGCTACGCGCCCGTGACCCGGAAGGCGCTGGAGGCCTGCGCCGGGACCGGGCGGATGAGCGTCGCGGACCTGTGCGCGGCCACGCTGATCTGGAGCGACAACACGGCCGCCAACCTGCTCCTAGCGGATCTCGGCGGGCCCGAGGCGCTGACCGCGTGGCTGCGGACCACCGGCGATCCCGTCACCCGCCTCGACCGGACCGAGCCGACCCTTAACACCGCGTTGCCCGGCGACCCGCGCGACACGACCACGCCGGACGCCATGCGGGCGACCCTAGGCCGTGTCCTCCTCGGAACCGTCCTGTCGCCGGCCTCGCGCGCCCGGCTGGAGGCCTGGATGGTCGCCTGCGAGACCGGCCGGAAGCGCCTGCGGGCCGGCCTCCCGCCCGGCTGGATCGCGGGCGACAAGACCGGGAGCGGCGACAACGGCACCGTCAACGACGTGGCGATCCTCCGGCCGCCGGGGCGCGCGCCGATCCTCGCGGCGGTCTACGTCACGGAATCGACCGCCTCCCCCGACACCTGCGCGGCGGCCTACGCGGAGATCGGCCGCCTCATCGCCGCGCGCGCCCATTCGACCTGACCGGACGAACCATGAAGACAGCCGCCAAGACGCCCAACAAGACACTTTCCAAGACGACCCGCGCGACGCTCGCCCTCGACAAGGCCGGCATCCGGTACAGCCTCCACGTCTACGCGTACGATCCGGACGCGCCGCGCATCGGCCTGCAGGCCGCGGAGGCGCTCGGGGTGGACCCGGGACGCGTGCTGAAGACCCTGATGGCGTCGGTCGACGGACGGACGGTCTGCCTGCTCGTGACCTCCGACAGGGAGGTGTCGATGAAGCGGGTCGCCGCCGCCTTCTCGGGCAAGGCCGCGTCCATGCTCAAGCCGGCCGACGCCGAGCGGCTGACCGGCTACCATGTCGGCGGGATCAGCCCGCTCGGACAGAAGCGGTCCTTCCCGACCGCGATCGACGCCGGATCCTTGACCGAGCCGGCGGCCGAGATCCACGTCAACGGCGGCGGCCGCGGCTTGCAGATCCGGCTGACCGAGGGCGATCTGGCCGCCGTCCTGGACGCCCTCGTCGTGCCGCTGACGTGATCCCGCGGTAATCACTCGTTTACCCTGCCGTCGCACGGTGTCGCCTTCCGACAGAGACGAAGGCGGCGCAGGGGCGGCATGCGGGAGACGGCACGCAGGGCGGTGACGGCGCTCGGACTCGTCCTGCTGCTCGCGGTACCGGGCCGGGCGGCCGATCTCGACGTCCGCTACGGCGCCGAGGCGGGCGTGGGCGGCAGCCCCCGCTTCTTCCCGCGCAACGACGGCCTCGACCGTCGGCCGGTCTACGCGGTCCGGTCCCGTCGCGTGCCGGTGGGCTGCACGCCCCGGCGGGTGCCCGTGCCGACCAACGCCCCGGACGATCCGAGCTACGTCGGCTCCGAGTACGGCCTGGGGCATCCGAGCTATTACGGCTTCACGCCGCCGCTGGGCGTGGACGACCCCTTCGGGCGCTCCCTCCTGCCCTACTGCCCCTGACGCCGACCGCGACGACGGGATCCGGCGTCGACTGCTGGATTCCACCGCTCCCCATCATGCTCTAGACCGGCCCTGCCCTCCCCCGGAGCCCGTGCCGTGTCCGAGTCGACCTTCCAGTCCTTCCGCGACCTCGCAGCCCTGCGCGGATGCGTGGCCGCGTGGCGCGCGGCGGGCGAGCGCGTCGTCCTGATCCCGACCATGGGCGCCCTGCACGACGGGCACCTCGCCCTCGTTGCCGAGGCGCGGCGGATCGGCCGCCGGACCGTCGCCAGCATCTTCGTCAATCCCACTCAGTTCGGCCCGAACGAGGATTTCGCCCGCTACCCCCGCGACCTCGACGCGGATCTGGCCCTGCTGGCGGGGGCCGGCGCGGACGCCGCCTGGACGCCCGGCGTCGAGACCATGTACCCGCCGGGCTTCGCCACCCGGATCGAGGTCGCGGGCCTGACCGAGGGGCTGTGCGGGCCGTTCCGGCCCGGCCATTTCGCCGGCGTCGCCACGGTGGTGACCAAGCTCCTCAACCAGGTCCGGCCGGACGTCGCCCTGTTCGGCGAGAAGGACTTCCAGCAGCTCCGCGTGCTCCAGCAGGTAGCGGCGGATCTCGACCTCGCGGTGGAGATCCGCGGCGTGCCGACCGTGCGCGAGCCCGACGGCCTCGCGCTGTCGTCGCGCAACCGCTACCTCTCGGCCGAGGAGCGCGCCGTCGCCCCGAAGCTCCAGGCCGTCCTGGCCGAGATCGCCTCCGCCTCCCGCAACGGCACCCCAGTGGCCGGCCGGATCGCCGCCGGGCGGGCGGCGCTGGAGGCGGCGGGGTTCCGCGTCCAGTACCTCGCGGTCTGCGACGCCCGGACCCTGGTGCCGGTGGAGCGGGTCGACGGCCCGGCCCGCGTCATCGCCGCGGCCTTCCTGGGCCGGACCCGGCTGATCGACAATCGCGCCGTCTAGGCCGGCGCCGGTCCGACCGCCGACGGTCGTGGCCGCCGGGCCACGACGCGCGGATTTCCGGGTTTCACTGCGCCAGGTGATTGGCGCCGCCCTGCCGACCTGCTCTCTGCTGGTCGCGTGATCGGAACGCGCACCGCACCGGCCATCCTGGCCGTGTCCCTCGCCCTGGCGGGCCCCGCCGGCGCCTACGGCGAGGACGCGTTCGAGGGGATGGCCGGCCCCTACGGCGAGCGCCTGCGCTACGACGCGAAGGGGTTGACGCTCACCTTCCCCGAGCCCGACGTGAAGCTCCGGATCGGCGGGCGGCTGCACATCGACGGTGGCGCGGCGGGTTTCAGCCGGCCGGACCTGCCCGAGGCCTTCCCCGACAACGTCGCCGTGCGCCGGGCCTGGATCGAGCCGACGCTCACGATCGGCCGCGACTGGGTGATCGCCTTCCAGTACGATTTCGCCGACCCGATGCTGCCGATCAACGACGCGCTGGTCGCCTGGAAGGGGCTGCCGGACACGATCCTGAC
Organism: Methylobacterium oryzae; assembly: GCF_021398735.1. Taxonomy (NCBI): domain Bacteria; kingdom Pseudomonadati; phylum Pseudomonadota; class Alphaproteobacteria; order Hyphomicrobiales; family Methylobacteriaceae; genus Methylobacterium; species Methylobacterium oryzae. The sequence continues at coordinate 43,683 of NZ_CP090349.1, forward strand.
GCTCGGCAACATGAAGGAGCCCTTCAGCCTGGAATGGCTGCAGAGCAACAACGACACGCTGTTCGCCGAGCGCTCGGTGGCCAACGCCCTCGTGCCGGAGCGCCGGTTCGGCTTCGCCGCCGGGCACCACAGGGCGGCCTGGACCGCGGTGGCCGGCGTCTTCGGCAACGCCGCCAGCAGCGGCATCGACGGGGACGGTGTCGCGGTGGCGGCCCGCGCCACCGTCGCGCCGATCATGGAAGGGGACGAGACCCTGCATCTCGGTCTCGCCGGGGTCTTCCGCAGCCGGTCCCGGTCGGACGGGGCCTTCAGCTTCTCCAGCCCCGCCGGCGCCTTCCTGTTCGAGCGCCCCCTGGTGGATACGGGCGACCTCCCCGACGCCGCCAGCGTGTCGCGCCTCGGCGCCGAGCTGGCCTATCGCCGCGGCCCGTTCCTGCTGCAGGCCGAGTACATCCGGGCCGCGTTGCAGCCGTTCCGCGGTCCCGGCCAGCCCGGCACCGCGCTCGATTTCCAGGGCGGCTACGTCGAGGCGGCCCTGGTGCTCAACGGCGAGGGCCGCGCCTACGCGCTGACGCCGCAGAGCGGCACCACCTACGCGACCTTCCGGGGCGTGACGGTTCCGGAGGCGCAGCGACTCTCCCGGGGCGGGATCGGGGTGTTCGAGCTTGCGGTGCGCTACAGCGCCGTCGACCTGGACGCCCGGGGCTTCCGCGGGGGCATGGAGCAGGACGTGACCCTCGGTCTGAGCTGGTATCCCGAGCCTAACCTCCGGTTGATCGGGAACGTCGTGCACGGGCGCGTGCAGCCGGGGGTGGCCCAGGCCGAGACGCTGGGCACCCGCCCGTTCACGGTCGACACGGTGATCGCGCGCCTGCAGATCTACTGGTGACGGGGACCACCGGGCCGGCAGCGTGCCCGGGCACGGCCCCTCACACGGGCTCTCACACGGCCCTGCGCAGGACCGACCGGAACGGGCGCCGCTCCGGCTCCGGCGGGGGCGTCGGCTCCTCGGCGGGCGGGGTCGCCAGGACCTCCGCGCGCACCGGGCGCGGGGCCGCGAAGGCCGTCCCCTGCGCGAACGGCACGTCGAGGTCGATCAGGTCCGGGACGTCGGCCTCGTCGGCGACGCCCGTGGCGACGACGCGGATCCCGGCCCGGGCCAGGGCCGGCGCGGTGTCCTCCAGGGCGATGTCCGACAGGCTGTTGCGGCCCGCGCCGGGCCGGAGCAGCATCTCCGCCGGCACCTTGACCTGCCCGATGCCGAGCGCCGCGAGTTCGGCCGCGTCGAAGCGGAGGTCGTCCGGGCGGTCGAGGCTGAACCCGATCCGGCCCTGCAGGGGCGCGAGCAGGCCCCGCTGGCCGGCATCGAGACGGCGCCAGCTCTCCTGCGGCAGCGCGATGGTCAGGCCGGCCAGGGCCGGGTCGTCGGCGGCCGTGCGGGCCAGCTCGCGCAGGAGGCCGGGCTCGAACAGCGACAGCGGCGACAGCCCGTAGGTCAGCAGGGTCTCGCTGCCGCGCCGGGCGAGGTGGCGCGCCACGATGGTGGCCCGCTGCAGCATGCGGCGGTCGAGTTCGGTGGTGCGCCCGTAGCGCTCCAGCACCGGCAGGAAGATCTCGGGCTCGGCCGGCGGCGCGCCGGGGCCGCCGATCCGCAGCCGGGCCAGCGCCTCGTAAGCCACCACCTTGCGCTGCGGCAGGGTGACCACCGGCTGCAGGTGGATCTCCAGACCGTCCCCCTCGAAGGCCGCGACGATCGCGCCCTCGTCCGCGGGGGGGATTGCGGGCCAGGGCGGGATCGGCCGCGGCGGAATCGGCCGCGCCGGGACGGACGGGGCCGAGGCCGGGGCGAGCTGAGACCGGGGCGGGACTTGCTCGAGCGGGGCGGCCTGAACCTGCGGAGGCGGTACCGGCACGGGCTGCGGCGACGGGGCCGCTGCGGCATCCGGAAGGGCTGCGCCGGGCACCGCGGGCAGGGGCCGGGGCGCCTCGGCGGGTGCGATCGCGGGCCTGATCTCGGGCGCGATCTCCGGCCTCGCCTTGAGGCCCGCGATCTCGGCATCCTGGGCGCTCACGACCGTGGTGAGGTCGCGGACGATCCCGCTGAGGAGCCCGAACTCGACGGTCAGTTCCTCGATCTGGGCGCGCAGGGCGGCCTCGGCGGTCTCGGGCCGCGGCTGGGCCGCCGCGGTCGCGGCCGCCGTCTCGACCTTGAGCAGGCGCCGGGACAGCAGACCGACCTCGCCGGACAGCTTCTCGCAGCGCGCTTTGAGGGTGGCGATACGGGTCAGGGCGAGACCACCCGCCAGGGCGGCCGCGGCGCCGAGCGTCAGGGCACTCCAGAGCGGCAGGAACACCGCGAGCGGCCCGAGAACGACGAGCCCGAGAAGGCCGACCGTCAGCAGCCCCGCGTACCGGCCGAGGACCGGGACCATCGTCTGAACACCTGCCAGGAACGCGCGCCGGTCGCCGGGGGACATCCCGAGCGATCCCCACCGGGCGCGAACCGAATCGCAGGATCATTGGCCGCCCGCACCCCGCCCGGCAAGGCTCAGGGACCGCGATGGCGCGTCGCCACCTGTTAATTCCGGGCGGTGTGACGCCCGCGCCCGCTGGAACGTTGCGGATTCATCACGGCGGACCCGATTGCGGGGCGATCCGGGGAGGGTTGCGCGGCTTGCGAATGCGGACGGGATGAAAAAGGATCATAAAGCGTGGCCATGACGCCCGCCCCCCCGCGTACTCCCCGATTTCGCGCCGTTCTCGGCGCCGGCGCGCTCCTCGCGACCCTCGGCACGACGGCGCCGCGGGCCGCGGATCTCGGCGCGGATCTTCCGCGCACCACGCCGACCTTCGCGATGGTCGATCCCAACACTTGGATCGTCACGCTGAGCGGCTCGATCCAGGCCGTCCCGCGCTATCCGGGCGCGAGCGACTACACGGCCGTCGGTTACCCGTCGATCGACATCCGCCGGGTCGGCGAGCCGCGCCGCTTCTCGACGCCGGATGACGGGTTCAGCTTCTCGCTCTTCGACACCGAGTCGTTCCGCGTTGGCCCGACCGCGCGCTTCGTGCCGGGGCGCTACTACGGCGACGACCGGCGCCACCTGTACGGTTTCCGCGACGCCCGCTTCGCCGTGGAGCCCGGCGTGTTCGCGGAGTTCTACCCGGTCTCGTTCATCCGGACCCGCGTCGAGCTGCGCCAGGGCGTCTACGGGCACCACGGAACGGTCGGCTCGGTGGCGGCCGACTACCTGATCCCGGCGGAGAAGTTCCTGTTCTCCATCGGGCCGCGCCTCAATGTCGGCGATGCCAGCTACGCCCGGAAGTACTTCGGTGTCTCGCCGATCGAGGCGGCGCTGAACGGGCGCGTCACCCCCTACGATCCGCGCAGCTTCTACTCGGCCGGCGTGCTCGGCGGCATGACCTACACGCAGAGCGAGACCTGGGCCTACACGGCCTATGCCGGCTACACCCGGATCCTGGGCGCCTCCGGCGACAGCCCGCTGGTGCGGCGCCCGTTCGGCAACCCCAACCAGTATCAGTTCGGCCTGCGCATCGATTACGCCTTCCGCATGCCGGCGCTGTTCTGAGCCGACACCCGGCTTGCGCCGGCCCCGCCGGGCCCCGACATCCCGGGGAAGCGGTTATGGAGGCCCCGATGGACGAGACGCGCGCCGACCTGCTGATGCGGGTCGAGGGCATGACCTGCGACGGCTGCGCCGCCGCGGTGACCCGCACGGTGAAACGAATCGATCCCGCGGCCGACGTGCAGGTCGACCGGGACGCCGCGCGCGTGGCGATCCGCACCGACGCGCAGGCGCTGACCATCGCCGAGGCCCTGACCAAGGCCGGCTACACCGCGACGGCCATGACCGGCTGAGCCGGCTCGGCGTCCCGCGTTCGCGGGCCGCGGGTGGCACCGTGCGGCCGTCCGCGCGCACGGTGCGGTCCTCCCGGCCGGCGCGACGCTCGGCCGTGAAGCCTGGCCCGAGACGACGCGCCCCCGCCCCCCCTCAGGAGCGGCTCAGGAACATCCCGGTCAGGAGCAGGGCGAAGCCCGCGAGGCCGAACAGGCCTTCCTTGCGCCGGGTGCGGTCGAGGAAATGGGCGGCGGCGCCGGCCGCGCAACAGGCGGCGCCCAGGCCGATTGTCAGCGACGACATCTCGAGTCTCCTCCTCGCGCGTCGCTCGGCGGCGCGGCGAAAACGGTCCCTCTCGTGGGCCTGCCGGACGGCGTTGTCCGCACAGGATCGCGTCACGGCGCAAGATTTGCACGGCCCGCAGCTGCTGACAAGGCGCGACGCCCAAGTCCTCGCGGGATCCGCGACAGCAATGCGCGCGGGAACGACAGATCTTCGCGCGGCGGGCCTTCTGAATACCGCATTCAGAGGAGCCGCCGGCGCCGGCGAAGGGGGCGTCGTTGCGGCGGGCGGGACGCGTTGACCCGCGCGCCTTCGCGCGCTTAGACCTCCCGGCAGATCCGCCGGTCCCGCGCCCACCCGCCGTGCACGGCCCGGGGCGCTCCTCGCACCCGCGGCGGGATGTCCGCGAAAGGCTGCTCGGTACCCGATGCTCACCCCCTCCTCCGCCCGGTTCGACGTCGCGGTCGTCGGCGGCGGCCATGCCGGCGTCGAGGCCGCCGCCGCCGCGGCGCGCTGCGGCGCGCGCACCGCGCTGGTCACCCACGATCCGGCGACGATCGGGGTGATGTCCTGCAACCCGGCGATCGGCGGCCTCGGCAAGGGGCACCTTGTCCGCGAGGTCGATGCCCTGGACGGGCTGATGGGCCGGGTCGCCGACGCGGCCGGCATCCAGTTCCGCCTGCTCAACCGCCGCAAGGGACCGGCGGTGCGCGGCCCCCGGACCCAAGCCGACCGCAAGCTCTACGCGGCCGCCATGCAGTCGGCCGTGGCCGGGACCGAGGGGCTGACGGTCATCGCCGGCGCCTGCGAGGACTTGGCCTTCGACGCCGAGGGCCGCCTCCGCGGCCTCGTCCTGGCCGACGGCCGGACCCTCGCCTGCGGCGCGGTTGTACTGACCACCGGCACGTTCCTGCGCGGCCTGATCCATATCGGCGGGCGGCAGATCCCGGCGGGCCGCGTCGGCGAGGCGCCGGCGGTCGGGCTGGCGCGGACTCTCGACCGGCTCGGCCTGCGCCTCGGGCGCCTGAAGACCGGCACGCCCCCGCGCCTCGACGGGCGGACCATCGACTGGTCCGGCCTGGAGATGCAGGAGGCCGACGCCGAGCCGGTGCCGTTCTCGACGCTGACCGAGCGGATCACGACGCCGCAGATCCGCTGCGGCATCACCCGGACGAGCCGGGCGGTCCACGACCTGATCCGCGCCAACCTGCACCGCTCGCCGATGTATTCCGGCGGCATCGCCAGTCGGGGCCCGCGCTACTGCCCGTCGATCGAGGACAAGGTCGTGCGCTTCGGCGACCGGGAGGGGCACCAGATCTTCCTGGAGCCCGAAGGTCTCGACGACCCGACGATCTACCCGAACGGCATCTCCACGGCGCTGCCCGAAGAGGTGCAGCACGACCTCGTCCGCCTGATCCCCGGGCTGGAGCGGGCCGCGATCCTGCGGCCGGGCTACGCCATCGAGTACGATTACGTGGACCCCCGGGAACTCGACGTCGGCCTCCAGGTGAAGAGCCTGCCGGGCCTGTTCCTGGCCGGCCAGATCAACGGCACGACGGGCTACGAGGAGGCCGCCGGCCAGGGGCTGGTGGCCGGCCTCAACGCCGCCCGGCACGCGGGCGGCCTCGGCATCGCGGGCTTCGACCGGGCCGAGTCCTATCTCGGCGTGATGATCGACGACCTCGTGACCCAGGGAGTCAGCGAGCCCTACCGGATGTTCACCTCGCGCTCGGAGTACCGGCTGTCCCTGCGGGTCGACAACGCCGACGCCCGGCTGACGCCGCGCGGGATCGCGCTGGGCTGCGTCGGAGGACACAGGGCGGCCCATTTCGCGGCCGGGCAGGCGGCGCTCGACGCGGCGCGCGCCCGCCTCGACGCGGTGAGCCTGACGCCGAGCCAGGCCGCGGCCCACGGGATCGTCCTGAACCGCGACGGCATCCGCCGCACCGGCTTCCAGCTCCTCGCCTACCCGGAGATCGGCTGGTCCGACCTGGCGGCGGTGTGGCCGGACCTCGCCGAGGTCGCCCCGCGGATCGCCGACCGGATGAAGACCGACGCGACCTACGCGGTCTATCTCGACCGGCAGGACGCCGACATCGCGGCCTTCCGCCGTGACGAGGCCGTGCGCCTGCCGGCGGGGCTGGACTACGCGGCGATCAGCGGCCTCTCGAATGAGATGCGGGTGAAGCTCGAGACGGTGCGCCCCGGGACCCTCGGACAGGCGGCGCGGATCGAGGGCGTGACCCCGGCCGCCCTCACCCTGCTGGCCGCCCACGCGCGGCGCGGCGCGCGCGCGGCGTCGGCCCCCGCGGACCGGCTCCCGGCATGAGCGATCCGGATCGCGCCCGGGTTCTCGCGGCGGCCGGTGTTTCACGTGAAACAGCCGAGCGGCTCGACCTCTACGTGGCGCAGCTGCGGCGCTGGCAGCCGATCAAGAACCTTGTCGGCCCCGCGACGCTGGCGGAGGTCTGGAGCCGCCACATCGACGACGCGCTGCAGCTCCTCGACCTCGCGCCGGAGGCCCGCACGTGGCTCGATCTCGGCTCCGGGGCGGGCATCCCGGGCCTGATCCTCGCCATCGCCGGCCGGGAGCGCGGCGTCCGGGTCGATCTCGTGGAGAGCAACGCGCGCAAGTGCGCGTTCCTCACCGAGACCGCCCGGCTCACCGGGGCGCCGGCCCGGGTGCGCAACGCCCGCGTCGAGGCGGTGATCGGCGAGTACGTCGGGACCGACGTGGTCTGCGCCCGCGCCCTCGCCCCGATGGCGCAGCTCCTCGCCTGGACGGAGCCTCTGTTGAAAACGGGCACCACCGGCCTGTTTCCGAAGGGGCGGGACGTACAAGCAGAATTGACCCAGGCCGGCGCGCAGTGGAGAGTCGTTAACGACCTCGTGCCGAGCCGGACCGATTCCGAAGCCCGGATCGTGCGCGTCACTGCCCTCGCCGCCCCGAGCCACCGATGAGCGAAGCGATCCTCGGCGACCCCGCCGACAGGTCCATGGATTCATCCATGCGACGCCCTCTGCGCGTTCTGGCGCTCGCCAACCAGAAGGGCGGCGTCGGCAAGACCACGACGGCGATCAACCTCGGCACCGCCCTGGCGGCGATCGGCGAGGACGTGCTGGTCGTCGATCTCGACCCGCAGGGCAACGCCTCCACGGGTCTCGGGATCGACCGCGCCAAGCGCCGGGTCTCGACCTACGAGGTCATGGCCGGCGAGGCCTCGCTGGCGCAGGCGGTGGTCCCCACCGCCGTGCCGCGGCTGTCGCTGGCGCCCTCGACCATGGACCTCCTCGGCCTGGAGCTGGAGCTGGCCACCCTCCCCGACCGGGCGCACCGGCTGCGCGGCGTGCTGAAGAGCCTGACGCAGGCACCGAGCCTCAGCCGGATCAGCTACGTGCTGATCGACTGCCCGCCCTCGCTCAACCTGCTGACCATCAACGCGCTGGCGGCCGCCGACGCGGTGCTGGTGCCGCTGCAGTGCGAGTTCTTCGCCCTGGAGGGCCTCAGCCAGCTGCTGCGCACCGTCGAGCAGGTCCGCGGCGCCCTGAACCCGAAGCTGACGATCCAGGGCATCGTGCTGACGATGTTCGACCCGCGCAACAACCTCTCCGCCCAGGTCGTGGCGGACGTGCGCGGCTTCATGGGCGACAAGGTCTACGAGACCGTGATCCCCCGCAACGTCCGGATCTCCGAGGCGCCCTCGCACGGGAAGCCGGCGCTGCTGTACGACCTGAAATGCGCCGGCAGTCAGGCCTACCTGCGCCTCGCCTCGGAGGTGATCCAGCGCGAGGGCCGGGTTCCGGCCGCGGCCTGACGGGTTTGAGTCCCCCTCCCGATTCGAGGGGCGAGTGTGGAGCGTGACACGGGTGGCGATCATGGCGGAGGAGGGGGCGAAGCCTCGACTGGGGCGCGGGCTCGCGGCGCTGATCGGTGACTTCAACGAGGCCGGCAAGGCCTCGGCCAAGGCCGAGGAGCAGCGCCGGGTCCCGATCGAGTTCCTGCGCGCCAACCCGCGCAACCCGCGCCGGAGCTTCGCCGAGACGGAGCTGTCCGAGCTGGCGGCCTCGATCGGCCAGCGGGGCATCATCCAGCCGATCGTGGTCCGCCCGATCGGCGACGTGCCCGGGACCTTCGAGATCGTGGCCGGCGAGCGGCGCTGGCGGGCCGCCCAGCGCGCCGGCCTCGACGAGGTGCCGGTGGTGGTGGTCGAGATCGACGACCGCGGCTCCCTGGAATTCGCCATTCTGGAGAACGTCCAGCGCACCGACCTCAACGCGATCGAGGAGGCGTCCGGCTACGAGCGCCTGATGAAGGATTTCTCGTACACCCAGAAGGAGCTGGCCGAGATCCTCGGCAAGAGTCGCAGCCACCTCGCCAACACGCTCCGGCTGCTCAACCTGCCGCTGTCCGTGCAGGAGCGGGTCACCGCGGGCGAGCTGACCGCCGGCCACGCGCGCGCGCTGCTGGCCGTGCGCGATCCGGAGGCCACGGCGCGGCGCGTCGTGGCCGAGAGCCTGTCGGTCCGGGACGTGGAGGCGATCGCCTCCGCGGAGGCCGCTCCGGCCGAGACGCCGCGCCCCGGGCGCCCGCGCCTCTCGGCCGAGCGTCCCGCGACGGTGCGCGACCTGGAACTGCGGATCCACCGGGCCCTCGGCGTCCCGGTCTCCTACAAGCCCAAGGACGCCGATTCGGGCGAGATCCGCATCCGCTACGAGACCCAGGACGAGCTGCAGGCACTCCTCAACCGGTTCAAGGTCTCGGACGCCTGAGGAACCGTCCCGGCCAGCCCGGGGGCCCGGGCTCAGCGAGCCCGGCGCAGGCCCGGCGCGGGCCGGGCACGAGGGCGGTCAGCAAGCAGGCCGCGGCGCGCGGTGGTAGAGGGCGTGGTGTCTCGCTCAGGTCAGGCGGTCCGGGCCGGGCGATGGAGCACCGACATCGCGCGTCAGTGTCCGCGTCGGGTCGTGTCGCAGCCGTCTCGCCTGCGGGCCCCTCCGGTCGGGACCGTCGCGCCGTACCCCCCTCTTCCGTGCGGGAGAGGCAATCCGCGCCGCCGACGGCGCGGCCTCAGCGGCGCCGCCGCGCCCCCGCCTCGGCGACCCGCAGGAGGGCCGCCGAGGCCAGCGCGTGGGCCAGGTCGGGCTGCGCCCGCCGGCAGGCCAGGATCGCCTCCTGCAGGGCCGCCACGGCCTGACGGAGCGTTCCGGCCGGCCACGCGCCGAGTTGGCCCTCGATGCTGGCCCTGCGCTTGAAATGCAGGCCCCGCCACGTCGCGACCATCATGGCGGGCGTCTTGTCGGGATTGTCGAGGCGGGTGGTGAGCAGCGTCAGGGCATGCCGCAGCGCCGAGCTCAGCACCACCCCCGGGTCGAGACCCTCGTGCCGGAAGCGGCGGTAGTCGCGCTCCACCGCGTCGCGGCGGCCGTCGAAGGCGGCGTCGATCAGGGTGTTGAGCACGCTCGCCGCGACGTCGCTGGTGACGGCCTCCACGTGCTCGAGGGTCACGGTCCTGTCCCCCTCCCCCGCGGCGTAGAGGGCGAGCTTCTCGATCTCCATCAGGCTCGCCCGGCGGTCGCCGCCGAGGCTGCGGGCCAGGACCTCCCGGGCGGCGCGGTCGATGCGCAGGCCGCGCTCCTGGAGGGTGCGCTCGATCAGGTCCGAGAGGGTCCGCTCGTCGTCGGCGTAGCAGGGAATCGCGAGCGCCTTCGGCGAGCGCTCGCAGAGGGTGCGGAGCGGGTTGTTCTTGGCGAGGTCACCGGCCTCCACCACGATGCGGGCGTCGGCGACGGTCGCGCCGAGCACCGCCTCGACGGCAGGCGCGTAGTTGCGGGTGCCGGGCCGGACCCAGATCGACCGGCGGCCGCCGAACAGGCCCATCGTCCCGGCCTCGTCGCACAGCCGGCCCGGATCGGAGGCGAGGGCGTCGCCGTCGATCCGCACCAGCGCGAACGGGTCGGCCGGGTCGTCGACGAAATCCTCCGCGAGCTTCCGGGCCCGCTCGGTCACCAGACCGGTATCCGGCCCGAAGACCAGGATGACGGGGATGCGCGGATCGGGCCCGCGCCGGATCAGCCCCTCGATCTCGCCGGCCTTGACCGCCGTCACGTCGGATTACGGCTTCGTCGAGAGGACGGCGGCGAGGCGGCTCTTGATCTGGTCGGACAGCACGCTGGCCAGACGGATCTCGGCGTCCCGCGCCGCCCGCTGGCTGGCGAAGCGCTGCACCGAGCGGTCGTAGGTCGCGGTCGAGGTGGCGACGCCCTCGGTATAGACCTTGGTGCCGCCCATATCCTCGAGGCTGTACTTGATGTTGGCCACCAGGGTGCCGGCCTCGGCGCGGCCGGTGGTGGAGGAGACGATCGGGGTCTGCACGATCTCGGAGCCCGAGAGCTTCAGCCGGTAGCGCTTGGTCGCCGGGTGGCCGGACCCGTCGAGGTCGAAGACCAGCTCGCTGCGCAGGTAGTGGCCGAGGCGCTCCTGGCCCTGGGCCATCGCGACGTCGTCGACCTGGACCGAGGCGAGCAGGGCCTGGACGGATTCCCCCGAGGCGGTCGGCCCGTAGAGCGGCCGGAAGCAGGCCGAGAGGCTCAGCGCCAGGCCGGTCGCGCAGGCGAGGCGGGCGATCCGCCCCGCGATGGAAACTCCCGAACCCACCATCCGCCGTCGTTCCGCCCCTGCCTGTCGGATCGTTCTAGCGCGGACACGGCGTTCCGCGCCACAACGCTACGGGGCAAACGTTACGATTCCTCTGCGGCAAGAGCGTGGTCGCCCGGTTTCCGAATGTGAGGCCGCGGCCGTCCGGAGAGCCCGGGATCACCGGGCCGCCTAGGCGATCGCCGCGAGGTAGGCCGAGACCGTCACGACGGCCAGCACGGTCGAGACCAGCACCACGGTGGCGGTTAGGTCGGCCTCGCGCCGGTAGAACTCCGCCAGCATGAACGGCCCGGTGCCGGTGGGGAGGGCGGCCATGAGCACCGCGGTGTGCAGCAGGAGCGGGGGCAGGTCGAACAGGTAGCGGCCGAGGCCGTAGGCCAGGAGCGGGTGGAGCACCAGCTTCAGGCCGACGAGCAGCGCGGCGGTGCGCCCCTGCCCGCCCCCGGTCTGGCGGGGCTGGGCCAGGAACAGGCCGAGCGCCACCAGAGCGCAGGGCGCCGCCGCGCCGCCGAGGAGCTTCAGGAACGTGGCCACCGCGTCCGGCACGGCGAGGCCGGCGCTCGGCACCAGCGCGCCCAGCGCCGGTGCCACCAGCAGCGGGTTGCGCACCAGCGAACGGCCGACCGTCCACCAGACGGGCCGGCGCGCCCCGCCGCCCCTCCCCGACGCGGCCGCCTCGCGCCGCAGACCGGTCTCGATGAGCACGATCGCCACCGCGAAGACCCCGCAGACCGTGAGGATCGCCGCCACCGTGGTGGGCGCGAGCGCCTCCGGCCCGAAGGCGACGAGCGCCAGCGGGAAGCCCATGAAGCCGGTATTGGCGTAGCCGGCGTTGAGCCCGTCGACCGCGGCGTCGGCCAGCGGCCGCCCCGCCCCGCCGCGGATCAGCACGGCGAGGGCGAAGATCGCGAGGCTGCTGAGTCCGAAGGCGCCGATGAAGCCGGGCTTCCAGATGGTGCTCCAGTGGGCGTGCGCGGTCACGTCGAACAGCAGCGCCGGCAGGGCCAGGAAGACCACGAACCGGTTGAGTTCGGTGGTGGCGGCGGCCCCGAGCACGCCGACGCGCCGGGCCAGCCAGCCGGCGAAGATCAGCGCGAAGATCGGCAGCACGACCAGCAGGGTCGAGAGCATGGCGGGTCCGGGTCGGAGGACGATGCTCCGGCCTTAGGACGGTTTCCGATCCCGGCTCCAGTGCCGGGGACGGGGACCTGCCATGCCGCGGCCCCCGCTCCCGGACATTACCAGCGGTAGATCAGGCTGCCGATGACCGTCGCGGGCGCGCCGCGGTAGCAGAACCCGGCCTGGCAGGTCGTGTAGCTGCGGTCGAAGATGTTGGACGCGTTGATCTGCGCGCGGAAGCCCCTGTACTTCGGGTCGAGGGCCGCGAAATCGTAGGCGACCAGCGCGTCGAACAGGGTCACGGTCGGATTGCGGACGGTGTTCTCGTCGTCGGCGAAGCTCGTCCCGGCGTAGCGGATGCCGCCGCCCAGTTGCAGGCCGGCCAGCGGCGAGCCGGGCGCGAACTGATAGGTCCCGAAGGCGGTGAAGCTGTCGCCCGGGATCCCCGAGAGGGCGTTGCCGTCGATCGGCCGCCCGGTGACCAGGGAGGTCTGGCGCAGATAGCGAAGGTTGAGGTGGGTGTAGGACAGCGTCAGGTTGGTTCCCGGCGCGAAGTTCGCCGTCAGCTCGGCCTCGAACCCTTTCGACTCGACCGACCCGGTCGCGACCTGATTGGCGATGTTGTTCGGATCCTGCCGCAGGAGCGACGATTGCACGATGTCGAACCCTGAGAACGACGTCGTGATGTTGGTGTTCGGGATGGCTGCCTTCACGCCGGCCTCGATCTGGTCGCCGGTCGCGGCCTTGAACGGGTTCCCGTTCACGTCGACGCCGACCTGCGGCGTGAAGGTCGTGGCGTAGCTGGCGTAGGGCACCAGGAAGTCGGTGAGCAGGTAATTCAGGCCGATGCGGCCCGAGAAGGCCCGATCGGTCTGGTCGGCGACCGTGCCGGCCGTCCGGTCGCTCGTGTTCTGGAAGACCCAGTCGTGCCGGCCGGTGAGGGTCAGCACGAAGCGCCCGAGCTTGGCCTGATCCTGCAAGTAGGCGCCGATCTGATCCTGCGCCTGACTCTGGAAGTTCGTGTAGCGCGGCCGGGCGATCACCTGCTGGCCGTAGTTCAGGGTCAGGAGGTTGAGGTCCGGCGCGGCCCCGAAACCGAAGGCGCGCGTGTAGTCGTAATGGGCGTAATCGACCCCGCCGATCAGGGTGTGCTGGATCGGACCGGTGGTGAAGCGGCCCTCGAGCTGGTTGTCGAGGGAGATCTGGCCCAGCGTGTCCAGGTAGGCGCCGGCCGTCCGCGCGCCCAGGGTCCGGGCCGGGTTCAGCCCCGTGATCGAGGTGTAATCGTAATCCGCGCGAACGTCGTAGTAGCGAAAGTTCTGACGGAAGATCAGATCCGGCGAGAACCTGTGCTCGAAGGCGTAGCCGACGCGATACTGCTGCTGCTTGTACTGGTTGAGCGCCGGATCGCCGGAGTAGAAATTGGTCACCCGGAAGCCCGGATCGTTGTAGAAGAAGGACGTTCCCGGCAGGCGCGACTCGAAATACTCGCTGAGGAAGGTGAAGCTGGTGTCGGAATCCGGGCGCCACGTGAAGGACGGGGCGATGAAGGTGCGGTCGTCGTCTCCGCCGGGCAGGTAGGTGTTGGACTGGCGCTTCACGCCGGTCACGCGGTAGGCCATCGTCCCGTCGGTGCCCGCCACCGGGCCGCCGATGTCGAAATTGCCCTGGAAGCGGTCGTAGTTGCCGGCCTGAAACTGCACCTCTCCGAAGGGTACGAAGACCGGGCGCTTCGAGGTCGAGTCGACGATGCCGCCGGGCGAGCCGAGACCGTAGAGGCCCGAGGCCGGCCCCCTCAGGATGGTGACCGCGTCCAGCCCGTAGGGCTCGCTGCGCGGGATCGTCAGGCCGACGGCATTGAGGCGCAGGCCGTCGCGGAAGATGCCGTTGTAGGTCGCGCTGAAGCCGCGGATGTAGAAGGCATCGTAGCGGGGATCGAAGCCGAACACGCTGCTCGACACGCCCGGCGTGTAGGCGATCGCCTGGGCCAGATCCTGCACGTTGCGGTCGTTGAGCTGCTCCCGGGTGACCACCGAGACCGATTGCGGGGTCTCGAGCAGGGGCGTGTTGGTCTTGGTCGCCGCGGGGCTCACGCGCGCCACGTAGCCGGTGACGCCGGAGGGGCCGCCGCCGCCGCCGCTGGTGGCCGCGCCGCCGCCGTCGCCGCGGCTGACATTGCCGCCGCCGCCGACGCCCGTCGGGGCCGCGGCGGCCGGGCGGGCGGCCTCCACGGAGATCTCGTCGAGCTGGACGGCGGCGCCCTGCGCGGCGGCCGCCGGGACCAGGGCGACGGTGGTCAGTGCGGTGGTGGCGAGGAGCAGACCGGACGGAGCGGAACGAAACGACATCGGGGACCCACGAACGCGCCTCTACACGGCGCCCGGGGCTCCCGTACCATCGATCACGGCCGCTCGATCAAGCCGAAAACGTGTTGTAAATCACACACTTGGAAGCATTCAAATCTACAATCGTTCGCGTCTAGAACTCGAGCGGGGGCTCCCGCAGGGCGGTCGCCTCCCGGGTGCAGGCGGCCTGATCGGGAACCGTCCCGGGACTGGCGAGGGCGCCGCGAAGCTCGGCGCGGGCCTTGTCGAGATCGGCGCGGAAGGCCGCGTCGCCCATCAGGGCGGCGAAGACCGCGGTGCCGGTCAGGCGTCCCGCGGCCACGTCGCTGAGCCAGTGCACGCCGCAGACGATCCGGCTCTCGCCGTAGGCCCGGCCGCGGGCTAGGATTGGGGTCGCCTTCTCGGGCACCAGGGACGCGAGGATCAGCGCGTAGGCCCAGCCCTGCGTGGCGTGGCCCGACGGGTAGCTGAAGCTGTCGGCCAGGGCCTGGCTGCGCTGCACGCAGATCGGCGCCTCGTTGCCGACGAACGGGCGGAGGCGCCGGTAATGGACCTTGGGTCCGCGCGTCGCCCGGGCAAGATCGAGACGGGCGCGCTCCAGGAGGTTGATCACCGCCGGCACCCGCGCCTGATCGATCCGGGTGCCGAGCACGCAGGCGAAGTTCTCCAGAACGGCGGCGGCGCCCTCGGACACGTCGTTGGCGGCCAGCTCCCAGCGCGGCGACCCCTTGAGGGCGCGGGTGCTGTTGAAGGCCGCCCGGTCGGCCTTGTCGAGGGGCGCGTCGTGGGCCGGCGGGGAGGGCAGGAACTGGACGGCGTCCGGCACCGCCGCGTCGGCCAGATAGGGCTTCACGGCCGGCTTGCCGGGCTTCAGCGTGTCGGCACCGAGGGACGGGGCCGCCGGTGTTGCCGGGGGGGCCGAGGGGGCTGGGCGGGGGGAATCCTCGGCCCGGGCCGCGAAGGCCAGGAGGAGGGTGAGGGCGGCCGGGGCGAAGAGGGGCAGGGACGGCGTGCGCAGCATCGGATCCGGGACTCTCTCGGATGGAATCTGCGGGGCGCGCCCGCTGCCGGAGGAACGGCTCAGCCGGCCCGTTCAGTCCCTGCACAGGCGGCCCGATCTGTCCAGCGTGCGGCGGCCGAGGCGCCTTATGAACCGCTGCATGTTGTAGGTGCGCATTCCGATCGGTGCGCGGTGCGAAGCGTCGTCAGAGCATGGCGATGCCCGGGGAAACGCACGTCGACGACCTCCGATGCAAGCCCGAGGCAAGTTTGCTCGGCAACACTGACCGGTAGATGTTCTATCGCGGGCGGCGCAAAGCGGCACTCTGATGATTGACACCCAGAAGGAGGATCACCGCCGCGAAGAACTTGGGTCCCTCTACGTCATCACGGCGCATGAATTCAATCATGTCGCGAGATCGACGCCGATAGACAGGAGGTTTTTCGACAGAGACCTCCCCGCGAAATTCTATTTCGTCGATAAAACCGGCGCGCCACGCGATTTTCGGAGCGCGTACATCGAGGAACGCATCCTCAATCCCAGCATCATTGACGCCGGGAGCAGATTTATCGCGGAATGGTCGTTCCTTCTCACCGAATTCGAGAAGCCTTTCGCGCAGTATCCGTTCTTCGTCGTGTCGTCACGGTTCTTCGAGAAGAATCTGTCCCTACCCCTGGAGCTTCAGACGTTGCTGGCGTTCGCCTTCCCGTGCCTGAAGTGTTACGGATGGGGATATCTACCTTCGTACGATCGAAAGGCCAATTTTCAAGATCTCCAATTCTACAAGGAAGTTGGCTATCTCGGCATCAAGGATGAGGGAATCGCTTTTCTCGACGGGCTGTACGGCGTG
Source organism: Methylobacterium oryzae (assembly GCF_021398735.1). Classification (NCBI taxonomy): domain Bacteria; kingdom Pseudomonadati; phylum Pseudomonadota; class Alphaproteobacteria; order Hyphomicrobiales; family Methylobacteriaceae; genus Methylobacterium; species Methylobacterium oryzae. The sequence continues at coordinate 59,791 of NZ_CP090349.1, forward strand.
CGCTTCGTCGATCAGTACCGCATGATTTCCGACTTTTCTGCAACTATATCGGCTTCCAATCGCGTGAACATCTTATCGAGTACGTCAAATTCTATCTTCCATTGATACGAAGATTTTTTGACGCAGACTGGAACATCGTTCGACATCCCGAACTCTACGTGCGCAGAACAGGGACGTATCGGAACGAGAAGCCATTCACCTTCCTTCTGGAAATGGCGTCCCATCTGTTCTTCTACAAGAATAATCTGAGGTTCTGTGGCGTCAGCTACGACGGCATTCACGAAGTCGACGAGCGCGAAACGATCATGAGGCCGATCATAACGTGGGATCAGGCGGGATGACCGGCTAGAACCTTTCCGGGAGCCCTCGAACGGATTCAGCCTTCCCGGATCGCGGCGGCCACGGCGTCCGGATGCTCCTCGTGCGGGCTGAGAGCGCCGGGGATCGCGGCGCCGGTCACGCGGCCGCCGGCGACGAGGGCGTCCATCTCGGCGCCCGAGCGCCGCGGGGCGCCCGCGGGGCGCAGCACCAGGGTCGGCGGCAGGCCGTCGCCGAACAGGGCCAGGAAGGCGTCGCGGCTGCCCACCGGGTCGAGGCCGCCGGTGACGAAGGCGGCGGTGCCGAAGCGGCCGTTGCGCTGGCGGGTGATGGCGTGCTTGTCGCGGATCACCGCCGGGGTGACCCGGGCCGCGTCGGCGTAGACGTGGGCGCGCATCATCCGGCCGATGATCGGCGGGCTGATGTTGATCCGGTAGAGCGCCTCGCCGAGGATCGGGGCCTCCACGACCCGGCGGATGCGCGGGAACCAGTGCGCCCGCCCCGGCATCGCGGTGGGCAGCGGCCCCCGCCAGGTCGGGGCCACCAGGACGAGCCGCCCGAAGGCCCCCGGGTGGCGCCGCGCCGCCGCCACGAGGTAGCCGGCGGCGTGGCCGGCCGCGACGCCGAGGGCGTAGGGGCCGGGCGCGGCCGCCAGCAGGGCGTCCAGGAAGGCGTGGAAGGTCGCCGGGGCGAGGGGGACGCGCGCCCGCGGCCGGGCACCGAAGCCCGGCCAGTCGGGGACGAGGCAGCGGTACTCCGTCCCGAGCCGGCCGGCGAGGCCGCGCATCTCGGCCCGCGCCGAGATGGTCGACAGGGCCGGGAGCAGGAGCGCGTCCGGCCCCGCCCCGATCCGGTCGCAGGGGGTCGGCACCGTCCGGCCCGCCACCGTCAGGGTCAGCTCGGACGTCTCCATCGCGCTCCCGCCAGGTCCCGGATGAATCAGGTGCGCAGCAGCTCGTTGATGGCGGTCTTGGACCGCGTGCCGGCATCGACGCGCTTGACGATCACCGCGCAGTAGAGGCCGGGGCCCGGCGTGCCGTCCGGCAGCGCCTTGCCGGGCATCGTGCCCGAGACGACCACCGAGTAGGGCGGCACCCGGCCGTACATGACCTCGCCGGTGGTCCGGTCGACGATCTTGGTGGAGGCGCCGATATAGACGCCCATGGACAGGACGCTGCCCTGGCCGACGATGACGCCCTCCGCCACCTCGGCGCGGGCGCCGATGAAGCAGTCGTCCTCGATGATCACCGGGTTGGCCTGGAGCGGCTCCAGGACGCCGGCGATACCGGCGCCGCCCGAGATGTGGCAGTTCTTCCCGACCTGCGCGCAGGAGCCGATCGTCACCCAGGTGTCGACCATCGTGCCCTCGCCGACATGGGCGCCGAGATTGACGAAGCTCGGCATCAGCACGGCGCCGGGAGCGATGTAGGAGCCCCGGCGCACGAAGCAGCCCGGCACGGCGCGCAGGCCCGCGGCGCGGAACTCGGCCTCGCCCCAGCCGGCGAATTTCGACGCGACCTTGTCCCACCAGGGCGCGCCGCCGGGGCCGCCCTCGATCGTCGCCATGTCGTTGAGGCGGAAGGAGAGCAGCACCGCCTTCTTCAGCCACTGGTTCACCACCCAGTCGTGGTTGCCCGACTTCTCGGCGACGCGGGCCTTACCCGAATCGAGCAGCTCCAGGGCCGCCTCGACCGCCTCGCGCACCGCGCCCTTGGTGGCGGTCGACACGTTGGCGCGGTCGTCCCAGGCGGCTTCGATGGTCTGGGCGAGATCGGAATGGGCGAGATCGGAATGGGGCTTGCCGGCCTGGGACATGGGACGGGTCAGAACTCTTGCGGCGGGAGCCCGTGCTTACAAGCGGCCACCGGAGCTGTCACCTGAGGAGATGCCGTCGATGACCTCGAGCAGTTCGCGCACCTGATCGAGATCGGTCACCAGGCCGGCGAGGTCGTCCGCCAGGGTGTCGTGGACGGCCCGCGCGGCGGCGGGGAACTCCTCCAGCACGCGGCGCATCAGCATCGGGGTGATCCGCATCACCGCGGCGCTCCCCTCGGCCCGGGCCTCGGTCGGGCGCGTCCCGCGCACGAACAGGGCGAGCTGGCCGATCAGGGCCGAGCGCCCGGCCCGCACCGGCTCGGCCGTCGGAACCCGGGGCTCCAGGCGGATCGTGCCCGCCATCACCACGAAGCCGCCATCGGCCGGATCGCCGCGGGCGAAGAGCAGGTCGCCGTCCGCGAGGTCGCGCCGCTCGGCCGCGAAGGTCAGCAGGCGCAGGGCGTCCCGGTCGAGGAAGCCGAACAGCGGCGCGGCCGCGAGGATCGCGATATCGTCGTCGAGCCCCAAGAACGCCTCACCACCCTGCGCATACGCGAACCCGCCGGATCGCCTACACGTAAAGCTTCAATTCGTCAGGGCAGCAACTTGTATCCGCCGCCCTCGGTCACGAGGATCGCGGCGGTGGCGGGGTTCGGCTCGATCTTCTGGCGCAGCCGGTAGATATGCGTCTCCAGCGTGTGCGTGGTCACCTGGGCGTTGTAGCCCCAGACCTCGGCCAGCAGGGTGTCGCGGTTCACCACGGCCCGGCCCGCCCGGTAGAGGAAGCGCAGGATCGCGGTCTCCTTCTCGGTGAGCTTCAGCTTGGAGCCGCGCTCGCCGACGAGGAGCTTGGCGCCCGGGCGGAACGTGTACGGGCCGATCTGGAAGACCGCGTCCTCGGAGGCCTCGTGGCTGCGCAGGTGGGCGCGGATCCGGGCCAGCAGGATGCCGAACTTGAACGGCTTGGTGACGTAGTCGTTGGCGCCGGCCTCCAGCCCCTCGACGTGATCCGCCTCGGAATCCTGGGCGGTCAGCATGATCACCGGGCCGCGGAAGCCGGCGGCGCGCATCCGGCGCACGGCCTCGCGCCCGTCGAGGTCGGGCAGGCCGACATCCATGACGGCGAGGTCGATCCGCTCCGCGGCGACCCGCCGGATCGCGTCGGTGGCGTTGGCCTCGGTGAAGACCGTGAACTCGTCGCAGAGATCGAGCTGCTCGGTCAGGGTATCGCGCAGGACCGCGTCGTCGTCGCAGATCAGCAGGCGGTAGACATTCGGCATCGTCCGGGCCCCAATGCGTGCTGCGGGAGGGGCGAGGGCCGCCTGCCGGGTGCAGCATGCGATGATGTCAGATCTCGGCAGGATCGCGCGACGACCCTACCCAGGCTTGTGTTTCCGCATCCTTTCGCCGCCGTGACAAGCGCCCCGGCGAACGGGCTGCGGGATCGGGGGCGCGCCGCTCCGGGATCACGGCGGCGGTCCCCGCGGCGCGGCGGGGGGCTGGCGCGCTCCCGAATCCCGGCTCGGCGGCCCGGGTTCAACCGAGAGATAGAGCATCCTTTGTGGCCGGAAGTTGCCTTGTGCGCAATTTTTCACCGGTTCGAAGTACCGATCCCGGGCATAAGGCCCCGGGACCGGGCGGATTCGGGAGGACGGAGATGCGGCGGCCGAGCAGGGGACCCATCCGCCTGACCCTGGGGGAGATCCGCGTCCGCGCCCTCGTCGGGGACCGGCGGCGCGGGCAGCTCCTCGTCGGCCCGGCGGTGATTCCCTGCGCCCTCGGGGCGGGCGGGATCGTCGGCGACAAGCGCGAGGGCGACGGCGGCTCGCCGCGCGGGCGCTTCCGCCTGCGCGGCGGCGCGTACCGGCCCGACCACCTCGCGGTCCGGCCGCGCACGCTGCTGCCCCTGCGGGCGACCCGCCCCGACGACGGCTGGTGCGACGAGAGCCGGGACCGCCGCTACAACCGGCCGATCCGCCTGCCGGCCCCGGGGGTCAGCGCCGAATCGATGTGGCGGGGCGACGGGCTCTACGATGTGGTGATCGACCTCGACTACAACCGCGCCCCGATCCGGAAGGGGCGGGGCTCGGCGATCTTCCTGCACATCGCCCGGGACGGCTACCGCCCCACGGAGGGCTGCGTCGCCCTGGCCCGGGCCGATCTCCTGCGCCTGCTCGGGCGCCTCGGGCCGCGGACGCACCTGCGGATCGGCTGAGGCCCGGGCCCAGGTTGAGGCCCGGGCCCAGGTTGAGGCCCGGGCCCAGGTTGAGGCCCGGGCCCAGCGTCAGGCCTTCCGGGTCCGGGCCCCGAAGATCGCGGTCCCGACCCGGACATGGGTGGCGCCGATCTGGATCGCCGCTGGGAAGTCCGCGCTCATGCCCATGGAGAGGATCGGCAGGTTGTGCTCGTGGGCGAGCCGGGCCAGCAGGGCGAAATGGGCCGAGGGCGGGTCGTCCGCGGGCGGGATGCACATCAGGCCCTGGATCGCCAGCCCGTGGGTCTCCTGGCACTCCGAGAGGAGGGTGGCGAGCTGGTCCGGGAGCACGCCGCCCTTCTGCGGCTCCGCGCCGGTGTTGACCTGGATGAGCAGCTTCGGGGTCCGGCCGGACCGCTCGATCTCCTTGGCCAGGGCCGCCGCGAGCGACAGCCGGTCGAGGGAGTGGATCACGTCGAACAGCGCCACCGCCTCCCGGGCCTTGTTGGATTGCAGCGGCCCAACGAGGTGCAGCTCCACGTCCGGGAAGCGGTGGCGGAGGGCCGGCCACTTCGCGGTGGATTCCTGGACGTAGTTCTCGCCGAAGACGCGATGGCCGGCCTTCAGCGCCGGCAGGATGCCCTCGGCCGGTACGGTCTTGGAGACCGCCACGAGTTGCACTTCGGCCGGGTCGCGCTCCGAATCCTCGGCCGCGCGGGCGATGGCGGCGCGCACCTCGGCGAGCCCGGCCGCGACATCGGCCTGACCGACGGGGAGCTTGTCGGTCCTCTGTCCCATCCCGTCGGTCGGAGGGGCGTTCGTGCCGGTCGTCGCGTCGTCCATGGCGTGCCTGTCCTGTCGCTGCCGGGCGTCGGTCTGCGTGGTATGAGCCTCGGCGCGCGTCGTCGTCGCGCCTGATCCCCGCCGACCTATGCGTTCGCGCGCCCCGCGCAAGCCCGAATCGCGCGCCGCGTTGACCGGCTGCGGCGCAGATATGCTATCGCGGCGCGACCGTGCCGTGGTCATCCTTCGGAATGACCGACGAGCCCCTGACGCAGCCGGATCCATGACCGCCAGCACCGCCCCCCAGCCCGTCGAGCGCTACAACGCCAAGGATGCCGAGCCGCGCTGGCAGGAGGCCTGGGCCGAGAAGCGGCTGTTCGAGACCGACAATGCCGACGGCCGCCCGAAATACTACGTGCTCGAGATGTTCCCCTACCCGTCGGGGCGCATCCACATGGGCCACGTCCGCAACTACGCGATGGGCGACGTGGTCGCCCGCTACAAGCGCGCCCGCGGCTTCAACGTGCTGCACCCGATGGGCTGGGACGCCTTCGGCCTGCCGGCCGAGAACGCCGCCATGGAGCGCAAGGTCAACCCACGGGACTGGACCTACGCCAACATCGCGTCGATGCGCGACCAGCTGAAGGCCATGGGCCTGTCGCTCGACTGGAGCCGGGAGATCGCGACCTGCGATCCCGACTACTACAAGCACCAGCAGCGCATGTTCCTGGACTTCCTGGCCAAGGGCCTCGTCACCCGCCGCACCGCGAAGGTGAACTGGGACCCGGTGGACCACACGGTGCTGGCCAACGAGCAGGTGATCGACGGCCGCGGCTGGCGCTCCGGCGCGCTGGTGGAGCAGCGCGAGCTGACCCAGTGGTTCTTCAAGATCACCGACTTCGCCGAGGACCTGCTGACCGCCCTGGACGGGCTGGACCGCTGGCCCGAGAAGGTCCGGCTGATGCAGAAGAACTGGATCGGCCGCTCGGAGGGCCTGGAGGTTCAGTTCGCCCTGGCCCGGCCGGTGGCCGGCGCGGCCGATCCGGTGACCGTCTACACGACCCGGCCCGACACCCTGTTCGGCGCCAAGTTCCTGGCGATCGCCGCCGACCATCCCCTGGCCGCCGCGCTGGCCGAGGGACGGCCGGAGCTGCAGACCTTCATCGAGGAGTGCCGTCGCACCGGCACCGCCCAGGCCGCCATCGACACCGCCGAGAAGCACGGCTTCGACACCGGCCTGACCGTCCGCCATCCCCTGGACCCGTCCTGGGAGCTGCCGGTCTACGTGGCGAACTTCGTGCTCATGGAGTACGGCACCGGCGCGGTGTTCGGCTGCCCGGCGCACGACCAGCGCGACCTCGATTTCGCCAACAAGTACGGGCTCGGCAACACGCCCGTGGTCTGCCCGGAAGGGCAGGATCCGGCGAGCTTCGTGATCACCGACACCGCCTATGTCGAGGACGGGCGGATGATCAACTCGCGCTTCCTCGACGGGATGCGCACGGACGAGGCCTTCGAGGCCGTGGCCCGGCGCCTCGAAGGGGAGGGGGTCGCCCGGCGCAAGGTCCAGTTCCGCCTGCGCGACTGGGGCGTCTCCCGGCAGCGCTACTGGGGCTGCCCGATCCCGATCATCCACTGCGACAGCTGCGGCCCGGTCCCGGTGCCGGTGGCCGACCTGCCGGTGAAGCTCCCCGAGGAGGTGTCGTTCGATCAGCCCGGCAACCCGCTGGAGCGCGACGCGGCGTGGCGGAACGTGCCCTGCCCGCATTGCGGCGCGCCGGCCCGGCGCGAGACCGACACGATGGACACGTTCGTCGACTCGTCCTGGTACTACGCGCGCTTCACCGCGCCCTGGCTGGCGGACGCGCCCACCGACCGGGCCGTGGTCGACCGCTGGCTGGCGGTGGACCAGTATATCGGCGGCATCGAGCACGCGATCCTGCACCTGCTCTACGCCCGGTTCTTCATGCGGGCGATGCGCGAGACCGGCTGGGCCGGCGTGGCCGAGCCGTTCGCCGGCCTGTTCACGCAGGGCATGGTCGTCCACGAGACCTACAAGGACGCGGCCGGCGCCTGGGTGCCGCCGGCCGAGATCCGCTTCGCCACCGAGGAGGGCGAGCGCCGCGCGTTTCACGTGAAAACTCAGGCGCCGATCGCGATCGGCCCGATCGAGAAGATGTCGAAGTCGAAGAAGAACGTGGTCGACCCCGACGACATCATCGCGAGCTACGGGGCCGACACGGCGCGCTGGTTCATGCTGTCCGACTCGCCGCCCGAGCGCGACGTGATCTGGACCGAGGAGGGCGTGCAGGGCGCGGCCCGGTTCGTCCAGAAGGTCTGGCGGCTGGTGAACGCGGCCGGGCAGGCGGCGGGCGACGGCGCCGCGGACCTGACCCTGCGCAAGGCCGCCCACCGGGCGCTCGCCTCCGTGCAGGACGATATCGAGCGCCTGCGCTTCAACCGCTGCGTCGCCCACATCTACACCCTGGCCAACGCCCTGGAGGACGGCCTGCGCGGGCCGGTCTCGGCCGGTGCCGCCCAGGAGGCGGCCGGCATCCTGGTGCAGCTCATCGCCCCGATGATGCCGCACCTCGCCGAGGAGTGCTGGTCCGTCCTCGGCCGCGGTGGCCTCGTCGCCCAGGCGCCCTGGCCCGAGACCGAGGCGGGGCTCCTGGTCGAGGACGAGATCACCCTGCCGGTCCAGATCAACGGCAAGAAGCGCGCGGACGTGACCGTGCCGCGGGACGCCGACGCCAAGGCCGTGGAGGCCGCGACCCTGGCGCTGGAGGCCGTCCAGAAGGTGCTGGAGGGCAAGGCGCCGCGGAAGGTGATCGTGGTGCCGGGGCGGATCGTGAACCTGGTGGTGTGATCCGGCGTCCGGTTGATGGCATCGATCTGACCGTCTTTGCGAGCGGAGCGAAGCAACCCAGCGGCACGACGCCCACCGAGGTCGCGCTACCCTGGGTCACTTCGCTTCGCTCGTGATGACGGAGCGCGTGACGCCGGCCGAGAGCCTCCTCGGGACATGGAGAGAACCCCGGATCGTGACGTTCCGCTCGATCCTCTGTCCGTCCGTAGATCCGATCGTGAGGTGCCTGCCCCGGCAGGCCTCGAATGAGGGATCCAGTCGGCCGCACGAGCCCTGAAAGGGCTCCTTCGAGGCTCCTTCGAGGCTCCTTCGAGGCTCCTTCGAGGCTCCTTCGAGGCTCCTTCGAGGCTCCTTCGAGGCTCCTTCGAGGCTCCTTCGAGGCTCCTTCCGCTCGCACCTCAGGACGAGGTGTGCGGGTTCGATGGCCGCCGATAACTCATGGCGCCGCCAGATCCGGATCCTGTCCGCTGGCCTCCAGACCGCGCCGCACCAGCCCGTCCCGCTTCGCCCGCGCGACGAAATCCGCGAGATACGCGGCGCCGGCCGGATGCCCGACCGGCATTCCCATCGCCTGCGGGATCTCCATGAAGTGCCCCGGCAGCAGCCGCACCTCCGGGTGGGCCGCCGCGTAGCCGGCGAGGGGCTGGTGGACGCCGGCCGCGACGTCGAGCCCGTCCCGGGCGAAGGCCGTGACCGCCTCGGCGGAGGTCGGCGCCCGCACCAGGGTCGCGTGCTGGAGGGCGCGGGTCAGATACAGGTCGTAGGCGCTCCCGCGCCCGACCGACACGCGCACGCCGTCGCGGTCCACCGCCTCCGGGGAGCGGATCGGCGAGGCGGCCGGCACGAGGTAGCTGCCGGCGATCAGCACGTAGGGCTCCGTGAAGGCGATCCCCTCCGCCCGCTTCGGGTCGATCGCCAGGAAGCAGATGTCCCAGGTCCCGGAGCCCGCCGAGCCCGAGACCGCGCCGGCCCCCGGGAAGGTCACGAACGCCACCGGCACGCCGAGGCGGGCCGCCAGCGCCCGCGCGAGGTCGACCGACACCCCCGCGGGGCCGTCGGCGCCGGCCTGGGCCAGGACCGGATTGCCGAGGTTGATCGCCGCCCGCAGCGTGCCGGTGGGGGCGAGGTCGTGCAGGACCGTCGGATCGGGCGCCATCGGTTTCGTCTCTGCGTGGACGGCGGCGGGGAGGAGCAGGAGGAGGAGGGCCGCGCGCATCCGCATGACGGTCGCTCCCTCTCAGGCGCGCCGCGCCGGACCGGTCGACGCGGGGGCGCCGTCCCGGGCGGGACGGCGGCGCCGGCGGGCCAGCATGTTGAGGCCCTCGACGCCGGCCGAGAAGGCCATCGCGGTGTAGATGTAGCCCTTCGGCACGTGCGCGCCGAACCCCTCGGCGATCAGCGTCATGCCGATCATGATCAGGAAGCCGAGGGCCAGCATCACCACGGTGGGGTTTCGGGCGATGAAGGCCGAGAGCGGCTCGGCGGCGACCAGCATCACCACCACGGCGACCACCACCGCCACCATCATCACCGGCACGTGCTCGGTCATGCCGACCGCCGTGATAATCGAGTCGATGGAGAAGACGAGGTCGAGGAGCAGGATCTGGCCGATCGCCGCGCCGAAGCCGATCGTACCCCCGGTCACGCCCGGGGTCTCGGGCTCCGGATCCACCGTGTGGTGAATCTCCTTGGTCGCCTTCCAGAGCAGGAACAGGCCGCCGCCGATCAGGATCATGTCGCGCCAGGAGAAGTCCTGGCCCAGCACCGAGAAGACCGGCTCGGTCAGGTGCACGATGAACGCCACCGTGCCGAGCAGCCCCAGCCGCAGGATCAGAGCCAGCCCGATCCCGATGCGCCGCGCCCGCGTCTGATGCTCGGGCGGCAGCTTGTTGGTCAGGATCGAGATGAAGATCAGGTTGTCGATGCCGAGCACCACCTCCATCACCACGAGCGTGGCGAGGGCAGCCCAGACGGCGGGCTGACTGGCGAGCTGGAGCAGATCGGTCACGGGCGCGGTGCCTCGCTGGTCGGGAACAGGCGGCTCCCGAGGGCCGTCAGGTCGAAGGGGGCCGGTCCGCGCACCGGTTCGGGCGCCAGGACCTGCAGGATCTTCGGGAAGACCTTGAAATGGGCGGGCGTGCGCGTGGTCAGCTCGCCGTCGGTGTTCACCGGCCGGGGCCTGCGGGTCGAGAGCCGGATCTCCTGGGTGTGGAACGCCCGCACGTCGGCGGCCCGTCCATGCGTGCCCCGCCGCAGGGCGGGCAGCAGCGCGAGGAGCCGCCACCAGTGCTTGATCTCCAGGCTGTAGAAATCGAGCTTGCCGTCGTCGACCGCGGCACTCTCCTCCACGGTCATGCCGCCGCCGTAGTGGCGCCCGTTGCCGACCGAAACCTGGATCGTGGTGACCTTCTCCACCACGCCGTCGTGCTCGATCGTCACCGTGAAGGGCCGGACCCGGCGCAGGACCCGGACGGCCGCCACCGCGTAGCCGAGGACGCCCCAGGTCTTCTTCGATTCGGACGTCAACTCGCCCGCGAGCTCCGCCGAGAAGCCGATGCTCGCCACGTTGAAGTAGTAGTGGCCGTTGACCCAGCCGAGATCCACCGGCCGCGCCTGCGCGGTCGGGATGAAGCGGGCCGCCGCCAGGGGGTCGAGCGGCAGGTTGAGGGAGCGTGCGAGGTCGTTCGCCGTGCCGAGCGGCAGGATCGCGAAGGGCAGGCCGCTCGCCACCAGCGCGGGCGCGGCGTAGTTCATGGTGCCGTCGCCGCCGCCCAGGATCACGAGATCGACCGCGCCGGCCCGGTCGCGGATCACGTCGCGGCAATCGGCTTCCGGCGGCGGCTCCTCCGGCTCGATGCCGCCCGCACGCAGGATTTCCCGCACCTCGTCGAGATCCAGGGCGCCGTTGCGCGCCTTGGCGTTGCAGAGCAGCAGGGCCCGGCGCGGCTGCGTGCTCATCGCGCGCTCCCGGGAAGCGGGCCGGAGGGCGACTCGGTCTCAGGTCGGGCCAAGGGAGCCTCGGTGCACGGGGGAGCGGGCAGTCTGGAACGCGGTAGGGAACCCGGGACCGGCCAAAGGCCAAGTCTGTCCCCGACTTGGTACCCAAACGCACGAACGCAACCCCATCATCCCCGCAATTCCGGGCTGGTCGCCGTCGCGGAGTTCGGCAGGATGTGGGCGCGCCCGAGCCCTTCGTGGAACCCCCGACCCACGCGGGCGCGTTCTCCATGATGCCCGCCCCGGCCGCCAGGAAGGCACCGATGTCCGCCACACGTCCCGTCCGTCCCCAGGCCCTCGCCCTCGGCATGCTCCTGCCGTTCGCCCTCGCGGGCGGTGCCGCCGCCCAGAGCGCCTGGGTCGACCCGCCGCCCCGGGCCGCCGCGCAGGCGCAGGGTTCCGCGCAGGGTCCGGGAAAGGAATCGGCGCAGGAGGCGGCGAAGGAATCGACGAAGGACGCGGCGAAAGCGCCGGTACGCGCCGCCGAGCCGGTCCGGCAGGCCGCCAGACCCGAGCCGGGCGAGGACGCCCTGCCGAAGGCGGCGGCCACGCGGGCGCCGGGACCGAAGCGGGCGGCCGCCCTGGAGCGTCCGCCGGTCCGGGAACACCTGCACCACCCCGCGCGCCATCCGCACCGGCTCGCCGAGACGCCGGCCGCGACCGCCCCGGCGCCGGGCGCGTCGGCGGAGCGCGTGGCCGCCGCCCGGGCGCTGACGACGAGCTACCTCGCCACCGTCTCGGGTCCAAGCGACACCATGGTCGGGGCCGCGACCCAGTACTACGCGACCCGCGTACGCTTCTACGGGCGGCCGATCACCACGGCGGCCCTGGTCGCCGAGAAGCGCAGCTTCGTCCAGCGCTGGCCCGAGCGGCGCTACGAGCCGCGGGCGATGCGCGCCGCCTGCGACACCGAGACCTGCACGATCCGCACGATCGTCGATTTCCGCACCGCCAATCCGGGCCGGGGCGCCGTGTCCAGCGGCGAGGCCGAGCTGGTCCTGGAGGTGGGTTTCGCCGGGACGCGGCCCTACATCCTCGGCGAGACCGGTCGCGTCCTGCGGCGGAGCATCCAGGCCGGGACCCTGGCCGCCTCGCCCGGCAAGGCGTAAGAGCCGCGCGTCGCGGTCCGCCACCCCGCGGCGAGCACGGGCTCGCGCGGGGTGTGCGGCGGCCCCTACAAGAATGCCCGCAAGGGCGGCTAGGAAGGGCGCCAGCGAGGGAGCGTGCGGCGGGGCGCGTTGCGGGATCGGTCCTGCGGGTGGGGCGCCCGCGGGCGCCCTTCGTCGGGAGGCGCGATCGAGCTTCCTTCGCGCCGCGCGTCGGTGATGCCGGGATCGGGTGAATGACGTCTTCAACGGTGGTGGAGCAACAGGAGACGGAGCCGGCCCGGCCGGTTCTCGACAGTCCCGGCCGCCTCGCCCTGCGCGAGACGATCCGGGCCGAGATCGCGCGCGCGCGTCCGCGTCCCGTCGCGGTCCGGACCCTGGAGCTCCTGGCCGAGGCCGCCTGCGCCCCCGACGAGTCCGGGACCGGCCTCCGCGTCCTCGACCGCCACGGGGCCGCGCGGCGGCGGGAGGGCACCTCCGAGCCGATGACCTTGGCGGACCTCGTCGCGGAGCTGCGCGCGCGCCATCCCGCCCTGTTCCTGCCGCCGGAGCCCGAGCCCGAACCGGCCCCGGCGACCGCCGAGGAGGCCCGGGACTCGTCCCTGCTGAGCGGCGCCTACGAGATGAAGGCCGCGACCGCCCGCTTCGTCGGGACCCAGTCCGAGCGGGCGCGCTCCCTGGCGGAGCGCTCCTCCGAGCAGGGCCGCGTGCTGGCGCAGACCGCCGCCGGCCGGTTCGCCAGCCTGCGGACGAACCTGCGCGGACGCTTCGCCCGCCCGCCCGTCGACGCGGAGGCCGGGCCGGCCGCGGGCGCGGATCCGGCGGCGGCCTGGAACAGCGGTCCCGGACGGTTCGGCGAGACGCTGCGCGACGGCCTCGGCCACGTGCGCGACCGCCTCAGCCTCGGCGGGGGCGGGATCGATGAAGGCGGGCGCCGGCAGCGCCGGCTGCTCCTCGGCGCCGTCGCCGGCACCCTGGTGGCGGTGCTCGCCGCGGGGCTCGTGCTGGACCGCTCCGCGCCGGAATCCGGGCGCCCCGCCGCCCCGACCGCTTCCCGCACGGATTCCCGCGCGGAAGCCCCGAGCGGCGCCGCGCCGAACGCGCGGCCCGCAGCCCCCCCGGCCTCGGCCCCCGACACGGTGACGCCGCCCCCCGAGACAGGCGGCGATCCCGAGCCCGACGCGCCGCTGCCGCCGAACGCCGTGACCGGACAGGCCCAGGTGATAGATACCGCGACCCTCAAGGTCGGCGGCAAGGTCGTGCATCTGTTCGGCGTCGAGTGGGTGCGGGGCGGCCAGGCGGAGGAGCTGGCCCGGTACATCGGCAACCGGTCGGTGACCTGCCAGCCCGCCCCCGGCAGCGCGAACATGAACTGCCTCGTGGACGGGCGCGATCTCTCCGAGGTGGTGCTGTTCAACGGCGGCGGCCGCGCCGCCCCGGAGGCGAGCCCCGAACTGGTCGCGGCCGAGGACCACGCCCGGAGCGAGCGGCTCGGGGTCTGGAAGCGCTAGCCGGATGCCGGCCGAACCGTTCGGCACGACGGCGGACGGCCGACCGGTCGGCCGCCACACCCTGAGCCGGGGCAGCCTGCGCGTCGCCGTCATCGAGTACGGCGCGGCCGTCACGGCGATCGAGGTGCCCGACCGCACCGGCCGTCCGGCCAACGTCGTGCTCGGCCTCGACACCCTGGCGGGCTACGAGACCGTGAGCCCGAGCTTCGGCGCGATCGTCGGGCGCTACGCGAACCGCATCGCGGGCGGGCGCTTCAGCCTCGACGGGCACGACTACCGGCTGCCGGTGAACGAGCCCCCCAACACCCTCCACGGCGGCCCGGAGAATTTCGGCCGGCGCCTGTGGCGGGCGGAACTCAGCGACGCGACGCGCCTCGTCCTGAGCCGCCGCTCGCCGGACGGGGAGGAGGGGTTTCCGGGCACTCTCGACGTCCGCGTCACCTACAGCCTGCCCGCGGAGGGCGTGCTGCGCGTGGACTACGCCGCGGTGACCGACCGGCCCACGGTCCTGAACCTCACGAACCACAGCTACTTCAACCTCGCCGGCGAGGGGGCGGGCGGCGTCCTCGGCCACGTCGTGCAGGTCGAGGCGGACGCCTTCGCGCCGACCGACGCGACTCAGATCCCCACCGGCGCGCTGCTGCCGGTCGCCGGGACGCCGTTCGATTTCCGCGCGCCGCGGGCCCTGGAGGCGCGGATCCGCGCCGGGGACACGCAGCTCATCTACGCCAAGGGCTACGACCACACCTTCGCGCTGCGCGGGGCCGCCGGGACGCTGCGGCCGGCCGCCACCTGCGTCGATCCCGGCAGCGGGCGGCGGCTCGACGTCTGGACCACGCAGCCGGCGCTGCAGCTCTACAGCGGCAACACCCTCGACGGGCGCCTGATCGGCCCGTCCGGGCGGATCTACCGGTCGGGCGACGGCGTCTGCTTCGAGACGCAGGGCTTTCCGGACGCGCCGAACCAGCCCGGCTTCCCCTCTGCGGTCCTGCGGCCGGGCGAGACCTTCGCGGCCGCCACGGAGTTCCGGTTCTCGGTCGTGTGATGGTCGTGTGACGGCCGCGGCGCGCTCAGGCCGCCGCGCGATCGAGCGCCCGGGGCGCCGGGATCGCGGCGGCCGGCGCGGCGGGATCGGGACGCCGCGCCTCGCCGAGCGCCAGGAGGGCAGCCTTCACGGCGTCGAGCCGCGACGGCTCGCCCTCGGCCATGCCCTCGGCGGCGGCGACCTCCTTCAGGTACTCGTCCCAGGCCCAGCGCCGCAGGATCTCCCGCTTGCAGCTCGGGAGCAGCCGGGGATGATCGCGCAACGCGGCCGGGGTGTCGAACACCGCGGCCGGGTTGACCAGGGCGCGCTCCATGTCGGGCAGGCGCGCGGCCGCCGGGCCGGGCGAGATGGCGTTTCGGATTCCGATCGTCCCATCTTGCATGGTTGCCTCCCTGGAGGGGCGCGCTCAGCCGCCGAAGAGGCCGAGGCGCGCCGCCGATTGGACGGCGAAGCTCGCCGCGAAGGACAGCAGGGCCGCGTCCCAGGCGGTCAGGTGCCGGGCGTTGGCCGGCGGCCCGGCCCGCGTGATCGCCCGGCCGAGCCACGCGAAGCCCGACAGGCTCAGCAGGGCCGCCAGCACCCAGGGCAGGGCGGGCGCCGGGCAGGGCGCCGCCAGGGCGAGGCACAGGGCCACGGACAGGAACCAGCGGCCGAGCACCGTGCTGTCGGTGGTCCGCGCCGGCCCTCGGCGCCGGCCGCGCCGCGACCGGGGCAGGAGCCCGTGCCCACCCCGCAGGTCGAAGGTTGCCATCGCGCGCCTCCCCGGCTCAGTTCAGCAGGGGCTCCGGTCCGGCCGGACCGCGCTCCCAGCGCCGGAAGAGCGCCGCGGGGACGGGGGGCTCGGGCGGCGGGGCTGCGGGCGGTGCCGAACCCTCGTCGAGCGCCTGGAGCGCCTCCAAGATCGCGCTCAGCGGCACGGGCTCGGCCCGGCAGCCCGGCAGGCAGCGCAGCGTCGGGCAGGACTCGACCGCGCGGGCGTCGGAGGCCCAGGAGGCGAGGATCGCCCGCTTCTCGGCCCGCGACAGGCCGGGATAGCGCAGCACCTCCCGGGGATGCCGGAAGACGTCGCCCGGCGCCACGAAGGCCTCGAACGGCTCGACCGCCTGCGGCCTCAGGCTGGCGGCCGCCACCGGACCGAGGCGCCCGATCTCGGGATGGAACGCGGGATGGACGGGGTTGGTATCGATCGGCTGCATGCGACCCTCCTCATCGTGAGCAAAGGCTGGGGTGGCCGGCACGCCCGATCGGGCCGCGCCGGCCGTCGCGTCATGCGTTCGGGTCCGCGACCGCGCAGGCGGTCACCCCCAGGGTCGGCCCAGGGCCCGGCTCAGTGCTTGGCGGCCGGCGCGCCGGTGCCGTTGATGGCGATGCGCCGGCGGCGCTCCGGCGCCTCGGCCGCGCGCGGCAGCGTCACCGTGAGGACGCCGTTGCGGAACGTCGCCTCGGCCTTGTCCTCCTCCACCGGCACGGGCAGGGCGATCGACCGCTCGAAGCGGCCGTAGCTGCGCTCGGAATAGCCGCGGCCCGTGTCGGTGGTCTCCGCGCGCTTCTCGCCCTTCAGGGTCAGGACGCCGTCCGCGATGAGCAGCTCGACGTCCTTCTCGTCGAGGCCGGGAAGCTCGGCGGAGACGCGGAGCGCGCCGTCCGCCTCCGCCAGCTCGACATGGGGCCAGCCGAAGCCGCGGCCCGCGAGGCTCGGCATCCCGCCGAACCCGCCGAACACGTCGTCGAACAGGCGGTTCATCTCCCGGTGCAGCGTCAGGAAGGGGTTGGCCGGCTCCTGCGACAGGGCGGCCGGCGCCGGGGCGGGGTTGCGGTCCCAGGGAATCAGATCTCTCACGCTCATGGTCCTCGCTCCATCGAATGCGGTGCAGTCGTGGGAACGGGCCCGCGGGTCCGCGGACCCGTGAGGGATGTCATCCGTGTCGACAGGGGTGCCCGGGCGCGCCGCCCGGGGCACCGGATCAGGCCGCCATTCAGGCTGCCATTCAGGCTGCCTTGGCCTCGCGGGCGATCTGCGCCGGGGCGTTGTCCTGGCCGGACGCGGCCGTCGTGCCGCCGATGGCGATGCGGCGGGGCTTCAGCGCCTCCGGCACCTCGCGCTTCAGCGCGACGGTGAGCAGGCCGTTCTCCAGCGACGCGCCCACGACCTTCACGTGCTCGGCCAGATTGAACGTCTGGCGGAACGTGCGGGCCGCGATGCCGCGGTAGAGATAGTGCTTCTCACCCTCCTGGGCGGCCTTCTGACCCGAGACGAGGAGCGTGGTGTCCTGCTGGGTCAGCTCGATCTCGTCCGGCGTGAAGCCCGCGACCGCCATGGTGATGCGGTACTGGTCCTCGGCCACCTTCTCGATGTTGTAGGGCGGCCAGGCGGCCGACGGCTCGACGCGGTCGGCTTGGTTGATCAGTTCGAACAGGCGGTCGAACCCGATGGACGACCGGAACAGGGGCGAAACGTCGTACGTCCTCATAACCACATCCTCCGACGAGCAACGTGACTACAAGCAGCACCGGACACCGTGCCCGGCGCCCTCAGAGCGAGCCCGTTTCCAGGCCTCGCACGCGCGTAACGTGCGGGCGAAGGGCCGGTTCCGCGTCGCGCGAAATTTTT
The DNA here is from genome assembly GCF_021398735.1 of Methylobacterium oryzae. Lineage (NCBI taxonomy): Bacteria > Pseudomonadati > Pseudomonadota > Alphaproteobacteria > Hyphomicrobiales > Methylobacteriaceae > Methylobacterium > Methylobacterium oryzae. The sequence continues at coordinate 77,040 of NZ_CP090349.1, forward strand.
CGGGTTGGGCGGGGGCTGGCCGAATACGGTGATCCGATCCGCGCGGCCTCTCCCGCTGAGCTGCCGGCTGCACGCGCTCGCGGTCTCTCTGTCCCTGAGATCGAGAGCGCGGGTCCCCTCTCCCGTGCGGGAGAGGGTGGGGGTGAGGGACGCGAAGCTTCAGAAGACGGCGCGCCCCGTCCGCGCGTCAAACGCGTGCCCTGTCCGGAGACTTCCCATGCCTCCCCCCAACACTCTCCCGCTCGGGAGAGGGGGCGCGTCGTGCTCCGTCGCAGGGCGCACCGCGAACACGCGTCGGCCGCACGGGGGAGGGGGTGCCGCGAGCGCGGCAGGCCCGCGCTCTCAGCCGACCGCCTCCTCGACCAGGATCTCGCGCTTGCCGGCGTGGTTGGCCGGGCCGACGATGCCCTCGATCTCCATCCGCTCCATGAGCGAGGCGGCGCGGTTGTAGCCGATCTGCAGGCGGCGCTGGATGTAGCTCGTCGACGCCTTCTGGTCGCGCAGCACGACCTGCACGGCCTGGTCGTAGAGGTCGCCGCCGGCCTCGCCGAAGGAGCCCTGATCGAACACCGCGCCGTCGAGTTCGAGCTCCGCGGCGCCGGCCTTGCCCTTGCCGCCGCCCTTCTCGGGCGTCCCCTCCTCGTCGTCGGCGGTGACGGCGTCGAGGTAGCTGGGGCGGCCCTGGCGCTTGAGGTGGGCGACCACGCTCTCGACCTCGCTGTCCGAGCAGAACGGCCCGTGCACCCGCGTCGTGCGCCCGCCCCCGGCCATGAACAGCATGTCGCCCTGGCCCAGAAGCTGCTCGGCGCCCATCTCGCCCAGGATCGTGCGGCTGTCGATCTTGCTCGTCACCTGGAAGCTGATCCGGGTCGGGAAGTTCGCCTTGATCGTCCCGGTGATCACGTCCACCGACGGGCGCTGCGTCGCCATGATCAGGTGGATGCCCGCCGCGCGCGCCATCTGCGCCAGGCGCTGGATCGCCCCCTCGATGTCCTTGCCGGCCACCATCATCAGGTCGGCCATCTCGTCGACCACGATCACGATGTACGGCAGCGGCGCCAGATCCATCGCCTCGTCCTCGTACACCGCCTCGCCGGTGTGGCGGTCGAAGCCGGTCTGCACGGTCCGGGTCAGCACCTCGCCGCGCGCCGCCGCCTCGGCGACCCGGGCGTTGTAGCCGTCGATGTTCCGGACGGCGATCTTGGCCATCTTCTTGTAGCGCTCCTCCATCTCGCGCACGGCCCACTTGAGGGCGATGACCGCCTTCTTGGGGTCGGTGACGACCGGGGAGAGCAGGTGCGGGATGCCGTCGTAGACCGACAGCTCCAGCATCTTCGGGTCGACCATGATCAGGCGGCACTCCTCGGGCTTCAGCCGGTAGAGCAGCGACAGGATCATGGTGTTGATCGCCACCGACTTGCCCGAGCCGGTGGTGCCGGCGACCAAAAGGTGCGGCATGCGCGCGAGGTCGGCGATGATCGGCTCGCCGCCGATGTTCTTGCCTAAGCACAGCGCCAGCTTGTGCTTGCTCTCGGCGAAGTCCGTCGAGGCCAGGAGCTCGCGCAGGTAGACCGTCTCGCGCTTGGCGTTCGGCAGCTCGATGCCGATGGCGTTCCGGCCGGGCACGACCGCGACGCGGGCCGAGACCGCCGACATCGACCGGGCGATGTCGTCGGCGAGCGCGATCACGCGGCTGGACTTGGTGCCGGGGGCGGGCTCGAGCTCGTAGAGGGTGACGACCGGGCCCGGCCGCACCGCCAGGATGTCGCCGCGCACGCCGAAATCGCCGAGGGTCGCCTCCAGCAGCGTGGCGTTCTGCTCCAGGGCATCGGCCGAGATCAGGCTCGCCTGGGACGGGCCGCGGGGGGCCGCCAGCAGGTCGAGGGCGGGCAGGGCGTAATCCTCGGGACGGACGGGCGGCGCGGGCGCGCGCCGTGCCGGCACGGGCGCTGCGGGCGGCGGCGCCACCCGGGACGCGTTCGGCTCGGCCCGCGGCGGGACCGGGCGCTGCGGCGCCTCGAACGCCTCCGGATCGTCCTCCGCGTCGTCCCGCGGCGGCGCGGCGCGGCGGGCCGGTGCCGCGGGGGAGTCCTCGGACGCGTCGAAGACGGGCTCGCGCCGGCTCGCGCCGGCCTGCCGGCCTTCGGGCAGGTGCTCGGCCCAGGGAAGGTCGGCGTCCGTGAAGGCGCGGCGGGCTGCGAGGGCGGGCGACGCGCCGTCGATCGGCTCGGCCCGGCCGGCGCGCCACGCGGCGATCCGGTCGGCCGCGGCGCCGCGCAGGCCCATCAGCCCCTGCGCCAGGGCGCCGACACCCACGAGGCCGAGGCTCGGCTCGTCGGAATCCTCGCGCTCGTCGCGGCCCGAATCCCGGCCCCGCGCCGGCGCGCGCCGGACGGGGTAGGGATCGTCGTGCAGGCTGTCCTCCTCGACGGCGCCGAACCGGCAGGCGCCGGTCAGGCTGAGGATCGCCACGGCGGCGTAGCCGAAGCCGACGAGGTGGGCCGCCGCCGACGAGACCGCGCCGACGATCACCCGCGCCATCGACAGCAGGCCGTCGCCGGCCACGCCGCCGAGGCCGGTGGGCAGGGGCCAGCGGGTCGTCGGCGGGAGCGCGCTCGCCACCGCGCTCGCGGCGCAGAAGCCGATGATCCAGAGGGCGATGCGCAGCCCGCCCTCGGGCAGGTTGCGCTCCCGCATCAGCCGGATGCCCCAGAGCACCGGCGGCAGCACGAAGGCCAGGGAACCCAGGCCCAGGATCTGCATGGCGAGGTCGGCCACGACGGCGCCCGGCTGGCCGAGGACGTTGTGGGCGGCGTGGTCGGTGGCGTGGTTGAGGCTCGGGTCGTCGATCGACCACGTGGCCAGGGCCACGGTCAGCGCGACCGCGCCGGTGAACAGCACGAAGCCGCCGAGCTCCGTCAGGCGCTTGCCCAGGAAGGGGCGAACGCTGTCGACGAAAGTCTCGTAGGGCGATGCGGGACGGCGAAGCGAGCGCATGCGGGACCGGACGCAGGACGGGGACTTACCCCCGAGGCTAGGCACGACCCCCTTAACGACCTGCTAAGGTTGAGGAAGGCTCACCGGCGCCCGGCCGCGCATCCCCAGGCTGTCGCCGTCCGCGCCCACGGGTGCAAAATCCGCCCCGCTGTGGCACAGGAGCGGCCATGAACATCGACGGCCAGCCCTACCGCACGATCTTCCCGGACCCGGACGGCCTCAGCGTCCAGGTGATCGACCAGACCCGCCTGCCCTTCGCGTTCGAGCTGAAGCGCCTCGCCACGCTGGAGGACGCCGCGGTGGCGATCCGCACGATGATCGTGCGGGGCGCGCCGCTGATCGGCGTCACGGCCGCCTACGGGCTGGCGCTCGCCATGCGCGCCGACGCGTCCCACGACGGGATCGACCGGGCGGTGGCGACCCTCTCGGCGACGCGGCCGACAGCGATCAACCTGCGCTGGGCACTGGACCGGGTCTCCACCAACCTGCGCCAGGTCGCGCCGGACGAGCGCTTCGCCCGCGCCTTCGCGGAGGCCGGCCGCATCGCCGAGGAGGACGTGGCGAGCTGCCGCTCGATCGGCGCCCACGGCGGCCAGATCATCGCCGACCTCCACGCGGCAAGGGGCGGCGACCGGCCGGTCACGGTCCTGACCCACTGCAATGCCGGCTGGCTGGCGACGGTGGACTGGGGCACGGCGCTCGCGCCGATCTACGCCGCCCACGAGCGGGGCGTGCCGGTCCACGTCCTGGTCGACGAGACCCGGCCGCGCAGCCAGGGTGCCGCGCTCACGGCCTTCGAGCTGAACGGCCACGGCGTGCCGCACACGGTCATCGCCGACAATGCCGGGGGCCACCTCATGCAGCACGGCGGCGTCGATCTCTGCATCGTCGGCTCGGACCGGACCACGGCGAGCGGCGACGTCTGCAACAAGATCGGCACCTACCTGAAGGCGCTGGCGGCCCACGACAACGGCGTGCCGTTCTACGCCGCCCTGCCGTTCTCGACCATCGACTGGACCCTCGACGACGGGGTGAAGGAGATCCCGATCGAGGAGCGCGACGGGCGCGAGGTCACCCACATGACCGGCCGGCTGCCCGACGGCGGCTTCGCCACGATCGAGGTCGTCTCCCCCGGCAGCCCGGTGGCCAACCCCGCCTTCGACGTGACTCCGTCGCGCCTCGTGACCGGGATCATCACCGAGCGCGGCATCTGCGCGGCGAGCCGCGAGGGCCTGTACGAGCTCTACCCGGAGCGCCGCCGGGCGGCGTGAGGGCGGATTCTCCCGCAGCCGCGGCCGCCCGGCGCAGTATCCGGGTCTTCCCGAACGCGGTGTGACCGAAAAGGCAGCCTCGGGGGCAATTCGCGCCCCGTATCCGCGCGGCCGCTTTCGCGGCTCGACGGTGTTCGGCAGAACGGATGCCGGAGCGCCGTGGGGAAGAACAAATCTCGACGGCGGATGGACTGATCATCCCAGTCCGATCTCGACACCTTCGAGGTGGCCGCGATGGCGAAATTTCATTTCGTCGAGGATTACGAGGCGTACGTCCGCCAACTGATGCGCGACTTGCCCCTGGATGAGGCGATGAGCGTGGCGGTGGGCGGCGACTACGACCGCATCGGCGCGATCGAGTGCGAGATCCTCCAGCATTTCGGGCTCCGGGACGGCCAGTCGGTGGTCGATTTCGGGTGCGGCTCCGGGCGCCTGGCGGTGCATCTCGCCCGCACCGCGAGCGTCGCGTATCTGGGCCTCGACGTCGTTCAGGACCTGCTGGACTACGCGAAGCGCCGCTGTCCCAGGGACTACCGCTTCGCCCGGAACACGGCGCTGTCGCTGCCGGTCGCCGACGGCAGCGTCGACCTCGTCTCGGCCTTCAGCGTGTTCACGCATCTCCTGCACACGGAGTGCTACATCTACCTGGAGGAGATGCACCGCGCCCTCAGGCCCGGGGGCCGCGTCGTGGCCTCGTTCCTCGAGTTCGGCATGGCCTCGCACTGGGGTGTCTTCACCAAGACGGTCGGCGAGCAGCGCACCAGCACGGTGCCGCACCTCAACACGTTCATCGAGCGCAGCGTCTGGCAGACCTGGGCCGACCATATCGGCTTCGACAGCGTGACGTTCCTCGACGGCACGGCGGCGCCGTGGCCGTCGGGCGTGTATCTGGGTCAGTCCCTCGCGGTGCTCGGCAAGGCGCCGGCCTGAGGCCCGCTCACGGCTCCCACTGGTGGAAGACCGCGCTGTCGAAGGCGAAGACCGCCTCGCCGCGCTGGTTCACCCCGGTGTTGCGCGCGAAGGCCAAGCCCCAGCCCGGCCGCGACGCCGAGGCGCGCTTGTCGGTGAGCTTGGCGCTGAACCGGACCGTGTCGCCCGCGTAGACCGGCTTCAGCCAGCGCAGGTTCTTGAACCCGGGGGAGGGGCCCGCCTCCGGGACCGGCCCCCGGGCGGCCGTGTAGGCGGCGTCCCGGGCGCGGGTCGTCAGCATCCGGTTCATGTAGGCGGCCGCCGTGTGCCAGCCGGAGGCGCAGAGGCCGCCGAAATGGCTGCGCTTGGCCGCGTCGTGGTCGAGGTGGAAGGCCTGCGGGTCGTAGGCCCGCGCGAAGGCCACGATCGCCTCGGCGCTGAACGGGTAGGCGCCTAGCTCCCGCACGGCCCCGATCTCGGCGTCCCGCAGGAACGGCAGGATCTCGGCATCCTCCGGCTCGGTGACCGGCCCCGGCACGCCGATCTCCACGGGCCGCGGGGGCAGGGGATCGGTGCCGCGGCGGGCCAGCATGAAGGTGAAGCGCTGGGTCAGGACCGTCTCGCCGCGCTGGTTGGCGAGGGCGACCTCGGCGGTCAGGAAGCCGAGGCCCGGCTTCGAGGCCGAGTCGCGCAGGCCCGCGACCCGGAAGGTCAGCGTCAGCGCGTCCCCCGGCAGGACCGGCGCGAGCCACCGCAGCTCGTCGATGCCGGGCGCGCCCAGCGACGAGCCGCCCCGGAACGGCCCCTGCTGGAGCAGGCGCATGCCCAGGGCCGCCGTGTGCCAGCCCGAGCCGATCAGCCGGCCCGCGAAGGTCGTCTCCGCCGCCGCCTCGTCGAGGTGAAAGGGCTGAAAGTCGAAATCCTTCGCGAAGCCCACGATGTCGTCGCGGGTCACCGTCAGCGGCTCCCCGACGATCACGTCGCCGACGGAGAAGTCTTCCAGGGCGGGATCGGGCATGGCGGGCTCGTCACGTTGATCAGTGGGGCAGGCGATTGGGATCGCCGTCTTTGCGAGCGGAGCGAAGCGATCCAGGCGGCGCCGCGCTCACCGGGGTCGCGCTGCCCTGGGTCGCGTCGCTGCGCGCGCGATGACGGGGTGAGGCCGACCTCAGTTGGCGAAGCGGAAGTGCAGCACGTCGCCGTCCTGCACCACGTAATCCTTGCCCTCCAGCCGGAGCTTGCCGGCGTCCCGGGCCCCGGCCTCGCCGTTGAGCGCCGTGTAGTCCTTGAACGCGATGGTCTCGGCCCGGATGAAGCCCTTCTCGAAATCCGAGTGGATCACCCCGGCCGCGCCCGGCGCTCGGGTGCCCTTGGTGATCGTCCAGGCGCGGGCCTCCTTGGGGCCGACCGTGAAGTAGGTGACGAGGCCGAGCAGGTCGTAGCCGGCGCGGATCACCCGGTTCAGGCCCGGCTCGGCGAGGCCCACCGCCTCCAGGAACTCGGCCTGGTCGGCCTCCGGCATCACGGCGATCTCGCTCTCGATCTTGGCCGAGACCACCACCGCCACGGCGCCCTCCGCCTTGGCGCGGGCGAAGACCGCGTCCGAGTAGGCGTTGCCCTTGTCGGCGTCGCCCTCGTCGACGTTGCAGACGTAGAGGACGGGCTTGGCCGTCATCAGGCCGAGCGACTGGAACAGCTTCTCCTCGTCGGGCTTGCGCTCCACGAGGCGGGCGGGCTTGCCGTCGCGCAGCAGCGGCAGGGCGCGGTTGACGAGGTCGAGGGTCTCCTTGGCCTCCTTGTCGGCGCCCTTGGCCTTCTTCTCCAGCGCCTGGGCGCGGCGCTCCAGGCTGTCGAGGTCGGCGAGCATCAGCTCGGTCTCGATGGTCTCGATGTCGGCGGCCGGATCGACCTTGCCCTCCACGTGGGTGACGTCGCCGTCCGTGAAGCAGCGGACCACGTGGGCGATGGCGTCGACCTCGCGGATATTGGCCAGGAACTGGTTGCCCAGGCCCTCGCCCTTGGAGGCGCCGCGCACGAGGCCGGCGATGTCCACGAAGGTCAGCCGCGTCGGGATGATCTCCTTCGAGGAGGCGATCCGGGCGAGGTCATTCAGCCGCGGATCCGGCACCGCCACCTCGCCGACATTCGGCTCGATGGTGCAGAACGGGTAGTTCGCCGCCTGGGCGGCCGCCGTCTGCGTCAGCGCGTTGAAGAGGGTCGACTTGCCGACGTTCGGCAGGCCGACGATGCCGCATTTGAAGCCCATGGGTCAGTTCCGTCGCAGCGCGTCGTCGGGCGACGCGCGGAATGGGTTGATGAGAATCGGGCCCGCGAACACGACGCCGCGCGCCCCGTCCTCGGTCGAGCGCGCGCGACACCGACGCGCCGGGCCGCGGCGGCCGGGAGGCAATCGAACCGCCGACAGCCGGGCGCGACGCGCACCGCCTTCATCGGACCCTCTCGCCCGCCCCGATATCCCGTCCCCGTGTGGGCGTGTCAATTTCTGGCGCCCAGCGTCTTCACGTCGTCCCAGCCGCGGCCGGCCATGGCGAGGTGGACCTTGTTCTGGAAGCTCGCGTCCTCGCCGGCGGCGAGCAGGGCGGCGTGGTCGGCCACCGCCCGGCAGAGATCCTCGACCCAGGGCAGCTCGGCCTTGCCGAAATCGTTGAGCACGTAGGCATGGACCAGCGCCTTGTCGCCGGGATGGCCGATGCCGAGCCGCACCCGGCGGTAATCGTTGCCGCACTGCGCGGTGATCGAGCGCAGGCCGTTATGGCCGGCATTGCCGCCGCCGAGCTTCACCCGGAGCTTGGCGGGCGCGAGGTCGAGCTCGTCGTGCAGCACGATCACGTCGCTGAGCGGGATCTTGTAGAAGCGCTGCGCCTCCGAGACCGCGCGGCCGGACTCGTTCATGAAGGTCGAGGGCTTCAGCAGGATCGCCCGCTCGGTGCCCAGCACCACCTCGGCGGCCTCGCCCTGGAACCGGTGGCGGAACGGGCTCGCCCGGTGCTGTCGGGCGATCGCGTCGACGGCGAGGAAGCCGATATTGTGGCGGTTGCCCGCGTAGCGCGCGCCCGGGTTTCCGAGGCCGACGATCAGCCGCATGGTCTGCATCCCTCTCAGGCCGCGGTCTGTGCCACGCTTCGGCGCGGGACGCATCCCCGGCCGTGCCTGGACCCGTCGCGCGCCTTCCGGCCCGCGCCGCGTCTCCCCGTGCGCCAGCGCACGGCGGCGGTCGAACCCGGGGCAGAGTATCTCCGTTGAGAGGTCACATTCGGCCAAGCAAAGCCGGAGCGATCAAGACCGCCGCCCAGCGCATCGCGACGACGATCTTCCTCACTCGACACGGTTGACCGGATGACTTCCCGCTGAAGTCATACGAAGACACTCGGAGATCATCATGACCGTTCGCATGCTCGCTGCCGCCGCCCTGGTCGCCGCGGTCGCCACGCCCGCCCTCGCGCAGGGCCTGGACTCGAAGCACTCGCCCTACCCGGCCTCGGCCTATTCGGGCTGGGTCGGCAACGCCCCCGTCCTGTACCGGGACGCCGCCGGCCCGGCCCGGCCGGCCGCCTACCGCTACAGCGGCCCGCATGCCGGCGGCCCGGCCAACGCCCTGCCGCGGTTCTGACGGGGGGCCGTCCGTCAGGACGGCAGGACGGGCTGACCGGCCCGCGCCGCGGTCCCGTTGCTCGAAGCCGGGGCTCCGCCATCCGCAACCGTCGCGGCCCGGATCTCCCCGGGCCGCAGGGTTCCCACCAGAAGATCGACCTGGCTGACGAGGCGCACGAGCGACTGTCCGCGATCCAGCGCCGGCCGCTCGGGCACGGGCCTGTCCGCGCCCAGGGCCGCCAGGGTCGCGGTGATCCAGGCCCGCCAGGGCTCCGCCTCGGGGGCGGCCGCCTCCGGGGCGTGCCGCAGGACGATCAGCCGGGCGCTGATCCGGCGCAGAGTCGCGTCGGCCACCAGGGCGGATTCCACCTCCGGGTGGCTGCCGGCCCGGGGCTGCTGCAGGGCGCGGGACAGCGCCGCCTCCAGATCGTTGAGGGCGAGTCCGGCCTCGCGGCTCTGCGCCGCGATCGCGGCCTCGCGGCCCTCGCCGGGCGGCGCGCGGAGCACCGCCTCGGCGAGCCCGGCCTGGGCCTTCAGCGCTCGGCGCAGCTCCTGCCGGACCTGATCGGGCTCCCAGATCGGCCAGAGCACCAGGCAGCTCGCCACCGCGATCACGCCGCCCAGCACCGTGAAGCCGCCCCGCATGGCGACGATCTCCCAGGAGCTGTGGCCGGGCTCCAGCAACTCGACGAGCAGCACCACGAGGGGCGTCAGGCAGGTGACGAAGAACCCGTACGAGATCTGGCGCGCCGCGAAGCCGACGATGCTGAGCACGAGGATGAGCCCGGCCTCCGCCAGCGGGCTCGTGGCGCAGTAGGCGAGCACGGCCCCCACGAGGCCGCCCAGCACCGTGCCGCCGATCCGCTCCAGGGCCCGCTGCCACGTCGCCGCGTAGAAGGGCTGCATGGTGAGCACCACGGTCATCACCAGCCAGTGCGTGAAGGCGCCCGCGTAGGTCAGGGTGGCGGCGAGCGCCGGCGCCGCGACCGCGCTCGCCCGCAGGGCGTGCCGCAGGTTGGGCGAGGCCAGGGTGAAGTTCTGCGCCAGCGGCCCGACGTAGCGGGTCCAGCGGTCGAGGCTGCCGCCCTCCGTGATCGTGCCACCGGGCCGGTAGCCCTCCGGCGTCGACAGCTTGGCGCCGAGCCGCACGCGCCCGGCGATCCGGTCGGCGAGACGGGCCAGGGTCGGGTCCTCCGACAGGCCGTCGGCCACCCGGACGATGGAGTGCTCCAGGCGGCCGAGGTCGAGGTTGACGTCGTCGCGGATCGCCCGGGCGATGGTCACCAGCAGGGGGCGCAGGCGCCGCAGGAAGACCTTGGCGAGCGCCCGGCGGCGCGCGTCGGGCCGGCTGTCGATCAACTCGCCCACGGCGATCAGCGCGGCGAAGATCTGCTCGGCGCTCTCCAGGCGCAGCAGGGCCTGGGCGGTGCGGTCCGAGACCCGCTCGCGGGAGCGGGCGAGGTCGAGGATCATGGTCCGCGCGGTCTCGATGCTCGCCCGCACGCCGCGGCGGTGGCCCCGCGCGTGGCCGTCGAAGGCGGCCGTGTCGGGCTCCGGCAGGGCGACGAGCCGCTCGAGGTCGCCGCAGAGCCGGGCGAGATTGTGCCAGACCTCCGCCACCGCCCGGTGGGCCGGTCGGTACGGGTGCAGCCGCCAGATGACCAGGGCCAGGAAGGTCGCCCAGAGACCGCCGGCCGCGAACATCGCCGCGGTGACGGCCGCCTGCGCGACGTCGAGCGGCCGGTCGAGAGCGATGCACAGCACCACCACGAGCACGTTGCCGGCCGACTGGGCCTGCACGCTCCAGACGCGCGCGTACGAGCAGGCGAAGATCAGCGCGCAGGCGACCGGGACGACCACCGGCAGGCCGAGGGGCTGGATCAGGCCGAGGCCGGCCCAGAGCAGGCCGCCGAGGAACGAGAAGGCGGTGAGGACGCGCAGGCGCGCCCGCATCGGGCCGCCGTTGTCGCAGAAGCAGGCGAGGTTGGCGGCGAGCGCCATGGTCAGCAGCGGCGACCACTGGATCCAGATGTTGAGGAGGATGACGACGCCGAACGCGAAGGCGGCGCGCACGCCCTCCACGAGCCGCACGTTCCGGAGGTCGAGGCCCGTGGGCAGGCGCCGCAGATCGCCGCCCGGCCGGCTCAGGCTGCCCCGGCCGGCGGCGAGGCGGCGGCGCCGGACATGTCCGGAGGGCGAGGCTGTGGGACTCGGCGCGGTCAAGCTCGGTCTCCCGACGGGGGCGCGGCGCCCCGGCATGAACCGCGCTCCGCGCCTGACCGGATCCGCGGCGGCGCGCAACCCCGGCCCGCTCCCGGCGCCGGATCGCTAAGGCGCGTCCGGCGCATCGCCGCGGGGCAGTCTCTCCATCCTCGGCCCGATCCGGGACGCCGCGCCGGTCCTCGCCCCGCGCGCTTGACCCTCGGGCGAGCCCGTGGCTTCTGGGGCCGCCTGGCCCCGACTCCGTAGCTCAGCTGGATAGAGCAGCCGCCTTCTAAGCGGCAGGTCGTAGGTTCGAGCCCTACCGGGGTCGCCAGGAATTACAACGACTTAACTCGGCCCTCGGGGCGCCGTTCCGACAAGCGGGCGGCTGCTCATTCCGACAAATCACCCCGATTTGTTCGAGTAAGGCGGCGCTTGCGCGTGCCGGCGATGATCTGGCGTTGCGTCCTTTTAACGTAGCGAGGCAGGGTTCGAGCGTTCTTGTGCCGGCTGATGGCCCGGATTTGGGCGTCGGTAAGCTCAGCATCCCCAAGCTCGGTCATGCCTCCATGCCGCCACGAGCGGAAAGACAGATCGAGCGGCAGATCGGCTGCCCGGATCATGTCCTTGGTGATGTGACGCATGTACGTGAGGTCGCCGGACCGGGCGAGCCAAGGCACCGGCACTCCGGAGGTCTTGTCCACCCAATCACGAACGATGAGCAGGCCACCGATCCGCCCTCGCTTGATGGAATCGAGGCGCTCCATCAACTCGGGGAACAGGGGCTCGCCCGCGTCGAACAGCGGGATCCAGACCTCCTCTCCCGTCTTCGGGTGGATGATGAACACCTCGTCGGGGCGCCCACGCGGACGGTAGTGCTCGACGGTCAGCACGCCGAAAATGTGCTCCTCGCGTTGCAGCCATTCCCAAGCGACCATGGCAGCGGAGCCGAGGGATGCATGCCCGTTGGCGTCACAGGCTGCCACGAAGGCGAGAAGCTGCTCGTAGGAGCCGGTCGGCGTCTCCTTCGAGGTGTCCTTCAGGCCCATCCGGCTGAATGGGTTCTGCTCGGGCACGATCTTCGGGTTGCCGCGACGCACGACGTTCCAGGCCCGGCGGCAGGATTTCATGGCGTGGTTGACGGTGGTTCGCCGCTCGCGAGGACGCGTGACGGGCTGACCCTTGCCGTCGAGGACCGGCTTGCCGTCAGTGCCGAGTACCGGCTCATGGACCATTAGGAGCTTGTCGAAGAGGCGGTCGACTACATCGGTGGTGATGCTCTTCAGAGACAGTGACCCGAACCGCCTGCCGTCCCGCAGGGTGTAGCCGGCGACGAGCGAGAACCCGAGATCGTGGTTGGTACGCTGGCTGCGGCTGAGCTTGGTGTACTTCTCCGACGCCTTGTAGGTCGCTGCGAGCCAGTCGAATGATCCTTCAGCGGTCCGGTCCGGGATGAGGTCTGACCGGCCGGCGGTGCGCCAGGAGTCGAGCTGTTTCAGCAGCACCGTTTCGGCTCGCCGGCAGGCGAGATCGTAGTCGGTCCCGAGGGCCTCATTGCGGACCGGACAGCCCGCCTGTTTTGCCCAGGTCGGCACCTCGAAGAAGTGGCCCCACGCCCGCTCCCCGCGCAGCCATTTCCGGCGCACGTAGCGGGGTAGGGGAAGGCGGGGCTGGCGCACCATCAGATCAAATCCACGACGCTCTCAGCGACGGCCTCATGTTCGGAGATCTGATGGCGGCGCGCAATGAACCGTTGGCAGGACTCGAGCGCCCAAACCGGCTCGCGCTTCCGCCCCATACCCCGGAGCGCTGTCGGGGGTGGGACGTCCCCGTCGCGGACCCGACGAGCGAGTTCACCGGTATCCCGGCAGTCGAAGAAAGCTGCCACGAGATCGGCGCGCATGACGCCGGGCCAAGCGCCGTGAGGCGGAAAGCGGGCAGGGAGAGCGCGATCGCGCATCGGCTACCGAGCCCCCGACAGCTTGAGCATGGCTGGATTTTCGTCGTGGCGACCGATGCCGAACTCCTCGAGGATTGCCGCCGGAACAAGGGTTTTCGGGCTGTTCGGCGCTTCGCTGTCCCGCCACGGCCAGTGCCCTCGAGTGTCCTGCCAACGCTGTACCCGATCGCGCCACGAATCGTCCGCAACGGACGCTGGCGCTGCTGCAGCGAGCTTCACTGGGGCAGCCGTGTAGTCCCGCGAGCGCTGCTGGTTCAGCCACGCGTCGGCAGTTTTCACAAACTCGGTGCCGACCTTGCCGATGCGGCTCTGCTCGGCGGCGTAGGCTGTGGCTCCAGCAATGATCTCATCCGGGCTGGCGCCTCGTCGGCATGCCTCCAGCCAACGTTTCCGGGCAAGCGTTGTCGAAAACGCGACGTTCCGCTTCGGGTACATCGCCTTGAATTTGAAGAAGCCTTCGGGCTCATCCCCAGTGGGGACTATAGCGGTATATGTAGCTTTAGCCGCTTTCGTTTCGCTTTCCGTTTGCTTCTCAATTTCAGAACCTAATGCTTCCCCTGCATCCTGTAATTCCAATGACTTAGGCCGAACGCCAAGCTTCCCAGCAGCGCGTTTCCGCTCGACTTTTTCGCTGACGAATTGATGCTCGCGAGCGACCTGATCGTTACGCCAATTGCCCTCAATTAAGGTCCAATTGGCCAGGACGATTGGCTTCAAATTGGCCCAACGCTTGGGCGTGATGCCGAGCATCCGGGCCAGCCGAACGTCGTCGTCAGGCAGGCAGCAACGGGGCGACCGCCATGTGAAAAGCTGCAGGCGGAAGTGGCTGATCGACGACGGAGCGAGATGGTCGATGACGACCCTGAGCCCGTCGCGCTTGCCCCGAGCCGGCCGCTTCCGCTTTACGATCGAGGCAGGGGAGGTACGGGCGGGCTCAGCCATCGAGGGCGAGCCCTTTGCCGCGACGGCGGTCGTGCGTCGATCGTTGAGCGTCCGTCGCGCCTCTCTGCTCGACGGCGGGGACTCGCGTCTCAGATATGCCGCCAACGGATCGAGGTGGGTCCATCAGTTCCCGGCTCACGCCGATCGCGGCGGGATGATCGAGCGTCGAGGCCTTCTCCCCCGAGCGAGCGAGGAGCCGCGCGAGCGCGATCCGGCGCTCGTCGGGGCCGACCGAACGGCTCCGCTCGCTCAGAGACCGGCCTTGACGGACCGCGGCGTCGAGACTGACGCGGTCAACGAACAACCGGGTGATCTCGCGTGCCCGGCTCGCAGCTACGAAGGCGTGGTGCCGATCGAGCCCGGCATCGACCCAGACCAGCGCTTCGTCGGTGGTCAGCCCCTGAGCCCCGAAGCAGGTCGTGGCGTAAGCGTGCCCGAGGCGCACACGGCCTCGATGGTCGGCCAGCTCGGCAGGCGCGAAGCCGACCTCGCGGTCGCCGATCCTAGCTGTCAGGCGCAGCCCGGCTTCGTCGTGGCCACCGTGCCGCTCGATCCTGGTGAGGACAGCTTCCGTGCCGTTGATCGCGCCGATTGTGTCGAGGCGGGCGAGGAAGCGGATCCGGTCGCCCACGGCCAAGCCGAGCCGGTGCGGGTGACCCGAGGCGGTGACCGCCGTCAGGCTCGCGTCATCCTCTGCCGCGAGACGCCCCTCGCCCCGCAGAACTTCGCGCGCAGCCGCGTTCAGTGCCAGCACCTGACGGTTGGTCCGCGCGATCAGAAGCGGTTCCGCCGTGTTTCGGGCTGACTCGCGCGCCGAGACCCAGGCGGCGATCATCGCCGTGACGGTGGCGCGGGGGCCGGCACACGCGTTGACGACGCCGTGGCGATCGAACAGCGCGAGGGCTTCTCCGGCACGCCCTGCGCCGAGATGCGTCACCGCCTCGCGTGCCCAGCCGTGACGCTGACGTACGATGGTGTCGACCCGCTGCGTCCCGATCGCATCGGCGACGATACGAAGGCCAGGGCCACCGATCGGCTGCAGCTGCTTGCGGTCGCCGACGAGACGCAACGCCACCTGCTCACCCCGAGCCCAGGCGTGCTCGACCTCCTGCAGGATCCGATGAAGCTGCCGGCTGCCGGTGAGGCCGGCCTCGTCGATCAGCAGCAGGGTCTTGTCCTGCAGGAACGGCCGTCCCTGATCCGCGCCCGCCAGCCAGCTGTCGATGGCCCGCGCCTCGATCGCGAGGTCGTCGCGCAGAGCGTGGGCGACCTTCCAGGCGCTCGCCGCGCCGATGACGCGCCAACCGGTCTCCCGCCAAGCCTGCGCCACCGGCGCGAGCAGCGTCGTCTTGCCGACCCCTGGCGCGCCTTCGATGATGCCGAGAACTGGAGCGGCTGCAGCGAACCGTACGGCCTGCGCCTGTTCCGGGTTGAGGTCGGCGAGGCGCACGAGTTCCGCGACCCGCGCCGTGGCCGGAGAGTTGTCCACGCTGCATGCGGCGAGGTCGAGCGCGGCGGCCTGCAGACCGCGCTCGATGCCGATCATCTCCCGTGTCGAGTAGACCGGGTGCGGCCAGCGCGCGTCACGCCCGAGTGCCACGACTTCGCCGGCCGCGACCAGCCGGTCGACCTCAGCCGCGGCGCGCTCGGCCCCGGTACCGGTGCCGACGAGAGCCGATGCGACGGCGGCGACCAGATGCCGGTGTTCGAACAGGCTCTGCGTCTGGGTGAGCGCGCTCGGGATCGCCTCGACCTGAGCGCGGATCAAGGCCTCCCGCTCGTCATGCGACAGAACAGGAACCTCACGCCCCCGGTCGACGGCCGCGCGCAGCACTGCCTCCGGTTCGAACCCACGCGCCGCGGCGCGCTCGCGCCAGAAGGCGTGACGATCCTCGCCCGCGTGGGTCGCCGGCTCCTTAGCCCGTCGGGAGGCCCGCGCCTTGGCGGCGGCGAAAGCGGGCGCCTCGGCGCTGCTGCCGATGCCGGCCTGCGCGAGCTCGTCCTCAATCTCGTTGCGACGGGCCGAGAAGTACGCGCACAGGCCACGGTCGACGCCGGCGACCTCGAACAGGCCATTCGAGCCGGCGGGCTCGATCGCAAGCCCGATCCGCTGCAGGCCACGGGCTAACTCGGCGTGGTAGACCGCGCCGGCCGCCATCTTCCAGGCAAACAGGGCCTTGCCGTCAAGGGCACCAAAACTGCCGTCGGCCCGCTGCGCCAGAGACAATACACAGTTGTGCGCATGACACGCCATGTCGGCGAAGATCAGGCCATCTTCATGCTCAGCCGGACGCGCCTCGCCATGCTGGAACAGCGCCACCGTGAGTTTGACCCGCTCGCGGATCAGTCCACCTTTACCGCGGCGGCAGAAAGCCGCGTTCCGGTCGAGCAGGTCAACCGCGGCAGCGACCGCCGCCGCCTGCGCCACCTCCACCGCGACCCGCATCTCCGGGTCGCCGAGCGCCCAGAGCAGAGACACGGATTTGGGCGCGCTGAAGGTGACGTCGTAGCCGCCGACCCGCTCGGCCCGGCCATCGCGGTGGCTGAGCAGTGGACGACCATGCTCGTCCCGGGCGGCATGCAGGCGCTCGAACGGTACGCGCTCGACCTGTGTACCGGCCTCTACGCCGAGACCGGGACCGACGCTGAGCCACCGTCCGGCCGGCTCGCGACCGCCGAGATAGTACTCGACCTGAGCGAGATAGTAGCGAGGGGATGTTCCTGCCGCGATCGACGCGACCATGGCTGCCTCCAAATTTGGAAGCAGTTCAGTAGGCGTACCTCGGGCGGCCCAATTGCATTGCTAGACACATCATCGCGTGGCTACGGCTCGCCAGAAAATAAGCTGCAATGCAATTCCAGGCCGTGAGCCTGATGCTCAATCTGCTCCGTCCACGGACCCGTGTCCGCGGCACCGACCAGGAGCAGACCATGCCAGCCAGACCTTCGCAGCCCGCTCGGCCGACCGGCGACACCGGTTCTCATCCACCGCCCGCCTCCATCGCTCCGCGCCCCCAGTTCGTCACGGTGGCCAGCGGCAAAGGCGGCGTCGGCAAGTCCACGCTGGCGACCCTGATCGCCGATCTCTGGACGCTGGCCGGACGGCCCTACCGCCCTTTCCAGGTCGACGATCAGCGCCGGCTCGGGGCGATGCTCGGGGCCCGCGTAGCCACCATCGTGCCGGACTACGAGGCCGCGATGCGGGCGCCTCGGGCGCTGACCGGCCCGTTCGCACCGCTCTACGACGCCTGCGCCGAGGCGCCTCGGACCGAGGCCTGCGTCCTGCTCGATGTCGGCGCCAACCGGGTCGAGCTGACGGCGCTCTGGGCGCGCAAGGCCGAGTTGCAGGAGGATTTGGCCGCCTGGGGCATGTCCGCCGTCGTGCTCGTGCCCGCGCCGATCGAGAGCGAGGCGCTGCGACAGGCGGCCGCGACGATTCGGGCCTTCGCGCAGGCTCTGCCGCAGGCGAGCATCGTCTTCGTCGAGAACCAGCGCGACGGTCGCCTGTCGGAACTCAAGCCGCGCTCGGACGCTGCCCTCGTCTGGCGCTCGGAACTCGCGCCGCTCCTCGACGGCCCCGGCCGACACCATCGCGTCATGCCGCTCATCGAGGCGGATGCCTGGAGCGCCTACGAGAACCACGCGTTGCGCTTCATCAAGGCCATGAGCCTCGCGCCAATCGAGGCCGCCGCGCTGCTCGGCGAGGAGGTATCCGAGGCCAAGATCATGCGCTCGGCGGTGACCGCCTTCGTGCGCACGATGCGGGCGGAGCTCGCGCCCCTCCTGCCGGGCATCGTCGCCCCCGGAGAGGCGTGATGCCCGCCGACCTCGGCCGCGGCAGGCATGAGGAAGTCCCCGGACCATCGACGCACGCTCCTGGTTCGGGCCTGCCACGATCGGGATCCGCGCGGGAGGCCGTCGAGGAGGCGATCCTCGACGAAGGGCGGGCCGCCCGCCTCGCCCTGGCGCGGCGAACCGCACGGGAAGCGCTGACGGATCCCGGGGCAATCAGTGCGCGGCGGCTCAGCCGCCTCGGCCCAGACGGCCTCGCCCGGTTCATCAGGGAACTGCGGCGCGAGGCGCGGACAGCGGTCGGGCAGAACCCGATCGGGAGCGGAGAGCGCTCGGCCGGGGCGACACCGGTCGCGCCCCGGCCGCGGCGGCCCGCGAAGCCGGCTGCCGCGAGGATCAAGGGCTGGTGGTGCGCGTGCCGAGAGGATGCTCCCGGCTTCGAGGCCCGGGCACGGCGCTGGGGCTACGCCACCGGCGCGCTGCTGGCGGCCGTCTGCGTCGTGCTGCTCCGCCTGAGCAACTTCTGAACCCCGACGAGACCATCGAAAACCAAACGCGGACGCCCTCCGGGACGCCCGCGGCCCTCCTTCTCTGTCCAGGAACGAACGATGTCCGCATTCCTCCAACCGCATCTTGGCATCGCGCCGCGCCGCTCATCGGCACCGTCGATCAGGACGGCACTCCTCGCCATGGTTGTGATCGCGGTCGCCACGATGCCTGCGCTGACGGTGCTGGCGCTGCCCTTCACCGATCCCGGTGACGGCGCCTACCGGATCCCGCTTCGCCAGTTTGCAGCCTACCTCGACTATCCCTGGGTCGAACTCAGCATGCAGCGCCGGGCCGGCCTCGCTCTGCTCTGTGCCCTCGCCGGAGGGCTTGTCGCCGGCTTCCTCGCGCGCCGGAACACGCCGCTGAGCGATTGCGGGGTCATGCAACCCCATGCCGACGAGCCCCGACATTATCGAGACGAGGATGCTGCACGGATGCTGACCGGGCGCCTACGGCGCATTTACGGGGCCACGTCCAGGATGGGCCTCTGGCTCGCACCCGGCGTGCGGCTGCCGCGCGAGGCGGAGGGTCTGGGTCTGCTGGTCGTCGGCGACAGGGGTTCAGGTAAGTCGAACATCCTGCGGGCTCTGGCCAGTCAGGCCATGGCCCGCGGAGACCGGGTCCTCCTGCATTGCGTCAAGGGCGACGTCGCTCAGTCCTTTGATCGCGAGGAAACGGCGCTGATCGGCGCGCATCATGCCGAAGGCTGGGCCTGGGACGCGGCCGCCGACCTCGGCGGCGACGCGGCCTACATGGATCTGGCTGCCGCCGTCATTCCGATGTCGGAAGGCGGTGCATTCTGGGCGCAGAGCGCGCGAGCGGTGTTCGTTGACGTCCTGCACGACCTTGCCGCCGAGCAAGGAGGCCGCTGGACATTCCTGGACCTTTTCGAGCGTCTGCTCGACGAGCCCGACGCGATCCGCGCCAGGGTCGCCCGCCTCGACCTCTCCGCCAGCCCGCTGCTCGGTCAAGGCGAGGACGGGATCAGCAACACCACCTTCGGCGTGATGGCGACGCTGTGGTCCGGTGCCCTCGCCGGCATACGTCCGCTCGCTCTGGCCTGGGCCAACACGCCGCGGGAGCGGCGCTTCTCTGTCAGGCGCTGGTTGCGGGGGCAAGGACCGCGCACAGTCGTCCTGCAGACGACGTCCGAGTACGAGGTTTTGTCGAGCTTGGTCTCGACGACCGTGCTCGGCCGGGTCGTGGTCGGGATCAGCGATCCGAGCCTGCCAGTCGACTCGCAACGCCGTGTGACCCTAGTGCTCGACGAGTTCGCAGCTCTCGGCCGGATCCCGCGCATCGAGACCGCCCTGGCCCTGGGTCGGGAGAAGGGCCTCGTGGTCGTCGCCGCGCTTCAGAGCCTCGCACAGCTTCCGGCCGTCTATGGCGCCGAGCAGGGACAGGTCGTGCAGGACCTGTTCCGACTGCGGATCTTCTCGGCTCTCGCCACGGGTGCCTCGGCGGAGCGGGCGGAGGCGCTTATCGGACGGCGGACGCTCGTCTGGCACGAGCGTAACGATGACCCGGACCGCAAGGCTGCCTATCGGACCTTGCGCGGCGAGCGACCGCTTCTGTCGACGACGGCGCTGACCCGCGATCTCGGCGTCCGTCTGAGCGGCACCGATCCGGAGGACCCGACGCACAAGTGCCTACGCGCCGCGATCACCGGGCTCGGCGACGTCTACGAACTCGACTGGCCGCTGACGGTCTGGCCGAAGAAGCGGGAGGGCTACGTTGCCGCGCCCTGGCTGACCGCGCCACGCAAGGCCGGTCATGGCGTCAGGGCCGCGCAAGCCTAGCCGCTCGACACGACGCCGACCCCGAACAGCAAAAGGCCGCGGGTGGAAGGGTTTCCACCCGCAGCCCTGCTCACGTGGTCGTCAGATCACAGGCCACGTTGCTCGAGCACGGCCGCCAGGACCGCGACGGCCACACGGGCCGCCTCGACCTTCGGCAGCAATGCCTGGACCTGAGCGTCGCTCAGCTTATTGAGGCCGTCGCCGATCGGCAGGGCGCCGAGGGCGTCCTGGCAGGTTCTGACTGCGAAGCGGTGAGACTCGACCGCTTCGAGCCCACTGAGGGCTCGGAGCCTGCCGACGAGGTCGTCTCCGACCGCCTTGACCTTCATGTCCAGTTCCATGTCGTATCCCGGCATGAGCTTGCACTCCTTCCGTACGGGTCGAGCCGTCCCGGGCTTGGGAGCGGCTCGCGCGGGCTGCTCGGCCCAGCGCCCGCCCTGGATACGGGTGCTTGGTCCCGACGAATTGCAGTGCAGCAGAAGACCCCGGAAGAGCGCGCCCGTCAGTCGACGTACAATCCGCGAGGGGAGATCACTCGTGCCTGATCCCGAAGCGCGGATCCGTTCTCGATCGGCAACAGCAGTGCCGGACCGAACACCGTCACGTGCCGGTTCGGAAGATCCACGGTCGCGCCCGGCAATCGCTGCCCTTGGCCGCTCAAGGCGTACGAGACGCTGAACGGCACCGACCGTTCGACGACGCGAAGTGCCGCCTTCCGGAGGACGTTCCAGCCGGCCCCGCCGATCATCGAGTCGAGAACGGCGAAAGCAGACCATGCGGCCGGGTGGTCGAAGAGGTCCTGGAACTCGGGCGACGGGCGCTCGAAGATCCCGAGGATGTCCGCCGCGGTCGCGGGATCGAGATCAGCGTGGCAGCCTCGACGCAGTTCGCCCACCCAGCGGGCAAGCCGCTCGATCCGCAAAGCTTCGCTCGTTGAATCGTGGCTCCGGACCGGGGCGCTGCCACCATAGAAGCCGATCAGAGTTCGCGCCGCAAGCGTCGGCTCCCAGTGCTCGATCTGCAGACGGACCCGGCCAGGATCGATGTCGTGCGCGCCTTCGATCTTCAGGCTCAGATTGAGATCCTCATGATCGCAAACGCGCCGTTCGTCGTCGTATTGATCGCGGGAGGCCGCGAACCGGCGCCGCACCGCTTCAGCGGCGAGCCGCAACATCATGACGTTCTGGCACATGAACAGGGCGAGGGCCGGCAGGTCGAAGCCGTCGACACCGTTGTCGAGGCAGTCCGTCAGCTCGCGACGGATCTGCGCTCTCATCTTCTCTTGGCTCAGCCCGTACCAGCGGACACGAACCTCGCGTCCCTTCGTGACGGCTGTCGCGGGCGTGGCCGCGATCGCTGGGAAGACGACTTGGCTATGCTTGAAATCATCGCAGCCGAGCCAGAGGTCGCCCTGTCGCGTCAGGGGGATCCCGAGCTTATCCTCCCCGTTCCTGGGCAGGCAGCCGCAGACGGGCTGGAGGATCTCAGCCGGATCGCGCCGTAGCCACGCCGGAAGAGCGCCTGCCGGTCTGATGTCCTGGATCGCCCTCAGGGTCGCATTCAGTTTTGCGGCGAGGCCGTAGAAAGCATCGTAGTTGAGATTGAGCGTCCGGTTCTTCTCGGGCGATCCGACCGGACGCGGCGGACGCGGAATGCCGGATGAGAGCCCGACGGGCGCTCGGCCATAGCCATGGCGCAGGAAGGCGCGTTCGGCCTCTGCCGTCAGGAACGGCGACCAACTCGCCATGTTCGCCTCGGTCAGTGGCTCGAACCGGAACACCCGATGGCGCGGCGCGAGGTCTGCGGCGATTTTCTCTTCGATCCGATCGAAGTCGAGAGACTCTCGCCGCTGCGGATCGAAGTAGATAACGCATTCGAGGCTGGTGCGGGCTGGCGTAACGACCAGATGATCGTCGATCAGGTCGTATTTCTCCCAGGACCGCAGACCATATGGATCGTCATCGCGCATCATATTACTGCGGAATGCCACAGGGATACCCTTTCCTAGAGAAGACTCGTTACAGGCTTGTCTGCCGAAGGCGGGCTCGAACCGACGCAAGTTCGGAATCGGTCGGCTCCGGATCCGTCGTCCGGCCGGATCGCTCCGGGCGTCGCTGGCCCGAAGGTTCGACGTCTCCGGCATTGGTCGGCTCAGAAGGTGCCATCGCGGACCGGTCAAGGAAGCCTGCGCTCGGAAGGGGCCTCGTTGCCCGAACCTGGGCTTCAGCCCTCTCGACAGGTATCGTTTGAATGCGAAGGCGATGACGAGCAGCCCGCGAATAGCTCGCGCGGAGCTGATCGGCCGAGATGGCACCTCCGTCCGAGCGTCGTGCCCCTGCCTCGGCGAGAAGCCTCGCGAGGCTTGTCCAGCGTAGCCGCGCCGCGCGCGCCTCGCTGAGCAGCGGCAGATGACGCGCGACCACGACATCGAGCGCGATCGGCTCTCCAGCCAGGTTCAGGTCGGAGGCAAGTCGTTCCAAGCCTGATCGAAGGTGGTCCGTGTCCATGCCCTAGGATCTAAAACGTAGCTGTTGTCATCCTATCACAGAAAACGTAGCAATTCGAAGCATTCTGAAACCGTTCGAAACGCTGCAAAACGCTTCTGAAAGATCCATTTTTTGTGCACACCTGTGCACCTTTGATGCGTGAGCCTTTTGAGGGAAGTGCGCTTGAGGGTAAGTGCAGGGCGACTGCGCCGTCCTTTTGCGTAAGGGAATGGTAGGTGGCGGCGCTGTGCCCTGCGAGGCCTTCAGCACCTACGTGCCCCTGGAAGGGCCGGTTCCCGGGCTGCTGGAGAGGCCGGCGCCTATGTCCGAGATGGGCGGGATTTTTGCCGTTCCACTCTCGGGCGCGAAGCCGAACGTCCGCTTCGAAGCGCGATGATGGCCTAGCCTGACGTAGTCTGGCCGAAATCAGAATGACCGCTCTGGAGCACGCTCTTCGCGTAAGCGGACGAGTTGCCATAGGTAGTGATGGCTGTCCGGATTGTTTCAATGAGGACGATATTGAAAGCGCTATGTTGAAGTGTCGTCGTAGGAACCAAGGTAGTCCCGCTTGCCGACCGGAACGCCTTTATGCCGCAGAATGTCGTAGGCCGTGGTGACGTGGAAGAAAAAGTTCGGCAGCGCGAACTGAAGGACGTAGCGATCGGCGGATAGGGTCCGCTCGTTGGCGCCGCCGCCGAAGGTGACCGGTCGCGTATCGCTGCCCTCAAACGTGGCTGGTGCAAGGGTACTGAGGTAGGCGGCCGTCTTCGTGCAGCGCTCCCGCAGCTGATCGAACGTGGTCTCGTCGTCTGCAAATGACGGAGCCGCGGCGCCGGTCAGTCGCGCTCCACCGAACTTCGCGGTGTCGGAGGCGCGCTGCACTTGGCCAACCAGCGTCAGCATATCGGGCGCGAGCCGGGTCTCAAGGTAGGTCTCAAGTGGCTCACCGGTCTCGGACGCGTGCGCCTCCGCCTTATCGAGTAGGGTCGAGAGGATCGTCAGACCGCGCATGAACACAGGGACGGAGACATCGTACAGAGAGAGGGACATGCGAACTCCTGTTGAAAGGACTCTAATGAGGACCCTGGAACCGTCCCGCCGGTAGCCTGGGGTAGGTTGGCTCACGTTCGCGGTTGAGCAATTGAGATGACGGGTCTCATCGCGTGGTCGCACGCGGTAGCCTCAGCAGCGCAAGCGGCAGGAGGCAGGCGAGAGTCAAACCAGCCATCAGCCACCATGCCCGTT
Source organism: Methylobacterium oryzae (assembly GCF_021398735.1). NCBI lineage: Bacteria > Pseudomonadati > Pseudomonadota > Alphaproteobacteria > Hyphomicrobiales > Methylobacteriaceae > Methylobacterium > Methylobacterium oryzae. The sequence continues at coordinate 100,804 of NZ_CP090349.1, forward strand.
CGTATGCCACCAACCGGGCGATGGGCGTGTCCGGCGCGCCCGTCACGGCCACAAAGACCGCCACGCCCAGCGCCAGGGCAGTCTGCCGTGCCATGTTCAGGATTCCGGAGCCGGTGGCGAAGGCGGATGAGGGGAGCGCCGCCGTGCCCGCCCCCATCAGGGTCGGGAAGGTCAGGCCGACGCCGATGCCCAGCAACGACATACCGACGAGCGCAGCCGGCATGTTCGGCTCCAACCCGGGTACGACCGCCCACCACGCTAGGCCCGCTGCGAAAAGGAGGATCCCGAGGCCGACGACGGGCGCTGGCCCGAACCGAGCGATCAGCCTGCCCGCGATCAAGAGTGACGTGACGGGCACGAGAAACGGCCCTGGCGCTATGGTCAGGCCGGCCTTGAGCGCCGACCAGCCCCAGCCCTCCTGCAGCCAGAGCGCGATGGACAGCAGCATGGCGCCGAAGGCGACGGAATAAGGTGTCATGATCAGGGTCGCGCTGGTGAACGGCGCGATCCGAAACAGCACCGGGTCGACGAGCGGGTTATCCGACCGGAGGCAATCGACGACGAACAACGCGAGGAGCGCCGACGCGAGAACCAGCGTCGCGATGATGGCCGCCGACTCCCAGCCCCACTCGGCAGACTTCATGATGCCGAAGGTGAGAACCGCGACGCCGCACGTGACGAGGAGCGCCCCCCAGGCGTCCGGCCGACGCGCGGCGTGGCCGGGGATATTCGGCAGTTTCCTGATGCCGACGAGAAGGGCCAGCACGCCGATGGGGACGTTGACGAGGAAGATCCAGCGCCAATTCCAAGCCAGGAGCAGCCCACCGACCACGGGACCGAGCGCCGCGGCAAAGCCACCTACGGCAGTCCAAGTCCGAACAGCATGACCGCGCCGGTTTGCCGGGAAGGTCGCCAAGAGCAAGCCGAGCGACGTCGGCGTCATCAGCGCGGCGCCGGCGGCTTGGACGATGCGGAACGCCACGAGCATCAGGACGCTCGTCGCTGCGGCGCAGGCCGCCGACGACAGCGTGAAAAGCGCGACACCGAGCAGGAAGCTGACGTCGCGACGGTAGCGTTCGGCGAGCCGGCCGAAGAACACCAACAGCGCGGCATAGACGATGGCGTAGCCGTTCAGGATCCATGACAGCTGTTGCAATCCCGCGTCTGGAAATTCCTGGGCGATGTCGGGCAGCGCGACGTTGACGATGAACAGGTCGAGATTGGCCAACACCATGCCGACGCAGACGATGGCGAGGACTTGGTTCGGTCGGACCGGTCGCGTCGCGCGAGCGAATTGTGGTTCCAGCGGGCCGGAGTTCTGGACCACCTTCTCCACATTACCGGGATGCAGAACCTGAGGGCTTGGTCGCATCATCAGCTCCAAATCCAATACGTAACAATCTACGTTTGGTTTTGCGTCGTTAAAGGGCTCTTGCAGGCCTGATGCTCACGATCGAACCTCCTCGAGGAGCATAGCGAGTGTCGTTTGCTGCAGCACGCCATCGACCGCCTGGTTCGCCGCCTCGAACACCGGTGGCAATGCGGACACCATCGCCTTCTGCACGGCGCACCGCGGATTGCGGCGCTCACGCAGCGTAAACAGCGCCCCGTCCGGCTCGACAGCACGGTAGACGTCCTGGAGCGTGATCGCGTCCGGGGCACGCACGAGTTCGACGCCGCCATGCCGACCTGGACGCAGCCGCACGAGCCCCTTGTGCTCCAGCGCCTTGAGAAGGCGACGGACGACGACTGGATTGGTGTTCAGGCTTCTGGCCAGCAGCTCAGAGTTGGCGCCCTCCGCCCCTCGCCATGCGAGAACGCAGAGAGCCTGGACGGCGCTGGCGAGAAGGCTGTTGGCTGCCATAACCATAACCTGTTCTGTTATGTTTATGGTGTCAAGCGCTCCACCGCTATGGCGGCAATGTCCGCCTCGGCCATTCTGCACCGACGAGGGCTTCCTCAAGAGCAAGCGTGCAGGGCAGCATCGTTGCCTGTGTGGGTTTAACGCGGACGGGTTCAGTTAAGCATTCGCCGGATCTGCGTTTCCACGCGCGTTGCGCCGGATGACCTGCGGCGGCTGTCCGAACGCCCGGAGAAAGGCCCGACGCATCCGATTGCGATCCGCGAAGCCGGTCTGGTCGGCGACGGCGTCGATGGGATGTCGGCTGCGCTCCATCAACACGCGCGCGGCCTCGACGCGCAGGTTCTCAACCGCCTTCGCCGGCGACTGGCCAGTCTCGGCATGGAAGACGCGGCTGAACTGGCGCGGGCTCAGATGGGCGGCCTCCGCCAACTCCTCCACCGACAGCGGGCGGTGGAGGTTCCGCTTGGCGTAGGTCAGGGCCGCCTGGATGCGGTCCGACTTCGCGTCGAGGTCGAGCAGGGTCGAGAACTGCGACTGGCCCCCTGCACGACGGTGGTAGAGCACGAGCTTCCTGGCGATCTCCTTCGTCACGTCGTGGCCGAGATCCGCCTCAATCAGAGCGAGCGCGAGGTCGATGCCGGCGCTCATGCCCGCCGACGTCCAGATCGGGCCGTCGTTGATGAAAATGCGATCCGTGTCAGCCGAACACTTCGGGAATTGGGTCTGTAGCTCCCGCGCATGCATCCAGTGCGTCGTAACTCGCCGGCCGTCGAGCAGCCCGGCCTCGCCAAGAACGAAGGCCCCCGTGCAGATGGCGGCGACGCGCCGGGCTTGAGGGGCCGCACGCTGAACGAGTGCGACGAGGCCCGGCGTCGACGGTTGCACGAAGGTGCCGCCGCCGATGACGAGCGTGTCGAAAGGCGTTTCGCCGAACGCCTCCGTCTCCACGTTCATGCCGGCCGAGGTGCTGACCGAACCTCCATGTTCGGAGACGAAGCGGATGTCGTAGGTCGCCTCTTCCGCCGCGAGGTTGGCGACCTCGAAGGCCGGCACGGCCGCCAGCGCCATAATCGAGTAGCCTGGATAGACGACGAACCCGACGCGCTGCATGCCCGTCTCCTATGACCTAAAACGACGCAACTATGACATTTGCGCCGCATGCAGGCAACGGTAGCTTCCTCCCATCGAACGCCGCCAACCCGTGGCGCGAGGCAAGAGGAGAACGATGATGGCTACCCAAACTGGCAAGGGCCTTGCCGTCGTGACCGGCGCATCCGCCGGCATCGGCGCGATCTACGCCGACCGTCTCGCCAAGCGGGGCTATGACCTCCTGCTGGTCGCCCGGAACGGTGAACGTCTGCAGGCACTGGCCGACCGCCTGACCAACGAGACTGGGCGCAAGGTCGAGCTGTTGAAGGCCGACTTGGGCCGAAAGGACGATCTCGCACGCTTGGAGGCTCGCCTGCGCGAAGACGCGAGCATCACCATGCTCGTCAACAACGCCGGCATCGGCTCCGTCGCCTCGACCCTTCAGGCCGACGTGGAGACGATGGACGCGATGATCCAGCTCAACATCACCGCGCTGACCCGTTTGACCTATGCGGTCGCGCCGGCTTTCGTGGCGCGCGGATCGGGGACCATCATCAACATCTCGTCCATCGTCGGCATCGCGGTCGAGATGCTCAACGGCGTCTACAGCGCCTCGAAGTCCTATGTCCTCAGCTTCGGCCACGCGCTGCAGAAGGACCTCGCGGACAAGGGCGTGCGCGTCCAGACCGTGCTGCCCGGCGCGACCGCCACCGAGTTCTGGGATATCGCAGGATACGCGGCGCAGAAGACGTCAGCGATCACCATGTCGGCGGCCGATCTGGTCGATGCAGCCTTGGCCGGTCTCGATCAGGGCGAGCTTGTCACCATCCCGGGCCTGCAGGACGCGGCCGATTGGACGCGCTGGGAGGAGGATCGCCGGGCCATGGCCGCTAAGTTCGGCAACGCCAAGCCGTCGGCGCGCTACGGGCTTGCGACCGCGAACGCCGCCTGAACCTGGGGGCCTCCATGCCGTACCTTCAACTCGACGTCATCGGCCCGCATTCCATGGCCTCCAAGAAGCGCCTCGCGGCGCAGATGAGCCAGACCTATGCGGAGATGATGTCGGTCGACATCAGGCGGATCAGCGTCGCCATCCGCGAACTCGGCGAGGGTGGCGTGTGGCGGATACCCGAAGCCGGTGGCGAGCCGGTGCCGGTCTCCGTGATGATGCTGGACATCCGCAAGGGACGCCCGGCCGAGCTGCGGATGGAGGTCGCCAAGGCGCTGTGCGCCCACTGCGTCGAGATCCTCGGGCTGAGCGAGGATCGCCTCAACGTGGAGTTCACGCAGCATTCCGGCGACGAGATGTATCATCCGACCCTCGGGGGCTACAGCCCCGATTGGTCGCCGGATGAGCGGTAACCGGTATCGCGCACGATCCTGGGCACAGCAGACGTCCGTTCTCGACCTTCACCTCGGTCGGCCGTCACAGCCGACCGAGTTCCAGTCATTGAGATCTGCACCACCTTAGCCCAGGGAGCATCATATGCCACTCGCCCGGATCGATCTCGCCAAGGGCAAGTCCGCCGAGTACCGCCGAACGATTGGCGAGGTCGTCTACGACGCCATGCTCGAAGCCCTGAACGTGCCCAAGGACGACCGCTTCCAGGTCATCAATGAGCACGAGCCGGAGAACTTCGTCATCGACCCGAGCTACCTTGGCATCCACCGGACGGGCGACTGCATCGTCATCCAGCTCACCCTCAATGCGGGGCGCGGGGTCGAGCAGAAGCGGAGCTTCTACAAGGCGGTGGCGGATGGCCTACACGAGCGCCTGGGTCTGCGCCGCGAGGACGTGTTCATCAGCCTCGTCGAGGTCGCCAAGGAGAACTGGTCCTTCGGCAACGGCGAGGCTCAGTACGCGAGTTGACCGAAGATCGCGGACCCGCCCGATGGCGATGCGCTCTATGTCGCCACCAGCAGCACGCCCGCGATCGCAAGCAGCATCCCCAGGGCGCGCTTGGCCGTCATCGGTTCGCCGAGGACCAGCACCCCGAGGACTGCACCGCCGACGATGAACATGCCGTAGACCGGCACGACGATGCTCGCCGGCCCGAGCGAAAGGCCCTTGAAAAGGGACCCGACAGCGACAGTCAGCGCGGTACCCGCCGCGTAGGCGTACAAGGCGCCGGGCTTCAGGAAGTCTGCGCCCGTCTTCCCGGCGAAGGAGCCACCGAGCCAGGCGTTCAGCACGGCGGCGACGGCGACCATCGACGTGGCGATGGCCAGGACCGCGAAGGCGTTCAGGTCGCCCGTGCGGGTCGCGAGTTTCACCATCAGTGTGACGGTCGAGTAGCCGACCATCCCGAGAACGGCCCAGGCCAGGTAGTGCATTGGTTAGATCGCTACTCCGGCGCGCCGGAAGTCCTCGATCTTCTCCGGCGAGAAGCCCTCTCGCCATTCGGCCTCGCGCCCCGGCTCGGGAAGGATGCGGCCGAATTCGATCATCTGCTCGGCCGCAATCTCCTGCACATAGACCCAGATGTCTTCGGCCCCCACCCCCGCGATGTCGTGGACGCGGTCTCTGATACCCTCCAGCAGACTGCGCTTCTGGTCCGCGGTGCGACCGGCACGGATCAGGCCGTGCACGTAGACGTGGGGAATGGGGTTCGGCCGACCGCCGACGAAGTGTGCCGCTTCAGGCGCAGCGTCGAAGAAGATCTGCGCGAAGTACCCCGGCGCTCCGGTGCTGCCGCTGTGAGTCTCCGTAATCGCGCTGGCGATCCGCTGCCGCTGGTCGTCGTCGAGGCTGAGGTTAGCGGTCCTGACGGTGTAGGTCGGCATGGATTCGCCCTGCGTCGGACGTTGGCTCAATCGCCCTGGCACGATATCAGCATATGCTGATAATACTGTAAAGCTGTCGCGTCCGGAGCGTGAGATGACGAGTATGACGACGAGCGAGCCTTGCCACTGCAACCTGCTACGCAAGGCAGCCCGGCGGGTCTCGGCCATCTACGATCAGGAATTGGCGGGCAGCGGATTGCGCATCACGCAGTACGCCCTGTTGGCCGAGATTGAGCGGTCGGGCCCCATCTCGATCACCCATCTCGCCGCCATCATGGTTATGGAGCGCAACGGGCTCGGCCACACCTTGCGGCTGTTGGAGAGGGATGGCCTTCTCGTGACCGTCACGGGCAAGGACCGGCGAAGCCGCACAGTGACTTTGACGGAGCTGGGCCAACGGCGGCTGGCTGACCTACATCATCGCTGGCAACAGGCTCAACGGCGGGTCGAAGCCACGGGCTTGATGAATGCCATCCGACAGCCGCTCGCATCGTTCGTAGCGCGGGACATCACGGTCTGGTAGCTCTACGCTGCGTCTGCTGCCGGCGCCTGCGCTTCGAAAACGGAAATTCGCAAATCCACCCATATGAGTCGCTTGAGCAGGCGGACTGAGGCGGCTGTTGGCCGTAAGCGGAGCGGCCGCTTCGAAGAAGGGCGGCCAGAAAAGCAGATGGGGTGGATGGCTCCCGCTCCGACTGACGGCATCTCGGTGCCAAGATGTGGTCGCTGTCGAAGCAGCAGCCACGCTCATGCAGGAGCCATCCCCATGGAGATCACCACCGTCGGCATCGATCTGGCCAAAAGCATCTTTCAGGTTCACGCCGTCGATGCAGCTGGGCACGTCGTCGTTCGGAAGGCGCTGCGGCGGGCGCAGGTCACGCCGTTCTTCGCCAAGCTGCCACGGTGCCTGATCGGCATGGAGGCGTGCGGCACAGCGCACCACTGGGCCCGGGAACTCATAAAGCTCGGCCATGACGTGCGGCTGATGCCGCCGGCTTACGTGAAGCCGTACGTCAAGCGCGGCAAGACCGATGCGAACGATGCCGCTGCCATCTGTGAGGCGGTGACGCGCCCCAGCATGCGCTTCGTGCCCGTGAAGGCGACCGAGCAGCAGGCGGCGCTGGCGCTGCACCGGACGCGCGACCTGCTGGTCAAGCAACGCACGCAGCTGGTGAACATGATCCGAGGCCTGCTCGCCGAGTTTGGGATCGAGATGGCGCGGGGCCTGCGGCACGCGCTCGAACTGGCGGCCCGGCTCTCGGCCGGAGACGCGGCCGAGGTGCCGCCGTTAGCCCAGCGCGTGGTGACCGGGTTGGCCGATCAGATCGGTGCCTTGCAGATTCAGCTCACCCGACTGGAGAAGGAGTTGCTCACCTGGCATCGAGACAGCGACCTGTCGCAGCGGCTTGCGACGATCCCGGGTGTCGGCATCGTGTCGGCAACCGCGCTGGCCGCCTCGGTGAGCGAGCCCGAGCGCTTCCGTTCCGGTCGGCAGTTCGCTGCCTCGTTGGGCCTGACACCGCTGCAGAACTGCAGTGGCGGCAAGGAGCGCCTGGGCCGGATCTCACGCATGGGCGACCGCTACCTGCGCCGGCTGCTCGTGGTCGGCATGACGTCTCTGATCCGGCGCGCGAAGACGACACCGACCTCGGTCGACCCGCGGCTGCCGGCGCTGCTGCAGCGTAAGCCAGTGCGCGTGGTGACTGTGGCGGCGGCCAATCGCACGGCGCGGGTCGCCTGGGCGATCATGACCCGCGGCGGCACCTACCGCGCACCGGCGGCCACGGCCGCCTGACAGCACGTAGAGGAGACGTTTCCAGGTTGCGAGGACGATGAGAGTTGATGGCGAACCGGTCAGACCGGGAGCCGGGACACCCCGCCGGCTGTCCAGGGCGTCATAGCCCGCAAAGCAGAGTGGGACCCAGCTCACGGATACCATCAGGGCCAGCAGTCAACATGAACGACTGCATCAACAGGCCGGACACAAGACTGCACCCGACCAACGCGTCAGAAGCTCAATTCGCCACTTGCAATGCGGGAGCCATCCACACAGGACGGCCTCCTATCGACCCATACCAGCTGACTGAACCACCTGCGGGGCTTCCTGAAAGCAGCCATCCGGCGATTTCGGTACGGGCTGGAACGCAATGCGCCTACGCCGAAAACCGACGGATCGCGGCGACGATCTTCCGGCGGTCGAAAGGCTTGCCGAGCACGACCCCGCGATCCGGGATCTGGGCTGCGTCCCACGGCTGCGAGGAGATCATCAGCAGTTCGATCGGTGGCCAGCGGTCGCGGATCGATAGCGCCAGCTTCATACCGGCGGTCGAACCGCGCATGTCCAAGTCGGTGAACACCGTGCGGATGTCGGTGCGCGTCTCAAGCAGCCGGATCGCCTCAACGACGGTGGTCGCCTCCACCGCCTCGCATCCGGCGTTCTCGACGTAATCAACCAGCGCCATCATCAGGATGGGGTCGTCCTCGACGACCAGCACGTAGGTCGGCCGCGACGGATCAACTTGTGCCATGATCAGTGTACTTGAACCTGCATGTCCGCCAACGGCGCGCGGAACTCAGCGTGCAAGCCCACGGGATCGTAACGGAGGTCGGCGGCGCGCGTTCCCACCAAGCCCATTCGGATCAGCTTCAAGCCGAACCCGCCGCGCCCGCTCGGCGCGGCCACCACTGGGCCGCCGCTCTCGTTCCAGCCGAGCACGAGGCTAGGCACCTGTCCGTCCTCGGTACGCCACCCGATCCGCACGGTCCCGGTCTCGGCCGACAGCGCGCCGTACTTGAGTGCGTTGGTCGCCAACTCGTGCAGGAGCAGCGACAGGGACAGCGCCGCCTGCGGGGAAATGTCCATGTCCGGCCCGTCGAGCGCGAAGCGGTCGAGGTCGGCCTGCATGCTCAGCACGCTCTCCATCACCGCCCGCATCTTGGCCGCGGTCCAGCTCTTCTGCATCAGCACGTCGTGAGCGCGTGAGAGCGCCAGCACCCGGCGCTCAAACGCCTCCACCGGCTCGCGATCAGTGATCCCGCGCAGGGTTTGCGTCGCGATCGACTGGACGATGGAGAGGGTGTTCTTCAGCCGGTGAGCCAGCTCCTTGTTGAGCACGCCCTGCAACTCCTCGGCGCGCACCCGCGCCACCCCGACCTCGACACGGTCGGCGACGTTGCGCAGGAAAGCCAACTCCTCGACGGTCCACCGCCGTGCCTGCACGTCGTGGACGATAAACACTGCCACGGTGCGCCCTCGCTCGCGCACCGGCATGTGGACGAAGGCGTTGATGTCAAGGTTCTGCCAGATCGCGGCATCATCGCGGGTGCGAGGATCCTCGGCCACGTCGTCCACGATCAGCGGCTCGCCGCGCCGCAGGTGCTCGCGGATGTCACCGTAGTCGTCGTAGCGATGCCGCCCGGCGACGCTGGCGTGGCCGGGCGCCGTCCAATCCGGTTCGATGTTGATGAACTCGACGTCGCCCTCGACACGCCCGAAGCCAGCGCGCGTCGCCCCCAGCGTGCGGCCAACGATCTCGGCGGCCGCGTGCGTCATCTCGGTGGTCGTACTCAGATCGCGCAGGCGGTCGCCCAGGGCCAGCAGCGCGAGGCGGCGAGCGTCTGCCTCGACGCGGCCGGTCACCTCCAAGAAGATCAGCCCGAAGCGGTCGGCGTCGATCCGGAACGCCCGCCCCTCGTACCAGCGCCCCAAGGCACCGACTTGACGGGTGAAGCCATGCACCACGCCGGTCTCGACCACTTCGGCGAACTCGCTGATCCACGCCTCCTCAATGGTGGGGATCAACTCGCGGACCGTGCGGCCGACTGCTTGCGTGGGGTCGAAGCCAACCAGTTCGCCCCAAGCGGGATTGACCTCGATGTAACGCCAGTCGTGGACCTGTCCCGTGGCATCCCGCACCATCTCGCCGATCACGAACCCCTCGCTGAGGCGGTCGAACATTTCGCGCCAGTAGGCGTCCTTCGCGCGGACTTCGGCGCGAGCGGCTGCTTCGGTCAGCCCAGCCGTAGCCACACCGGCGAATAGGCCGAGCAAGGCGAGATCCGCCTCGCCGAAGGCAAATGGGTGGGCAGCCTGGAGCTTGAGCACGCCCAGCACCTGACCGAGGCGCGCGATCGGTGCGTGAACCGCCGACCCAAGGCCGATGCGTGCCGCCAGCACAGCATTGACACGCGGGTCGGTGCGGGCGTCCGTGAGCAGGATCGAAGCGTTGGTCTTTGCGCAGGCGCCTGAGGTGCTGCCGTCGAGCCGCACTCGGATCCCTTGATGGGCGGCGAGGCTGCCGCGTACGGCGCTATACTCCAAGGCATCGCCGTCGATCAGTTCGACCACGCCGCCTTCGGCCGCCGGCATCGCCCGCATGGCCCCGGCCACCACGGCGTGCATGATCGCGGTCAAATCGCCCTCCGCAGCAGCGATGCCCGCATGCGTGTCACGCAGCGCTTCGCGTGCACGATAGGCTTCGGCTTCGGCGCTCCTCAGTGCATCGCGCGAGGTTAGCGCACGGCGCAGTTCGAGCTGGCTCATCACCTGCTCGGCCAGCAGTCGCAGGCCGTTCTGCTGTGCGTCGGTCAGCCCGCCGGGGCGGGGCACCTTGTCGATGACGCACAGGCTGCCGAGCACCAAGTTGCTGGCTGTGCGTAGCGGTGCGCCAGCATAGAACCGGATGAACGGCTCTCCGATCACCAGGGGATTGTTCGCCGTGCGCGGATCCCGCGTCAGGTCCGGGATGATTAGCATCTCGTCCGGCTGGGCCAGCGCGTGGGCGCACACCGAGCGGTCGAGGTCCGTCTCGCACGGGGGAAAGCCAATCCGCGCCTTGAACCATTGGCGGTCCCCAGAGACCAAGCTGACGAGCGCTACCGGCACATCACAAAGCTGACAGGCGAGCTGCACGATGCCGTCGAAACCCGGCTCTGCCGGGGTATCGAGGATCGCGTAGCCTTCCAGCGCATCCAAGCGCGCTGGGTCGTGGACGGCGGGTGAGGGAGGATACGGCATCGCCTTTGAGATCAGCCTTCTACACGGCTTAGCGCGGCCGACCGTGTTTAGCCACTCGGAATGACCGGTCGCACAGTTGGCCTACTGGATGGGCTAGGTCTCGCTGATGCGGCACCGCTGATCGCTTTTTCCGGTCTGTGCGGGTCGGCGACTGGGTTCCGCGATGACGTATGGATTTGTGGAGCGGTGCGGGCGAGTAGGACCACAATGTCTGCCCCGGTATCTCTGCCGCTTGGAAGCGGACGGACCGAAATCTACCCACCCCGGTCATCCAGAGGCACATTCTAGCGGGCTGGGCTTGGCCGAAAGCAGAATGGCTGCTCTAGAGCTGAACTGGTGAGATAGCGGACGCTCCTGTGCTGACACAACAACCGGCCTCTTGCCAACTTGGCAAAAGTACAAGCCGAGATGCTGATTTGGCGGCGGGCGGTTGACACAAATCAACATCACATCGACAGAGATGAATTTGGCTATAGTTGTCGTACGAGATCGATTATTGTATTGCTCCGATCACTGCTTCACTAAATGAAAGCCGGCCGACAAGTACTACAATTACGAATTCTGGGCGACATAACATCAAATTAATTCGGCTGCTGACTTAAGCGATTGAGTGTCATCTTAGGAACAATCAGACCAGCGCCCATCGCTATCACGACCAGGCCGGCCGTCGCGATGTTGCCCAGAAGGTCGACGAGCATCGAGGGAGGTGCTGCTGATCCGAGGCCGGTGAGGGCGACGGCGTCGGACGCCGCCTGGAACATGAAGACGCCGGGGACGAGGGACACGACGCAGGCGAAGGCGCATGCGCCGAACGGCAGCTTGCGGCGGTCTGACAGCGGAGTGATGAGGCTCCCGACCAGCAGACACGCCGCGAGGGCGCCGAGCGGCACGCTCGCACCCGCGGCGAGCGACGCCCAGCGCACTGCATGCGCCACCATCCCGACGCCGATCAGGATTGGGAGTGCGCGCCAGGGCATATTGAAGAACGACCCGTAGGCCGCGACCGCGACGCCGGCCGACACAACGTCGAGAACCAGCGGGACTGCGCGCGTCGGCCCTGCGGTGGGAAAGGACGTACCGGTCAAGGCGAGGCCGATCAGGAGGCCGGCGCAGATCGCGAGGACGACGAGCGCGGCGAAGGCGAGCCGGGACAGGCCGATCGGGAGGCGCCCGCGCACGAGATCGATTGCGCCGTTCAGGAAGTGCGGCCCGGGCACCAGCACCATGCAGGGGCACGCGGCAACGAGGCGATGCACGACACCGAGATCGAGCAGCATGGCCGCCCCCGCGCACGCGCCGCTCAGAAGCGCGGCCGAGAACGGCTGCAGGAACGGGTTGCCGCTTAGATGCGACAGGGCCCGCCGCAGGCACGCCCCGGCACCCGCGATCAGGGTGATCAGACCGAGCGTGGCGACGTCCTTCGCGCCGAACACCACGCCCAGAGCGGCTGCACCCGCCGCGGCCATGATGGCGAACCGGAGCAGCGAGACCGGGGACCGTCCGGGGACGGCCAGAAGCGCGCTCTGCGCGTCGCTCACGGCCATCCGTCCCCCACATACGGCATCGACGATCGTCTCCGCGGCGATGACCCGGCCGATATCGACCCCGAAGGGTTCGGTGAACGCGCCTTGGGCGCTCCGACAGCCATCGAGCTGGATCGTCGTGACGCCCCACGCGACCGATACCTGCACGTCGTGACCGAACTTGCGGCCGAGACGGATGAGCGCGAGACGCGTGCCTTCACTGGTCTGGCCGTTCGCCAGGAGGATCGTCGCGACCTCCGCGAGGAGCGCGTGCACGGCATCGGCGCTGGGGCCGGGGCTGGTCAGGCAGGCTTTCGCGGCGTCGGGTGTCACGGCTCAGTCGTACCCTTCCGTCACCGCCACCTTGCCCTTGAAGACGCGATAGACGACCAGGGTGTAGACCAGGGTGATCGGCAGGACCACGACGCCCGCCCCCCAGAACATGAAGGACAGGCTCGCCTCCGGCGCCGCCGCCTCGGTCACCGTCACGCTGAACGGCACCATGTAGGGCAGGAACGAGGCGGCGAGCGTCGCGAAGGCGGCGGCGAAGATCAGCGCCACCAACGGGAAAGGCAGCGCGTCGATCCGGCGCCGCGCCGCGTAGAGGAGGCCGGCGCAGGCCGCGGCGCCCACGAGCGGCAGGACCAGCATCTCGGGCCGCTCGAGCCAGCGGTGCAGCACCCGCAGGTTCATCGCCAGCGCGTACGCGAAGGCCGCGCCGAGGAAGACCAGCACCCCGAGCAGGAGGCGCGGTAGCAGCCGGAAGCCGAGGTCGCGCACATCGGACTCGGTCTTACCGCACAGCCACGCGGCGCCGAGCAGCGCGTAGCCGAGGCACAGGCCGAGCCCGCAGAGCAGCGAGAAGGGCGTGAGCCACGTGAACGCCCCGCCGGCGTAGAGCCCGTCGCGGACCGGCAGCTCCTGCACCAGCGCCCCGACCGTCACGCCCTGCACGAAGGCCGCGCAGTAGGAGCCGCCGACTAAGCCCGCGTCCCAGACCCGCCGCAGCCGCCGGGACTTGTAGCGGAACTCGAAGGCGACGCCGCGCAGGATCAGGGCCGCGAGCATCAGGAGGAGCGGCAGGTAGAAGGCCGAGAGCAGCAGCGCGTAGACCGTCGGGAAGGCGCCGAACAGGATCGTGGCGGCGAGCACCAGCCAGGTCTCGTTGCCGTCCCAGACGGGGGCGATCGCCTGCATCATGTGCCGGCGCGCGGTCTCGTCCGGGGCGATCCCGAACAGCATGCCGACGCCGAGGTCGAACCCGTCGAGCAGCACGTAGAGCATCAGGGTGAGGGCGAGGGCGGCGGCCCAGAACGCGATCATGGCCGCTCACTCCGCCGGTGTGCCGCTGGGGGCGCCGGGACTGCTGCCCGGCACCGCCAGAGGTCGTTTCGGATTGGCGGCGCCGCCGGCATGGGCCGGGGTCGGCAGGATGCCGGCCTTGAGCATGCGGTAGATGTAGACGGTGCCGGCCGCGAAGATCAGCGCGTAGACCGCGCCGAACACGGCGAGGGAGGTCGCCACCTGCGGGGAGGTCAGGAACGGGGTCGCCGCGTCGGCGGTGCGCAGCTGGCCGTAGACCGTCCAGGGCTGGCGCCCGACCTCGGCGGTGAACCACCCGGTCAGCGTCGCGACGAAGCCCAGGGGGAACGACAGGAAGATCGCCCATTGCAGCCAGCGCGCCCGCTCCAGCCGCCCGGTGGCGTAGAAGGCCATCCCGCCCCAGGCCAGGGCCAGCATCAGCAGCCCGCAGCCGACCATGATCCGGAAGGCGAAGAACGGGATCAGCACCGGCGGCCGGTCGGCCTTGGGGATGTCCTTGATGCCGATCACCTTGCCGGTGAGGGTGCCGTCGTCGATCAGGCTGCCGATCGGGGCGGGCAGCGCGATGACGAAGTGGTTCTTCTCCTGCGCCTCGTCGGGCCAGGCGAACAGGATCTCGCCGGCCGGCGCCCGGCTCTCCCAGTGGCCCTCGATCGCGGCGATCTTCGAGGGCTGGTGCTTGACGACGTAGTCGCCGGTGAGGTGGCCGAAGAAGAGCTGCAGCGGCACCAGGATCGCGGCGAGGCCGAGCCCCATCCGGACCATGGCGCGGGCCTCGGCGCGGTCCCGGTTCCGCAGCATCGACCACGCCCCCGTCGCGGCCACGCAGAAGCTGGTGGTGACGTAGGCGGCCAGGACCATGTGAGGAAAGCGGACCCAGACGACGGCGTTGAAGATGATCGCCCACCAATCGGTCGGCACGAACACGCCGTCCGGCCGCAGGGCGAAGCCGGTGGGGTACTGCATCCACGAGTTGTTCACGAGGATCCAGAACGACGACAGGCTGGTGCCGAGGCAGACCATCAGGCAGGCGAACAGGTAGAACCAGCGCGGCACCCGCCTGCGGCCGAACATCAGCACCCCGAAGAACGAGGCCTCGAGCGCGAAGGCCGTGAAGCTCTCGTAGCCGAGGAGCGGCCCCTGGATCGGGCCGGTGCGGCGGGCGAGCTCGCTCCAGTTCGTGCCGAACTGGAAAGCCATGACGATGCCGGAGACGACGCCGAGGCCGAAGGCGACGGCGAAGATCTTGAGCCAGAAGTCGAACAGGCGGTCGTAGACCGGCTCGCCCGAGATCATCGCCCGCGCCTGGAGGAAGGCGAGCCAGGCCGCCAGCCCGACCGTGAAGGCCGGGAAGATGATGTGGAACGAGATCGTGAAGGCGAACTGGATGCGCGAGAGCATCAGGGCGGAGAGGTCCATCAATCCTCGCTTCGAGGCATCGGCGTACGTTCCGCAGCCCGGGGCTGCGTGCGGTGGTTATTGGGATGAGCGGAGAGGCGGCGGGGGAACCGCGCCTCGCGAACCTGTCAGATGTTCTCGATTCTCAAGATCGGCGCGGTCTCGGCCCGGCTGCGCCGGCAGGCCTCGGCGTCCCGCTTGAGGTCGATGCCGTAGGTCGGGATCACGGCCTTGAGGCGGGGCAGCCAGCCGTCCGGCGTCAGCCGGTCGGCGAAGCACTTCTCCAGCACCTCGACCGCGATGTAGGCCGCCGTCGAGGCGCCGGGCGAGGCGCCGAGCAGCGCGCAGATTGAGTTGTCCGCCGCGGCCACCAGCTCGGTGCCGAATTCCAGGTCGCCTTCCTCCAGCGGGTTCGACCGGCCGGTCGGCTTGATCGTCTGCACCCGCTGGCCGGCGACCGCCAACGTCCAGTCCTGCTTCAGCGCCTTGGGAAAGAACTGCTTCAGGGTCGCGAACTGGTGGTCGGAACTCTGGAGCACCTGGCCCACGAGGTACTCGGTGAGCGCGACATTGTCCTTGGCGACGTCGAGCAGCGGCACGACGTTGTGCGGCGTCAGCGCGGTGAACAGGTCGGTGAGCGACCCGTGCTTGAGGAAGCGCGACGAGAAGCCCGCGTAGGGCCCGAACAGCAGCGAGCGCTTGCCGCCGATGATGCGGGTGTCGAGGTGGGGGACCGACATCGGCGGCGAGCCGGAGGCGGCCTTGCCGTAGACCTTGGCGTGGTGGCGCGCGCTGACCGCGTCGACGTCGCAGCGCAGCCAGATCCCCGAGACCGGGAAGCCGCCGTAGCCGCGCCCCTCGGGGATCTTCGAGGCCTGCAGCAGCGGCAGCGAGCCGCCGCCCGCGCCGATGAACACGAACTTGGCCGTCACGGTGCGGCGCGTGCCGTCGTAGGTGTCCTCGACGGTCACGGCCCAGCGGCCGTCGTCGACCCGGTCCAGGGCGACGACCTTGCGGTTGTAGTGGACGGCGAAGCCGGGCTGCGCCGCGAGCTGCTTCACCAGCAGGTGCGTCAGGGCGCCGTAATCGACGTCCGTCCCGGTGACGATCCGGGTGGCGGCGATCGGCTCGCCGGGATCGCGGCCCTCGATGATCAGCGGCGCCCAGCCGGCGATGACCTGCGGGTCCTCGCTGTACTCCATGCCGTGGTAGCAGTGGTGGGCCGACATCGCGGCGTAGCGCGCCTTGAGGAAGGCGACGTTCTCGGCCCCCCAGACGAAGCTCATGTGCGGGCAGGGATGGATGAAGGCGCGCGGATCCGGGATCGCGCCCTTCCGCACGAGGTGCGCCCAGAGCTGGCGCGAGATGTCGAACTCGGTGTTGACCTCGAGCGCCTTGGCGATGTCGACGCTGCCGTCGGAGCGCTGGGGTGTGTAGTTCAGCTCGCAATTGGCGGCATGGCCGGTGCCGGCGTTGTTCCAGCCCTCCGAGCTCTCCTGCGCGCAGTCGTGCAGCGTCTCGAACATCGCGATCCTGAGCGACGGCTCCAGCTCCTTCAGCATCGTGCCGAAGGTCGCGCTCATGATCCCGGCGCCGATCAGCACCACGTCGGGAGCGTCGTCGAAGCTCATCTCGGCCATCGGGCCCCTCCTCAGGCGGTCTTGTTCGGGACGAAGGGGAGCTGGGCCTCGGCGCCGGGGGCGAGGATCACGTAGGCCCGGCACCAGGGCTCGTCGTCGACGAGGCGCCAGGAATGGCCGGAGCCGGCCGTGTCCTCGGCGATGAGGATGTCGCCGGGGCGGATCGTGAAGTGCGCGCCGGCCCTCGTCTGGAAGTCGAGGGTGCCGCGCAGGGTGATGACGAACTGCCGGGTCGGCGCCGCGTGCCACGCGTAGGTGCCGCCGGGCTGCGTTTCCCGGAAGGAGATCGAGACCACGTCGGTCGTGCCGCTGAGGATGTCGCCGCGCTCGCCGTGGGGCAGGTCGATAGCGCCTTCCTCGAAGTAGGAATTGTCGTCGTCACCGGTCCAGATGCGAACGCAGCGGATCATCGGGATGGCCTCCAGGTTCGAGAAGCGGGGATCAGGGGCGTGAACATCAGGCGAGTTGCGCCTCGCCGTTGCCGAAGGACCAGTCGTCGCGCTGCACCTCGACCAGGCTGACGAGGACGTCCTCCCGGCGCATCCCGACTCGCTCGTGCAGCGCATCGGCGAGGGTTCTGAAGAACAGGCGCTTCTTCGGCGCGTCGCGGCCCGCATTGAGGAAGACTTGGACGATGACCGCCTCTGAGCTGCGCACGATGCCGAGGTAGGACGGATCGATGATCAGCCCCGCAGGCGGGTGCTCGGTGACGATCTGGAAGCGCTCCGCCATCGGAACGCCGAGGGCCGCGTGAAGCGCTTGCTGGACGGTATCGGCGACGTCACGGCCATAGGCTGCGGGCTTGCCGGCCGGGATCTCAATGCGGGCGAGCGGCATAGCCAAATCACCGCCAGAGATTGGTCTTGGCGAGATCGATGATCTCGGTGCCGCGCCCGTCGATCACCGCCTTAGCAAGCCAAAGCCCGAAACCCATCGCCTGCTCGACGCCGATCTTCGGCGGCATCGCCAGCTCCTGGCGGGCCGAGACGACGTCGAGCAGCGCCGGCCCGTCATGGGCGAGCATCTCGGCCAGCGCACCGGGTAACTCGGCCGGGTCCTCGACGCGCTGGGCATGGATCCCGGCCCCGCGGGCCATGGCGGCGAAGTCCGGGTTCATCAACGCCACGCCAGTGTCGAGGAAGCCCGCGGCCTTCATCTCCATCTCGACGAAGCCCAGCGTGCCGTTGTTCAGCACCACGATCTTCACCGGCAGCTTGTGCTGGTTGAGGGTCAGCAGGTCGCCCATCAGCATGGCGAAGCCGCCATCGCCGGAGAACGAGATGATCTGCCGCCCGGGATAGGCCGCCTGCGCGCCGATCGCCTGCGGCAGGGCGTTGGCCATCGAGCCGTGGTTCAGCGAGCCGATCAGCCGGCGCTTGCCGTTCATGGCGAGGTAGCGCGCCGCCCAGATCGTCGG
Source organism: Methylobacterium oryzae (assembly GCF_021398735.1). NCBI lineage: Bacteria > Pseudomonadati > Pseudomonadota > Alphaproteobacteria > Hyphomicrobiales > Methylobacteriaceae > Methylobacterium > Methylobacterium oryzae. Next base: position 118,859 of record NZ_CP090349.1, read on the forward strand.
CGTGCCGACGTCGAAGGTGAAGACCGCGTCCTCGGCGGCCGCCTCGCTGAGCGTCCGGGCGACGTATTGCGGGTGGATCTTGCCGCCGGGCTTGCCCACCGCGAGCGCGTCGAGCCCGGCGCGGGCCTTGCGGTAATGGGCGAGGCTGTCGTCGAGATGCGCCCGGTCGGTCTTGCTCTGCAGCCGCGGCAGCAGCGCCGTAATGGTCGCGCCGACATCGCCGATCAGGCCGAGATCGATCCGGCAGTGGCGCCCGAGGCTCTCGGCCCGCAGGTCGACCTGCGCGACCTTCGCGTCCTCCGGGTAGAACTGGCGGTAGGGGAAGCCGGTGCCGAGCAGCAGCAGGGTGTCGCAGTCGAGCATCGCCCGGTAGCCCGACGAGAAGCCGATCAGGCCGGTCATGCCGACGTCGTAGGGATTGTCCCACTCGACGTGCTCCTTGCCGCCGAGCGCGTGGACGACAGGGGCCTTCAGCGCCTCGGCGAGTTGCAGCAGCTCCGCGTGGGCGCCGGCGCATCCGCGGCCGCAGAACAGGGTCAAGCGTCCGGCTCCGTTAAGCATCCCGGCGAGTGCGTCGAGGTCGGCGTCGTGCGGTCGCACCACGGCCGGGGCTGGCGCGAGGGCCGCCGATAGTTCGGGCGCGTCGCTCGGCATGGCCATGAGGCCGACATCGCCGGGGATCACCACGACGGCGACCCCGCGCTCGGCGATGGCGACGCGGATCGCGGTCTCGATCACGCCGGGCAGCTGGGCCGGCGAGGAGACCAACTCGCAGTAGTGGCTGCATTCCTGGAACAGGTTCTGCGGATGCGTCTCCTGAAAGTAGCCCCGGCCGATCTCCGCGGAGGGGATCTGGGCCGCGATGGCCAGCACGGGCACGCGGGAGCGGTGCGCGTCGAACAGGCCGTTGATCAGGTGCAGGTTGCCGGGCCCGCAGGAGCCGGCGCAGACGGCGAGCGCGCCGGTCAGGTGCGCCTCGGCGCCGGCCGCGAAGGCGGCGCTCTCCTCGTGGCGCGTGTGGATCCAGGCGATCGAGCCGTCCTGGCGCAGGGCCTCGGTGAGGCCGTTCAGACTGTCCCCGACGACCCCGTAGATCCGATTCACGCCGGCCTGGGCCAGCGCCTGGACCATCAGGTCCGCCACCTTCTTCGCCACGCTTTTCGCCTCCTCTTCAGACCGCCTCGGCTTCGTTCCGGATCACTTCGGGCTGCAGCCGATGCAGATGCTGTCGTCGATCCGGTCCATCGCGCGTTCGTCGCGCGTGGGCTTGTCGGGATGTTCGGTTGCTGTGGGGCTGTCGGCGCGGTCAGGCGGCATCGTCGTGCCAGTCGCCGTCGTATTCGGGGCCGTCTGGGTGGAGAGGGGCCCACCCCCGGTCCCGGTCTGGTCGACCTGCGCTTGAGCGTGGGCAGCGGTCAGGAGGAGTGCGGCTGTCAGTATGGTGCGCATAGTAGACCCTCATGGAATCTGAGGAGTTGATGACCGGCGTCGGGTGCTCCTAGGCCCCGGCCAGCCCGTGGCCGATCATGGTCCTGGGATCGCAGACCGCGTCGAAGCGCTCGGCCGGGACGCCCTCGGCCAGGGCGGCCTCGCGCAGGGTCGTGCCCTCGTCGTTGGCGCGGTGGGCGATCTTCGAGGCGAGGTCGTAGCCGATCACCGGCGACAGGGCCGTGACCAGCATCAGCGACTGGTTCACCGTCTCGTCGATCCGCGTCCGGTTGAGTTCCGTGCCCGCGACCGAGTAGGTCCGGAACTTCTCGCAGGCGTCGCCCAGCACGCGGATGGCGTGCAGCGTGTTGTTGATGATGATCGGGCGCATCGCGTTGAGCTCGAAGTTGCCCTGCGCGCCCGCGAAGGCGACCGCGTTGTCCTCGCCGATTACCTGGATGCAGACCATCACCAGGGCCTCGCACTGGGTCGGGTTGACCTTGCCGGGCATGATCGAGGAGCCCGGCTCGTTGGCGGGCAGCAGCAACTCGCCGAGGCCGCAGCGCGGACCCGAGGCGAGCCAGCGCATGTCGTTGGCGATCTTCATCAGCGCGACCGCGAGCCCGCGCACCGCCGCCATGGCGGCGACCATGGCGTCCAGCGACCCCTGCGCGGCGAACTTGTTGGGCGCCGTGACGAACGGCTTGCCGGTGAGATCGGCGATCTTGGCGGCGATCTCCGCGCTGAAGCCCTTCGGGGCGTTGAGGCCGGTGCCGACCGCGGTGCCGCCGGCCGCCAACTCGTACAGCCCGGCGCGCGACGCCTCGACGAGGGCCAGCGCGTCGCGCATCTGTGCCACGTAGCCCGACCATTCCTGGCCGACGGTAAGCGGGGTCGCGTCCTGCAGGTGGGTCCGGCCGGTCTTGACCACGTCCATCCAGGCCTGGGCCTTGGCGTCGATCGCGTCGGCCAGCGCCCGCGCCTTGGGGAGCAGGACCTCGTCGAGTTCGAGCACCGTGGCGATGTGCATCGCGGTCGGGAAGGTGTCGTTCGACGACTGGCCCATGTTGACGTGGTCGTTCGGGTGAACCGGGCTCTTGGAGCCGAGCGCACCGCCGAGGAGCTGGATCGCGCGGTTCGACAGCACCTCGTTGACGTTCATGTTGGACTGGGTGCCGGAGCCGGTCTGCCAGACGTAGAGCGGATAGTGCGCGTCGAGCTTGCCCGCGATCGTCTCGTCGGCGGCCTGGACGATGGCCTGCGCGCGCCAATCCTCCAGGCGGCCGGCGGCCGCGTTGACCAGGGCGGCGGCCTTCTTGACGTAGCCGTAGGCGTGGTAGACCCGTTTGGGCATGCGATCGTCGCCGATCGAGAAGTGCTGGAGCGAGCGCTGCGTCTGCGCGCCCCAGTAGCGGTCCGCCGGCACGTCGATCCCGCCCATCGAATCCGTCTCACGCCGCATCCCCGTGGCGGAGATGCCGATAGTTCGTTCCGGTTGCTTCGTGGGCCTCGGTCGATGCTCGTCCAACGGCACTGTTCCAGCTCCAATACAGTTTCGGCAGGGATCCGACGGAATATGACCGCCGCGGAGGCGCGTCCCGGGCTTCGCGATGAGCTTTCAGAGCGTCGCGATCTTGGCTAATGCGCTCGGCCTCGGAGGAGCCGCGCGCGACGCCAGCATCCCGAGCCAGCAGAGAAACGCTCGGCAGGCCGCCTAATGGGTCCTTAGGTCTGCCAACGAGACCTGATGGCCGAACATGCCCCAGTTCTTCTCCGCGACCTCATGGATGACGACATAGATCGGCGGGGGACCTTCCCCCATGTTCCCATACCTCGCGATGATCTCGGTCGCCTTAAAGATCATCTTGCCGCGTGCGCTGTCGTCTAGGCCCCCGGTCAGCGCGTAGATGACGAGGGCCACGATCGATGCCGACGTCGCCTTCCCCCCAACAAAGACGCTGTCATCCCCTTGGTCGACGAAGAACGTCCAAATTCCGTTTCGAACGCCATCAGCCGGCGAGAGGCGCTCGCACGAAATTGCCAGTTCGGTCAGCTCGGCCGCGACGCGCGACCGGGCGGCCAAGGGTATCGCGTGGGGCGAGGCGTGTATGAACATTTTCGGCATGGCGAAACTCATTTCCGTTCAAACTTACGAAGCAGTTGGCTCTGTCCACGACCGCTATCGATGTCGGTTCGGCCCCAAGCGCGTGGTCACCGAAAGGATGTCGGCATCCTCGACCTATCGTCCGGGGATACGGCCACGCGCTCCGCCGCTGCCAGATCTCCCGGGGCGCTCCTCGCCCGCGAATTCCATTTCGATCGACCGGTGGTGGCGCTAGCCGCGGGCGGAGGCTTCTTGCACCCTGATGACGGAGGCGTAGTCCTCGTCGGGATACTTGTGGGCAGCGTAAGCGTAGAGCTGCGCGGCGGCCGCCATGCTCGTCATCGGTGCGCCGCGTTCGCGCGCGTCGTCGAGGAGCAGGCCTAGGTCCTTCGACATGAGCTTGCCCGGGAACTGCGAGGGGTAGTCGTCCACTCTCGCCATCGTCAGCTTGCGCTTGTGGTGTTCGGAAATCAGAATGAGGTCCGAAAGCACGTCGATGAGCATGCCGCGATCGAGTTGCGCACGCGCTCCGTAGGCCAGTCCCTCTGCCAACGCGGCGGTCCCGAGCGCCATGACGCCGTTGACGATCAGCTTGGTCACAGCACCTTGACCAACCGGCCCGATGTGAGTGGTCTTGCGTCCGAGGACGTCGAGCATCGGTCTTGCCGCGTCAACAGCCCGGGCGGAGCCGCCCGCGAGGAACACGAGCTGCCCATCCTTCGCCTCCGGGGTGCTTCCCGACATCGGTGCCTCGACATAGGCCACCGCCTTGGCTGCGGCGGCCTCGGCGAGGGCAATCGATGCCGACGGCGAGACTGTGCTGAAGTTTACAACGAGCTGTCCCGCCCGGGTTCCATCCAAGGCTCCCCCTTCCGCTATCATTGATTGATGCAGCGCGGCATCATTCGGCACGGCCACCAGGATGGCGTCGACCCGCTTAGCCAGGGCTGCAGGGGAGGCTGTCAGCTCGAAACCGTCGAAGGCGTCTCCGTCGTGCGCGGGATCGAATGCGATCACAGAGTAGGATGCTGCCTTTAAGCGCGCGGCCATCAAGCGAGACATCGCGCCCAGGCCGACGAATCCCACCTGTCCGAAAGCGTGTTGCATGCTGTGTTCCTTCCCGAGGGCGCATGGCTGGAGTTCCTGCACTTCGACCGCCTCCAAGCGGCGAGGAGCCTGTCGGACCGCCGACTACGCGGGCGCCTTCACCCAGACCGTCTGCGCGTTCGTGAACTCGCGCAGGCCGAAGTGCGAGAGCTCGCGCCCGAAGCCGCTTTTCTTGACGCCGCCGACCGGAACGCGCGCATTGGAGGCAGTGAAGCCGTTGACGAACACGCCCCCGGTCTCCAGTCGCCGCGCCATGGCTTGAGCCTTCCCGACGTCTGCCGTCCAAACGTTGCCGGAGAGCCCGTACTCGCTTGCGTTGGCAAGCCGGATCGCATCCTCGACGTCCTCCGCGACCACGAGCGCGCCAACGGGTCCGAAGATCTCTTCGTCGAATGCCGCCATCCCGGGCCTGACATCCGCCAGGACGGTCGGCTCGTAGAAGTACCCGGGACCATTCATCTTGTGGCCGCCCAGCAGCAATCTTGCGCCGGCTTTAATCGAACGCTCGACCTGATCGTGGATCCCGTCGCGCAGGTCGCCCCGGGCGATAGGCCCGACGAACGTCGCCTCGTGCATTGGGTCGCCCACCTTCAGCGCAGCGGCTGCGTCGACGAACTTGCGCGTGAATTCCTCTGCAATCGGTCGTTCTAAGATGATGCGCTTGGCGGCGAGGCAAACCTGCCCGGCATTTTCGTAGCGGGACTGGACCGCGGCCTTCACGGCCCCATCGAGGTCCGCGTCGACAAGAACGATGAAGGGATCCGCGCCGCCGAGTTCGAGCACGCTCTTTTTGATTACCCGCGCGGCGGTCGCAGCCACCGCCGAGCCCGCTCGCACGCTCCCTGTGACCGAGACCGCCGCGATCCGGGGGTCCTCGATCACCCGGGCTACGGTGTCGTTGTCCGTGTTCAGGTTGGCGAATAGACCTTTGGGGAAAGCGCTTGCCTCGTAGACTTCTTGCAGGGCGAAAGCGCAACCCATGACGTTGGTCGCATGCTTCAGCAGGAACCCGTTGCCCGATAGGAGGATCGGTCCCGCCGCGCGGATAGCCTGCCACAATGGCAGGTTCCACGGCATTACGCCGAGCACCGTGCCGATCGGAAGGAACGACACGTAAACGTTGTCGCCGTCCACCGGGGCGGGCTCGTCCGCCAGGACCGCAGGCCCGTGCTCGGCGAACCACTCTATCGTCGCGGCGCACTTCTCGACCTCATAACGGGCGAGTGCCAAGGTTCGACCCATCTCGGCGGTGATCAGCCGCGCGAGCGGCTCCGCGCGGGCTCGCAGCGTGGCGGCCAAGCGCCCGTAGCAGGCCACGCGCTCCTCCATCGGGGTCGCACGCCAAGTCGCGTATGCGGCGGCGCAGCCAGCGAGCGTGGACTCGATCGCCTCTGCTGTCTGGAACGGGTAGGTCGCGATCAGCGAGCCATCGGCAGGGTTGCGCGAAGTCGCGCCTCTAGCAGGTTCTAAGGCTTGGTCGGGCATCCGCTATCCTCACCGAGTCGGCGTCGTTTCGCGGATCCGAGGTACGGCGGCGGCGATACTCCAAACAGGCGTGCGCTTAACCTATGAGCAGGACTCATAGGCTGCCGATCGCAGCACGTACGAAACCATCGTCAGCTCCGGTTGTCCCGCTGACGTCAACGTCACGTAGGTGTACTCGACAAGGCCGAGCGAATGGTGCCGGAGGCGCTTGGTCCCCTCGTCGAACACATCGACGTCGACACCCGACCACCACTCCCGGAACTCGCGGCTTCCCTCGGTGAGCTGTGTCACCAATTCATCAAAGTGCGCCTTGTCTCCCGCCCGCACCCGGGCCGCACGGAAGGCGGCCACGTAGCGGCGGGCCAGCGTCTCCCAATTGACGATCAGGTTGCGGTAGGGCGGATGCAGGAACAGGAGCCAAAGCGTGTTGCGTTGAAAGGGCGGCAACGTATCGTAATCGACGAATTGGTCAGCAGCAGCGGCGTTCCAAGCCAAGATGTCGAACCGGGCGTTGCGGACGTAGGCAGGAATCGGGTCGACGGCTTGGACAAGCATGACTAGCCCGTCGCTCGGCCGCTCACTCTTCTCGGCAAACAGCACGCCGGGCACGGAAAGTGCTAGGAGATGAGCTGCCTCGACGCGGTCGAGCCGAAGCACCTTGGCGATCCGCCGGAGCGTGTCTGCGGAGGCGCGGATGTCGCGTCCCTGCTCAAGCCACGTGTACCAACTGACGCTGACGCCGGCGAGGACAGCGACCTCCTCGCGGCGCAAGCCCGGTGTGCGGCGGTTACCTGTTGGCAGTCCGAACTCTTTCGGGTCACAACGCGCGCGCCGGCTCGCTAAAAAGGCGCCCAAATCGCGACGCTGCTCTATCGAGGTCATATGAAACTTTGCACTTCCGAATGTTGATCAAGACCGAACCGAACGATGGCGTCGTCCCCGTCGATGCGACAGGTCGTTGCTCCTCGGCTGGCTCACAGACTCTCGAACTAGCGCAGACTATCAAAGCATGCCATCGCCAAACGACCAATTCTCTTTGGCTGTCCACCATCGCATGATTTGAGACTGTTTGCGATTCTGAGAAGCAGAGGCTCTAGCCTATCGGGGTTGGGAAGTTAGGCAGCCTGCGCGTTGTGGCGCAAGTGGACCTGCTTCGAGAAAGTGGAGCAAGTCCGTAGGATGTTGTTCACGCCGTTCCGCTCGATGGCCCGTCCAACTGACAGAAGCCGAGCCCGAGGGAATGCGCGGAGACGGGGGCATCGTGAAGCATCAACATCTCGAACTCTTCAGGGCCGTGATGCGGACCGGCAGCATCACGGGCGCCGCCCGCCTACTTGGGATGACGCAGCCCGGCGCCAGCAAGCTCATGGCCAAGGGCGAGGAATTGTGCGGCTTCCCATTGTTTAGTCGAGTCCAGAATCGCTTGATCCCTACGGAACGTGCCACCCGACTCTTTCGAGAAGCCGAGCGGCTGTTCGTGGGCATGGAAGAGATCAATCGGCTGGTCGAACGACTGCGCTGCGATGGCCCGATGCGCACCGTCGTCGCCGCCATTCCCATGATCGCCCAGGAGATCCTGCCGCAGGCGGCGGCCGACTGGCTCGCTGCCGTCGATACCCAGCTGTTCGTGACTACGCGCGATGCAGGCGGCGTACTCGCCATGGTGACTTCGCGCAACGCGGATATCGGCTTCACTATGAGCTTCCGCAGGACGCCCGGCGTGCGGAGTCAGTTAATTACGCGGAGTCGCGCGATGTGCGCGATGGCTGAAGGTCATCCGCTGGCGGCGAAATCGGTGATTACCCCGGCCGATCTTCATGATGAAGACTTTATATCCATCTCACGACATGAAGGACAGCAACAAAGGATCGATGATGTCTTAACGAAGGCGTCGGCACGACCTAGGGAAGTCGCCGAGATGCCGCTGATCATCGGTGCCGCTGCAATGGCCAGAGCCGGCCTCGGCCTTACCTTCGCGGACGCCTTCTCCGCCCGGCCATGGCATGGGCAAGGTCTCGTTCTCCGACGGTTCGAGCCAAAGGTCTGGTTCGACTATCACGCGATCTGGCTCGCAGGTTCGCCGCAGGCGTCGAACATCCAATCACTCATCGCGGCGACGCGAACGTCGATGATCGCGCGACTGCAAAGCTTCGACGGCGATGCCTGACCCACATAGCCGCCTGCGCCGTCGCAAGGCAGCATCCCGGTGCGGGCGGTCGTTCGAACCATAACAAAAATACATGGTCCATAACGCCCATGCCGGTAGACAGTCGGTCGTAGTGCGAAGAATATTCGGCCTTGCAACACAAATCTTTCGCTTCCAGCCGGGACTTGAGCGCAAAAATAACGGGCGTGATTAGGGTTGTCTTGAAGCAATCGCTTGGTCGAGCAGATGCTTAGTGCCTTGGGCGTGACGTAGTGTCGACTTCCATTCAGTGCGCCGGTTTGAATGTTTCGTGAATTAATCAGATTAACAGTCAGCATCGGAGGACTGTCAGGATGGCTGGTAACACGACCAAGAATGTCTCCGTTGCAACCATGATCGTGGCGGTGTTGTCCGTTTCCGCCACTGCGCAAGACGGGGGTAAGGACCTGGGCCGGATCCTTGCTCAGAAGATTGTCCGTGTCGGCGCGGTCGATGCCTTTCCATCCTACCGGCAGGATCTCGCCAGCGGCAAATGGGAAGGAATATTTCCGGAGTCCGCCGAGGCATTGTTCGGCGCGATAGGTGTGAAGGTCGAGTATGTCCCGACCGATTGGGGAACCGCCGCAGCTGGCCTGCAATCGGGGCGCTTCGACCTGATTGGTGGGTATTCCGCAACGCCGGAACGTGCACTCGCGGTGGCATTCACTATCCCGGCTGCACGTGTCGGCGTGGGACTCGCCGCAATCCGTGACGAGAAGAAGGGCCTTGCTGAGAACTGGGCCGATATCAACAAGCCGGAAGTCCGGATCGCGCTCGTGGATGGCTCGGCGACCGTGCGCATGGTCCAGCGCATAGTCCCGAAAGTCACCTACGTCGTCGTCAAGTCGGAAGACGCCGCGATCCTCGAGCTGGAGAGCGGCCGTGTCGACTATTTCGCCGCTCCAGAATCTAGCCTCACGCGATACGGCCAAGTGCGCAGGAATGTGCGCGTTAGCTACCCCAAGCCGGAGATCGGCCAGAACTCAACTTTTGCTTTGCGCAAGGGCGAGCGTGACCTGCAGGAATGGCTCAACGTCTCCCTCGGCGCCTTGATCGCCGACGGCACCATCCCCGCCATCCGCGCCAAGTTCCTCAATCCGTAGAGGTCGCGGCGCAAGCCATGTGCTCGCCAGAGAGGAGTAAGTCTTGGCACTGCTGGAAATCCGCGACCTTCACAAATCCTTCGGCGCGCTCGAGGTCCTCAAGGGCGTCGACTTGACGGTCGAAGCGGGCGAGATCGTCGGCTTCATCGGTGCCAGCGGATCCGGGAAATCGACACTCCTTCGCTGCATAAACCACATGGAGGTGCCGACCCGCGGCGAGGTTCTGCTCGACGGCGAGATCGTCGGAGTCAGGCAGGCGGGCCCAAGGCTCGTTGCGCGTTCATCGGCGGAAATCAGCCAGCAACGCCGTCGAATGGCGATGGTGTTCCAGCACTTCAACCTCTGGCCGCATAAAACGGCGCTCGAGAACGTAATGGAGGGCCCGGTCGTCGTTCAGAAGATCGGGCGCGGCGAGGCCCGGGAAAGGGCTGTTTCAGCCCTCTCCCGCGTCGGACTTGCCGACAAGGTTGCGGCCTATCCGAGCCGTTTGTCTGGCGGTCAGCAGCAGCGCGTTGGCATCGCCCGGGCGCTCGCGCTCGAACCGCAGGTCATCCTGTTTGACGAGCCGACGTCGGCGCTCGACCCGGAACTCGTCAACGAGGTTCTGTCCGTGATCCTAGGACTCGCCAACGAGGGCATGACGATGGTCATCGTCACACATGAGATGCGCTTCGCCAGGAATGTCTGCAACCGCATCGTCTTCCTCGATCAGGGCACAATCGCCGATATCGGAGAGCCGTCACACATCTTCGGACCGACAGCCAAGACCCGGACACAGAATTTTGTCCGAAATTACAGCGGCTGATTTTCGACCTGACGGCACAGACATGGGCTGAACCGATGGATTACGAATGGAATTTTTCTGTCGTCTGGGATTATCAAGCGGTCCTACTGAACGGGCTACTCCACACGGTTGCTCTCGCCATCGTCACGATCATCGCCAGCATGATTCTTGGCCTCTTTCTTACGCTGCTGCGTATGAGCAGGATGCCGTTTGTCCATCCCGCCATATCAATGATAATCTCCATTGTCCGGGCAGTGCCAGTGCTAGTCCTCCTGGTTTGGATGTACTACTGCTTACCTATCGTCACAGGGTGGAGGCCGAACGGGTATACTACCGTCGTCATTGCCCTATCGATCTACAGTTCCGCCTTCTTCGCCGAGATTTTCCGTAGCGGCATCCGGTCGATCGACCGTGGTCACATAGAGGCCGCGCAGTCGGTGGGCATGACCCGCGGTCAGACCTTTCGAAGGATCGTCGCACCACTGGCCTTGCAACGCATATTCCCTCCCTTGGTAAGCCAGTGCATCCTGGTTCTGAAGAATACTACGCTCGCCGGATACGTCGCTGTTCCTGAACTATTATACGTCGGACAGCAAATCAGCGTGAGAACCTTCAGGCCGCTCGAACTTCTAACAGTGGTGGCTGTATTGTACGTCATTACCATCGTGCCACTCACCTTGATCGCGGAATATTTCGAGAAGAAATTTCACGAGAGTTACTTTAGGTAGAGCGATGGAAAATCATGACGAAATTGTAGTCATCGGTGCAGGCGTTGTGGGCTTGGCCATCGCTGTCCGATTGGCACGCGCCGGGCTCTCAGTCATTGTTCTCGATCCGCTGCCTCCCGGCGGTCGCGCCTCGTTCGGCAATGCAGGCATCATCAGTCCAGCGACGGTGATGCCGATGTCAGGGCCTGGAGTCTTGCGGAAGGTGCCGGGCTGGATGAGCGATCCACTAGGCCCACTGTTTGTCGCTCCACGCCATTTCCCGCGCACTGTGCCGTGGCTGGTGCGCTACATCATGGCCGGCCGCCCGCAACGGGTGCGCGCCATCGCTGCCGCCCTGCACTATCTCCACCGCGATTGCGTCGCGGACTGGGAACATCTGCTCGGCGCGGAATTCATGTCTCGCAACCTCCGCTTTCAGGGCAACCTGCAACTCTGGTCAGGTCCAGGCACTACTGCGGGCTCCGCGCTCGGCGCCGAGATCCGCGGGCGTTACGGTATCGATGCAGAGACCCTCTCGGGCGAGAGGCTGCGTGAATTGGTCCCCGGCGTTACATCGGCGATCAGGCATGGCCTGCTGCTGCGGGCGGGCGGCTTCACACTCGATCCGGCCGAACTCGCCGCGCACCTCGCGCAGGAACTTGGACGGCTTGGGGGACGGATCCTCCAGCGCTCTGTCGAGCGCATCAAACGCGGGGCAGCAGGGCGGATCTCACTCGCCACCAACCTTCACCCAGTCGAATGCCGAAGGGTCGTGGTGGCCGCTGGAATTTGGTCCGGTAGGTTGCTGGCACCGCTCGGAGTGCGAGTCCCGCTGGAGGCCGAGCGCGGTTACCATGCCACGCTTCCCAACCACAACGTCCAGCTCGCGCATGCGATCGGCTTCCGGGATCGCGGCTTCTCGATTACCCCGATGCGCCAGGGCTTGCGGGTAGCCGGCACAGTCGAATTTTCCGGGCTCGACACACCGCCAGACATGCGGCGTGCCCAGAGGCTGGTGCGCCACGCGGCCGACCTCTTCCCCGGCATCACGCATGACGAGCCGCTGCTTTGGTCCGGCATTCGGCCGTCGCTACCCGACAGCCTACCGATCATCGGCCCCGTCACACCCGAGGGCGACGTCGTGATGGCCTTCGGCCATAGCCACTACGGCATGAGCGGCGCCCCCGGCACGGCGCGCCTCGTCGACGACATCCTGCATGGCAGGCGCAGGGATGAGCACGCCCTCTTCAGCCACCAACGATTCAGATAGGAGCATCCCTTGAACATACAGCGTAAACTCGTCGAGAAGCGATATAGCAAGCTATCGATCTACAATGGTGTCGCCTATTTCGCCGCGACGCCAGATCGGCCCTTCGACGTCTCGGCAACCATAATTCCCCAAGCTCGCCAGATCCTGGCGCGCGTTGAGGAGCGCCTTGCTGAAGCCGGATCGACTAAGTCCGACTTGTTGTTCGTGATGGTCATTTTGTCCGACAGGAACTATCTCTCCACGTTCAATGAGATTTGGGACGAATGGGTCAGCGATATCATCCCGCCGTCGCGTGCGTGCGTCATAGCCGAGTTGACCAATCCGGATATGAAGGTTGAATTCATCATCCATGCACGGGTGGGTCTTGCGCACTGACATAGTAACTTCGGCGCATGTCCCTTGTGGTGGAATTATGTTAGAGGGGCATTCGTCGCTTTGGTTTGCGTCTTCTTTCCGATATCTCTAACCCGGCCTCAGGCAACGGCGAGCGTCCAAGATGGCACGCAGCCCCGCGGCACACGTTAACGCTCCGCACGGAGTGCCCTCTTTCGCCCGCCCCGTACCCCCCCCTCCCGAGATCTCAGGCCAACGTCAACCCAACCTGATTCACGTCCCGCTGCAGATCGCCTCTGCGCCCGCAGCGCTTCCGGTACGCGCTCAGCAAATTCGGGATGAGCTCACTGCAGCCGTCGCGAAGAAGCTGTAGCATATCGGCTGAGCACTCGAGGCCCTATCGCCCTATCCTGATGCAGCCCTCTGCCTGCCGCCAGATCCGCTCGACCGGTCGCGACGGCCGGAGAACTGGAATAGAGGTCAATTATAAGCCGGATCAATCACAGTGGCCCTAAAGCCATACCATGGGGCGGATTACTTCACCGGGGTGTATCATGCCCCAGAGATGACCTCGCGTCTGGCAAGGTCCACTCTTCCTTCGGGAGTGAACTCGATGCAACTCTAAAGCATGAACTCGCTGCTGGCGCCACTCAGACCCATAAACTGAGCTGTTGCAACGTCCGCTTCGGAGAAGCCCCTGGAGTCGGCTGAGCGGCTGAATCGGGCGCATTGCAGAACGTCCGCTTCCGGGCAACGGCCCATCACAGCAGTTGACCCGTTGCAGACCTTCCGCCCCGCCCATGTGAATGTCCGCTCGGGGGGTTAAAGCCGCCCCAAAAGCGGCGGCCATGACGTCAGCATGTCGTGGCCCATTGTCATGGTGGCCATTCTGGTGCGGGAGCCAGCGGGGTTTCTGTGGGGCAGAGGTAATTTTCTCGAAAATCGTTGCGAGCCACTAGACGACCGGTCTAATCAGGTACATATTCGGGCCATGGCACATGTCAGCGGCAACACCGACACTCGGCAAGGCATCCTCGACACCGCCCATCGCATCATGGGCGCCAAGGGGTTCTCGGGCGTCGGCCTCAACGAGATCCTGGCCGCGGCCGGGGTCCCGAAGGGTTCGTTCTACCACTACTTCGGCTCGAAGGAGGCCTTCGGCGAGGCGCTCCTGGCCGATTACTTCGAGGACTACCTCGCCGACATCGACGCCACTCTCGCCGAGCCCGGCTTCAGCCACTCCGAGCGCCTGATGAACTACTGGCGCAAATGGCAGGCGACGCAGGGGAGCATCGACTACCAGCGCAAGTGCCTCGCGGTGAAGCTGGCGGCCGAGGTCTCTGACCTGTCCGAGCCGATGCGGCTGGCCCTGAAGGCCGGCACGGCCGGGATCATCGACCGCGTGGCCGGCGCCATCAAGGCGGGCGTCGCCGAGGGTTCGCTGACCGTCGAGGGTGAGCCGCGTGCCACGGCCGAGACCCTCTACCACCTGTGGCTCGGTGCCAGCCTAATGGCGAAAATCGAGCGCACCGACGCACCGTTCGATGCCGCGATGACGACGACGCGGCACATCCTGAACCCGCAACGAGCCTGACCGGGCGAGCCCAAGGCGAAGCCTGACCTGCTCGTGCGGAACCTGTAGACGACCAGTCTACTCAACTGTGACGATGGAGCAGACCATGACCCCGCGAACCGCACACCCCGTCGCCCCGTACCTGCTACTCGCCGAGCTCGGGGCCGCCCTGTTCGGTGGTACCGCCGCCTCCGCCGAGGAGCGCATTACCCTGGAGATCATCGGTGCCGTCCGCATGACCGGCCCGGGGATGGTCCGCCCCGCGGACGCCACGCAAGTCAGGGCCGAGGACACCCAGGCGCGCGAAGCGAGCGTCGAGCGTCCCTCCGAGAGGATCGCGGCTCGGCACAACTGACGCCCCCGAACCCTTCGAACGACAACCCCGACCCCCACCGGAGAACGACGATGAAGATCCTGATGGTGCTGACCTCTCACGACCAACTCGGCGACACCGGCCGCAAGACCGGCTTCTGGCTGGAAGAGCTCGCTGCGCCCTACTACGTGTTCAAGGACGCCGGCGCCGAGGTGATCCTGGCCTCGCCCAAGGGTGGCAAGCCGCCGCTCGACCCGAAGAGCAACGAGCCGGGCTTCCAGACCGACCTGACCCGACGCTTCGAGGCGGATGCCGAGGCCAACGCGGTCCTGGCGGACACGGCGCGGCTCGACGGCGTCACCCACGAGGGCTTCGACGCGGTGTTCTACCCCGGCGGCCACGGCCCGCTCTGGGACCTCGCCGAGGACGCCACCTCGATCAAGCTGATCGAGACGACGCTCGGGGCCGGCAAGCCCGTCACCCTCGTCTGCCACGCCCCCGGCGTGCTGCGTCATGCCAAGTCGCCCGACGACAAGCCGCTGGTGGAGGGCAAGCTCGTCACCGGCTTTACCAACACCGAGGAAGAGGCGGTCGGTCTAACTGCGGTGGTCCCGTTCCTCGTCGAGGACGAGCTCAAGCGGAATGGCGGCCGGTTCTCGAAGGCGGGCGACTGGGAGCCCTACGTGGTGGCCGACGGCCTGCTGATCACGGGGCAGAACCCGGCCTCGTCCGGACCGGCGGCCGAGCGCCTGCTGGCGCATCTCCGCCAGGGCTGATTGCCTGCACCAACCGGGAGGCGGCCGCCCTGCGGCGTCCGCCTCCCGGCACTGGCCGCGAATGCATAGAGAATGACCACCCCCGGGTTTCCGGCCGGCACTGCCGGTGACCGGGCCGTGTGCTTTCGCGACGGTCCGGTTCCACGCGGCATCGAGCCCGAGCGGTCGTCACCATGCGTCTGCCCGGCCCGACACGAAGCTATGCACCGTTCCGGTTGACGCGCGGCACGCAATGTAACATCACTTGTTACATAAAACGCGATAGCCGCCTTTCCGGCATCCTCCACGTGCTGCTGCACATGGCGGAGGAGCCGCGACCGCTCACCTCCGAGGCGCTCGCCGCGGCCATGCAGACCAACCCGGCGGTCGTGCGCCGGACCATGGCCGGTCTTCGGGAGGCGGGCTTCGTCCGGTCCGGGCGCGGGCACGGGGGCGGCTGGACCATCGCCCGAGACCTGCACGAGATCACCCTCCGCGACATCCACGTCGCCCTAGGGTCGCCCGACCTGTTCGCCATCGGCAACCGCACTGAGGCGCCCGGCTGCCTCGTCGAGCAGGTCGTGAACGCGGCGCTCGACGACGGCTTCCGCGAGGCCGAGCGGGTGCTGCTGGACCGCTTCGGCGGTGTCACCCTCGCCGCGCTCAGCGCCGACTTCCACGCCCGCGGCGGCGCCCTGACCCTGGAGCAAGCCCATGCCGTTTGACGTGATCGTCGTGGGAGGCAGCTTCGCCGGCTTGGCGGCGGCCACCTACATCGCCCGCGGACGGCGCTCGGTCTGCGTGGTCGACGCGGGCAGCCCGCGGAATCGTTTCGCCGCGGCCTCGCACGGATTCCTTGGCCAGGACGGCAGCAACCCACGGGCGATGCTCGCGCAGGCCCGCGCCCAACTCGCGGCGTACCGCCAAGCGACCATCGTGGAGGGTGAGGCGGTCGACGTCCGCGCGGGACGGGACTTCACCGTCACCCTTGCGAGCGGGGCTACCCTGGACGCGGCTCGCCTCGTCCTCGCCTACGGCATAACGGACGTGCTTCCCGAGATCCCGGGCTTGGCGGAGCGATGGGGTAGGAGCGTCCTCCATTGCCCCTACTGCCACGGCTACGAGTTCGCCGACCGGAAGCTCGGCGTGCTGGCCGTGTCCCCGCTATCCGCGCATCAGGCCATGCTGATCGCCGAATGGGGGCCGACGACGCTCTACCTGAACGGCGGGGACATGCCCGACGAGGAGACATGCGCCCGCCTCGCGAGCCGTGGCGTTGGGATCGAGCCCGCCGCCGTTGCGGCCCTCGTCGGCGAGGGCGGGACGCTGTCGGGCTTGATGCTCGGCGACGGGCGCACGGCGGCCGTCGAGGCCCTCTATCTCGCCCCGCGTTCGCGCATGAACAGCCCGCTGGCGGAACGGCTCGGCTGCGCGCTCGACGAAGGGCCGTTCGGTCCGGTCATCCGCACGGATGCCTCCAAGCTGACGACCGTCGTTGGGGTGTATGCGGCGGGCGACATCGCGCGGGCGCCCCACAGCGTGAGTTGGGCCGTGGCGGACGGCGTCACAGCGGGTGTCTCGGCCCACCAGTCACTCGTGTTCGCGAGCTTGGCTGCCTGTTCGGCGACGGCCTCGCGGACGGCGAACCCCAGGCCCTCCAGCCGCTCTGCGAATTTTCGGCCCCCGGGGCAGGATGGTTCCGCCTACCGGCTTGAGGCGCTCACCGCGACGGTCACCATAGGATCGCGGGCACGCTTGCCGTAACGGCTTGCGATGGGTCAGGATCGGCCTGGAAGACCGTGCGCGGCTTCGATGCGCGAGCGCTCCTACCCAAGGTGCCTTGATGTCGTTCGAGACGATGGGGGACCAGCGGCGAGGAACATGCCAGGTGCTCGGTCGGGTCGACCATCGGTCCCGGTTGGTCGTCGAACGCCGGGTCAACGGCGCCGGATCGCACCCGAGGCAAGCCTATCCCTGCAACGAGCTCATCGTGATGCTCGGCGGCCGCGCTGTCGTACGACGCACCGGTGACGGTCAGGACGAGAAGTGCCTCGCCGGGGCCGGAACGGCCTGGACCGGACCGGTCGGCTTCATGGAGAAGGCGGAACTCTCGGAGGCCATCTCGTGCCTCCACGTGTGCCTGCCGCCGGCCCTCATCGAGCACAGTGCCCTGGCGGACTACGGCATCGACGCCTCGCTGGTCGAACTCGCCTTCGTCGGCGGCTTGGCCGACCCGCTCCTCGTCAGCTTCGCACGGGCGTTCGAGGGCATGCTCGGCAGGCCGCAGTTGCCGACGGACCGGTTGTTCGTCGATGGTCTGACGACCGCTTTGGCGGCCCACCTGATCGCCAATTACACGGTGGACCGCTGGAAGCCGTCCACCGCTCCGCGAAAGTTCGACGACCGCCGCCTTAAGCGGGTGACCGATTACATCGAAGCGCATTACGCCGACCCCATTCCCCTCGAACGCCTCGCGGCCGAGGCCTGCCTCAGCCCCTTCCACTTCGCGCGCCTGTTCCGCGAGGCGACCGGCCTGACCCCGCATCGCTACGTGACGGACCGGCGGGTCCGAGCGGCCCGGGAGGCGCTGGCGCTTGGTCGGGCCACGCTGATGGAGATCGCGGTCGAGCAGGGCTTCGGCACCCAGGACAACTTCACGCGGGTGTTCCGCAAGAGCACCGGCCTGACGCCCGGGCAGTACCGGGCCACGGTCCGTCGCTGAGACCGACCGGCCTTTCGTTGCTCGATACCCCATACGCAACAACGGCCGGCAGGTTCGCAAGAACGGCCGATACGGCTCCGTGCGGGGCCTGTACGCCGTTTCGCGGGGCTAGTCGGGGTTATCGCGAGGGACACGACCCCCTTCTGCCGGCCCGACGACGACGGCCCCGATGTCGCGCTGACTTCCCCACGCTCGGAGGAGCCATGACCATCAGGGACGCCCTGCTCGCCGGCCCGCTCGGCTTCGGCGCCGCACCACTCGGCAACATGTTCCGCGACATCCCCGACGACGAGGCGGAAGCCACGGTCGACGCGGCGTGGCAGGCCGGCACGCGCTACTTCGACACCGCGCCCTTCTACGGGAGCGGCCTGTCGGAGATCAGGCTCGGCAAGGCCCTGTCGAAGTACCCGCGCGACGCCTACCGCCTCAGCACCAAGGTGGGCCGCATCATCCTCGACGAGGTCGAGACCGGCGCTCGCGACCAGGGCGAGAAGGGCGAGATCTTCAAGTACGGTCGCCCGAACAAGGTCGTCTACGACTACACGGCCGACGGCGCCAAGCGGTCCATCGAGGACAGCCTGAAGCGCATGGGCGTCGACCGGCTCGACTTCGTGTGGGTCCACGACATCGCCAGGGATTTCCACGGCGACAAGTGGATCGGGCTGTTCGAGCAGGCGCGCACCGGGGCCTTTCCCGCCCTCGACCGACTGCGCGACGAGGGCGTGATCGAGGCCTGGGGCCTCGGGGTGAACAACGTCGAGCCGGTGGAGCTGCTGCTCTCGCTCGACGAGGTGCGCCCGAACGGCACCCTGCTCGCAGGCCGCTACACGCTCCTCGACCACGGGAGGGCGCTTGAGCGCCTGATGCCGGCCGCGGTCGAGAGGAAGGTCGAGATCGTCATCGGCGGTCCGTACAGCTCGGGCGTGCTCGCGGGCGGCGCGCACTTCGAGTACGGCTCGGTGCCACCCGAGATCGCCGCCAAGGTCGAGACCATCAAGGCGCTGTGCGGCAGGCACGGCGTGCCGATCAAGGCGGCGGCGCTCCACTTCTCGCTCGCCCATCCCGCCTCGGCCGCGGTCATCCCCGGGGCGAGCCGCCCGGAGCGGATCGCTGAGGACCACGCCGCCATCGGCTTCGAGGTGTCCGGGGATTTCTGGCGCGACCTGCGCCGGAGCGGGGTCGTGGCGCCCGACGCGCCCCTCCCGTCCGGTCAGTAGGGGGCGGCCATGGCGACGGCATCGGCAAGCGTCGAGATCCCGGCTCCGGCCTCCGAGGTGTGGCGGCTCATCGGCGGGTTCGGCTCCCTGCCGGACTGGCTGCCCTACATCCCCAAGTCCGAGTTGCACGAGGGCGGCCGCGTCCGGCACCTGGCGAACCCTGACGGCGGCGTCATCGTCGAGCGGCTGATGGCCTTCGACGAGGCCGGACGGAGCTACAGCTACCACATCCTTCAGTCCCCCTTCCCGCAAAGGGGTTACCTCTCGACCTTGCGGGTCCGGGAGAACGGCGACGGGCAGCGGTCGCGCGTCGAGTGGTCCGGCGAATTCCAGCCGGTCGGGGTCAGCGACGCGGAGGTCACGAAGCTCTTCCAAGGTATCTACGAGGATGGTCTCGCCGCCCTGAGGAAGCGCTACGCCGACGAGGGCTGAACGGCCGGGGCCACCGCATCGCTGCCGGAGCGGCGGTGGAACTTGCGTCCGTTTCCAAGGAAGGCGCGGCTGCACGTGAACGACTACGCCGGGTCGGATGCGGACCGTCCGGCCCCCAACCGAGTGTGCAGATCGCACTACGCCGGCAGCAGGCCCGAGGTGCGGTAGTTCTCGATCAGGTCGTCGAACTGCGAGACGTCCGAGCGGCTCCGCGCGTAGAGCTGCGCGCCTGACACCGCGGCGAAGATCGCCCGCGCCCGCGCCTCCGCATCCCCGGGCTTCACCGCCCCGGCCATGACCAGCACCTTGGCGAGCCAGGCGACGTTGACGTCGGCGAAGCCCTGCGTCTCCCGTTGCACGGCCTCCGGCAGGTTGGCGTACTCGGCCGACATGAAGCTGCACAGGCAGAGCCTGTTGCCGTCCTCCAGCGAGCGGCGGAAGGTGCCGGGGTAGAGCCGCAGGCATTCCATCGGGTCGCCGGTCTTCTCCAGCATGGCGTCGAGCTCGACCGCGATGTCCTCCCAGTAGCGCCGCGCCACGGCCGCCCCGAGATCCGCCTTGCTGGCGAAGTGGTGGTAGATGCTCGCCGCCTTGATCCCGACCTCGGCGGCGAGGTCGCGGTAGCTCAATCCGCCGTAGCCGTGCGCCTGCGCGGTCTTCCGCGCGGCGGCCAGGATCGTCTCCTTCGCGTTCGTGCTCACCCCTGTCTCCCTGCCGAAATCGAAAAACCTACCATCCGTTAGTTAGGGGTTGACGGCCCGGAAATCCAGCCCTAACTGTCTGCCTACCGAACGTTAGGCAGGGAAAGCAGCCATGAGCCAGGACATCATCTTCTCCGACGCCACCCGGCTCGCCGCGCTGGTCCGCACCAAGCAACTCTCGCCCGTCGAGGTCGTGAAGGCGCACCTCGACCGCATCGAGGCCGTCGACCCCAAGGTCAACGCCATCGTCACCGTCGCGGAGGAGGCGCTCGCCGCCGCGAAGGAGGCCGAGGCCGCGGTGATGGCGGGCCAGGACCTCGGACCGCTACACGGCGTGCCGTTCACCGTGAAGGACTCCATCGACACCGCCGGCGTGCTCACCCAGCGCGGCTCGCCGATCTTCAAGGGCCGCATTCCCGACGCCGACGCCACCAGCGTCGCCCGCATGAAGAAAGCCGGCGGCATCCTGCTCGCCAAGACCAACCTGCCGGAGTTCTCCTACTGGATCGAGAGCGACAACCTGCTCTCCGGACGCTCGAACAACCCGTGGGACCTCGACCGCACGCCCGGCGGCTCCAGCGGCGGCGAGTCGGCGGCCATCGCGGCGGGCATGTCGCCCCTGGGCCTCGGAACCGACCTCGCCATCTCGGTGCGCGGCCCGGCCGCCCAGACCGGCATCGTGTCGCTGAAGGCCACCCACGGGCGCGTGCCGATGACCGGCATCTGGCCGAGGGCGCCCCGCCGCTTCTGGCACGTCGGCCCGATGGCCCGCTCGATCCGCGACCTTGCGCTCGCCTTCTCGCAGCTCGCCGGCCCGGACGGCCAGGATGCCTTCGCCACCAGTACCGTCCCGTTCGACGCCGGCGTCACGTCCGACCGGAAGCTGCGCGTCGGCTGGATGGTCGGGCCGGGCTTCGGCCCCATCGACACGCAGGTCGCGGCGACGGTGAAGGCGGCCGCCGAAGCCCTGAAGGGCGAGGGTCATCAGGTCGAGGAGGTCCGCATCCCGGCGCTGGAGCGCGACTTCGCCCTGGACGTCTTCAACAAGCTCCACGTCATGGAGATGAAGCCCGCCTTCCGAGAGGCGGTCGCAGGGCACGAGGACCAGATGTACAAGATGGCCAAGACGATGCTGTCGCTCCCCGACACGTCGGTGGAGGACTACGTCGCGGCCGAGCAGGCGGCGGAGCGGCTGCGGGATGGGTACGCGGCCTACTTCCGGAACTTCGACGTGCTCCTGACCCCGGTGCTGCCGGTGCCCGCGCACAAGCACGGCATCCAGGAACTCGTCGTCAACGGTGAGACGGTCGACCTCACCTACCTGCAGGGCGCGACCGTCCCGCTGAACGTGACCGGCCTGCCGGGGTTGTCGATGCGGTTCGGAACGAGCCGCGAGGGCCTGCCGATCAACGTGCAACTGGTGGGAAGCTGGCAGGCGGAGACGACCCTCCTGCGCGCAGCATCGGTGCTGGAAGCGGTGAGCCCGGTCCGGGGGCAACATCCGAGCGTCTGAGAGGTGTGACCGGGGCCGGAGATCTGTCCAGCCCCGGACCGTTGTGACGGCAAAATCGCACGGCGGCCGTCGACGACGTGACGGGCGGCATCGACCGAAGAATGTCGTGGCCGCCGGCTTGAGCGATTTCTGCTTTGGAGACGCACACGAGGGCCGTCCAGTGACTGGAATGGGCGCAAAGCTGAACGGCCGGTTTTGCGATCGTCTGCCATCGGGCATGGCATAGTCTGGCAGCAAGCCGCCAGTCTACTTCTGAGAAAGATAGCCGGGCAAGTGGGCAGGCTTCAACTGGCTAGATCTGGGCGCTGGAGCCAATGTGCTCCAATTTTATCCGAAAGCGGCAAGGATCGCCTTCGGCACCTTGCAGATGTACGTGTATTTCGGATTGACCATTTGCGTGCAGCGCGCCTCGGCGATCTGCGCAAGTAGCAGGTAACCCTCCGGCTCAGGGATGTTCCACTCGTCGGCGAGCCAGTAGATCATGTCGGCGAAGGCGATGCGCATCGCATCCTCGAGCGGGCGGGCGCAGCCGAGCGTGCAGAGATGCGTGGGCGTCTCGATCCGCGGGTGGCCGAGTCGCGCCGGTGCGGGCACGAGGCTCACCCGCAGGGTGACGTTCGCGCCGATCTCGATCGCTCCCATGCCGACGGCTTCGCCGTCGCCCTGGAGCGCGTGACAATCGCCGATGAAGAAATGCGCGCCGGGCTTCTCCACCCGCAGCATCACCGTGTTGCCGGTGGTGACCTCCTGAACGTCGAGGTTGCCGCCATGCGTGCCGTTGTCGACCGTGAGGACCGCGCCGTGGACCGGCGCGACGCCGATGACGCCGGCCATCGGCTTCACCGGCAGCCGGAGCCGGTCGTTCCAGATGACATGGCCGTCGTGCACGTCGACGACCTTGGTCCGGATGCCCCATTCCTTGCGGCGCACCCAGTCCGGGAACATGCCGTGCCCGGGCCAGAGGGAGCTGTAGCCGCGCTGGCCGAGCTCCATGTCGAGGATCTCGACCTTCAGCATGTCGCCGGGCTTGGCGCCCGCGACTTCGATCGGGCCCGTCGCCCCGTTCACGAACGGGAAGGTGACGTCGGCTTCGGTCAGATTCTGCCCGAGCTCCTTGATGACGCCGTCACCGATGTTGATCACGCATTCGACCGTGACGATCTCACCCGGTGCGATCGTCGCCACGAAGGGCTCGTCGCCCGAGAGGGCGTACTTGATCGTTCCCTGCTTGCTGATGCGCTGCGTCACATGGAGCTCCTGGTGGCGATGGCGTTGGTCTTGAGGGGTGGCGCGGGTCAAAGATGATACCGCCAGGGCATGAGCAGCCGTTCGGCCCGGCCGACCAGGAAGGTCAGGACGAGGGCCAGCGCGATCGTGCCGACCAGCGCGGCGAAGACCTTCGGGATCGCGTAGAGGGATCCTGCCTGGAAGATGGCATGGCCCAGGCCCACGGACGAGGACATGAACTCGCCGACGATGGCGCCGATCAGCGCGAAGCCGACGGTGAGCTTCAGGCCGGCGAAGATGTCGGCGAGGCTCGACGGCACGACGAGCTTGGCGAAGATCTGCGGCTTCCGCGCGCCGAGAGTCCGCAGCAGGTTGATCTGGTCCGGGTCGACGCCGAGCGCGCCCTTGTAGGAGGTCACGAGGGCGACCACGACGACCGAGAGCGTCGACATCGCGACCTTCGAGGCGAGCCCGGTGCCGAACCAGATGATGATGATCGGCGCGAGCGCGATGATCGGGATCGAGCCGATCGCGACGATGAAGGGCTGGACGACCCGCGACACGAAGGTCGAGTACCAGAGCGACAGGCCGGCGAGCGTGCCGACGACGTTGCCGATGAGGAACCCGAGCCCCGTCTCGAGGGCCGTCACGCCGGCATCGCGCAGGAGCGTGCCGTCGGCGAGGCCCTGCCAGAGGAACCGGCCGATGGCCGAGGGTGAGCCGAACAGGAAGGCTGATTGCGGGCTCAGGCGCGTCTGCCATTCCCAGACCGTCAGCAGAGCCGCGAGGAGCACGATCTGCACGAGCAGAACGAGCACGCCTGAGCGCAGGCGCGCACCGTCGCGCGGCGGTGCGGGCGGGTCATCCCGGCTCGTCCTGACAACGGTCGCGGGTCCGGTCACGGCATCCGACATCTCAGGACCTCGCTGCAGCCCGGCTGATGCCTTGCCCAGCGCGGCCGAGCGTGGAGCGTGGGATGTCGAGATCGGCCCAGATCTGGCGGACGTAATCGCTGAAACCGGCGCTCTCCCGGGCTCCGATCATGTCGTCGGGCGCACAGTCGAGGTCGATCGCGTAACTGGCCTTGACGGTGGTCGGCCGCCCACTCAGCACGAGTACGCGGTCGGCGATCGAGACGGCTTCCTCGATGTCGTGCGTGATCAGGAGCGCGGACTTGGCCCCGTCGCGCACGAGCCGCACCGTGTCGGCTTCGATCAGGAGCTTTGTCTGGAAGTCGAGCGCCGCGAAGGGCTCGTCAAACAGCAGGACATCCGGATCGTTGATCAGGGTGCGGGCGAGCGCCACGCGCTGGCGCATGCCGCCCGACAGGGTCGCGGGATAGGCCCAGGCGAAACCGTGCAGACCGAGCTGGTCGAGGAGCGCGCGCGCCCGCTCATCGGCTTGCCCGCGCGGCATCCCGCGCAGTTCGGTGCCGAGCTTCACGTTGTCGAGGGCCGTCCGCCAGGGCAGCAGGAGGTCCTTCTGCAGCATGTAACCGATCCCGCTGGGCGTGCGACCGCGGCGCTCGAGGGGCACACCGTTCCAGAGGATGCGGCCGGAGTCCGCCGGCGTGAGACCGCAGACGGCGTTGAGGAGCGTGGTCTTCCCGCAGCCCGAGGGCCCCACGATCGCGACGATCTCTCCGCGGGCGAGGGCGAAGGTGAGATCGCCGACAACCGGCAGGAGGCGGCCGCCCGTCCTATACGCCTTGGCGAGATGCTCTACGGCAAGCGGGCGTGCGACGTGGGGCGCGGCGGGCAGGGGACCTTGGGACACGGGAGCGCCGGTCAACCGGCGCGTTTCGCGGCTTTGTCGGCAAACACATTGTCGACGACCTGATCGAAAGTGAGCGTCCCCTTGATGTTTCCAAGATACTTTTGCATGCCCATAAGGCTCTCCCAGGCGTCCTTCTCGGTCACGACGCTGGATGCCGGGATCTTGTACTTCAGCTCGGCGTCGATTGCCGAATCCACGACCTCGCCCGGCAGATCCGGGAATTCCAGCCGCGCGACCTTCTTGGCGTAGTCCGGATCGCCGTAGGTTTTGCGTCCGGCCTCCTCGAAGGACGTCACCAGAGCCTGCACAGTCTCGGGGGCCTGCTGAATCGTGCCGGGCAGCACCATGATCCCGGTGTTGCAGAAGGGCCCGACGTAGTTCGAGAAATCGAAGACGATTTTCGCGCCCTGCGCCACCGCCTGAGCGACGCCGGGTTGATAGGCGACCGCGATGTCGGCCGCGCCGGCGAGCATGGCAGCGATCTCGGTTCCAGGGCTCACCGGCACGATCGTCGCGTCGGCGCCGAGCTTCATGCCGTTGCTCTCGAGGAGCCGCTTGGTGACGCTGAAATTGGTGTTGGGCTCCGGCGAGGTGGCGATCCGCTTGCCCTTGAAGCCTTTCGGGTCGGTGAAGGGCTCGACCGTCTTCGAGACCGCGAAGTAGTGGGCCCGCTGAACGACGGTCCCGACGACCATCCCGGGGCCGCCGTTCTCGCGCGAGATCACCACCATCGTGGGATCTCCGATGGCGAAATCTGCCGAGCCCCCCAGCACAGCCGCGAAGGTCTGCGTGTCGCCTCCGGCGGCACTCACCTGCATGGCGAGGCCGTTCTTCTCGAAGATGCCGGCGTGCATCCCGACGTAGAGGTTGATGTAGCCCAGGTTGTGGACGGCCTCGCTGAAGCGGACGGTCTTGAGGCCCGCGGCGCGCGCGATCGAGGGCGCCAGCGGCGCGCCGACCGCCAGGCCGGCGATGCCTTTCAGGATCGAGCGCCGATGGAGCATGGGCGACCAAGATTGAGGCATACGATCTCCGGGAGACGTGAGCAAGCGATCGGTAGATTGCTGCAGACGTGCGATGGCTTCGGTATATGATTGTACGATTACCGCCGTCGGCCGGTTCACGACGCAAATTAGCTGCCAGATCAGGCGTGTGCTCCGTGCATTAGGGAGGCCAAGCTGCTCCTTGGGTTGCCCGCGACGGAAGGCGCATGCAATTGCTTCCAATTCGCTGCACCGCCATCACAGCTTGCGCTGTAGGATTGCATTTGGCTGCAGCAGGTCCGAAGCAGTCGACCAGATCTGGCCGGAAGCCGCCGGTCCGCTCCGGAGCAGCGCGCTCGGAAAGCGGATGTTGCCGTTTCAGCCGGTCCCGGCCGTGAATGACCGAGCTCCCGCTAGCGCCGGGAGCTGGCGGGACCACACCATGGCTCACGCTCTATCTCGGACGGCGCCCCGGACGAACTGAAGAAATCACGCAGAAGCCGACGACAGGGGACGCCCCGGGCACCCCATGACGTTGGCGAGAAACGTCACCGTCGGCCGCAGGGCCTTGGCCGTGACCTCTCCCTTGACGGCCATCACGGTCACGGCGTCCGATCTGGTGAAGCCGAGCCCCGCCGCCAGACCGCGCGTCGCGGCCGAACAATCATGCGGCTTCCCAAGCGGCGCGCCACAAACGAGCTCCTGTGCCCGTCATGGTCGAGTGTCACCCGGGGCATGCAGGCGCCGGTACTCGGCGGGCGTGGTGCCGACCCGCCGGACAAAGGCGCGCCGCAGCGTGTCGGCGTCCCGGAACCCGCAGGCGCCAGCGATCTGCTTGAGGGCGACCTCGCCCGCCTCCAGGAGGCGGCGGGCAGCCTCGATCCGGACGGTCTCGACGTAGGCGGCAGGGGTCAGGCCGGTCTCGGCCCGGAATATCCGCGCGAAGTGGCGAGGGCTCATGCCGGTCCGGGCGGCCAGCCTGTCGACGCCATGATCCTCGGCCGGGTGCGCGGCTACCCAGCGCTGGACCTCCTGTAGCGCCGAGCGCCCAGAAGGTGCGCTGACGCCGCGCCGGCTGAACTGCATTTGGCCGCCGCCGCGTTTGAAGAACATGACGAGCTGAGCCGCCACCCGCCGGGCGACCTCAGCCCCGAGGTCCTCCTCCACGAGTGCCAGCGCGAGGTCGAGCCCCGCCGTGACCCCAGCGGCGGTCCGAAGCGGCCCGTCAAACAGGCAGATCGCATCTGCCTCGATCTGCGCTTCAGGGAAGCGCTCGGCCAGCACCTCCGCCACAGCCCAGTGCGTCGTCACGCGGCGACCATCCAGAAGACCGGCCTGCCCGAGCAGGAAGGCCCCGCTGCAGACGGAGCCGTAGCGACGACAGCGGGTCGCCGCAGCGCCGAGCCACGCGAGAAGCTCGGCCCCAAGCGCCGCCTCGTGCATCCGCGGCGCGCCAGCGACCAGGAGCGTGTCAAAGCCCGGGCCCGCATCGGCGGGAGCGATGAGGTCCGGGAGCAACCGCCGTCCCGACGAGGTCGTGATCGGGCCCGATGCGGTCCCAACGAGGGCGAGGCTGTAGATTTCCCGACCGCACTGGGCATTCGCCTCGGCGAAGACGTCGAGGGGTCCTGCCACGTCGAGGAGTTGGACGTCGGGCAAGGCGAGAAGGGCGACTGACCGGGATGGCATGAGGATCCGGTGTCCGAGGGTGTAGGAACGTTGGCAGGAATCATCGCATCACGACGATTGATGCCAAGATAGGTTCCTCCTAGCTCAACAGGACATGCAACGCAAAAGAGCCTCGTCCATGAGCATTCCGTCCCAAGCCGCCATCCCCGAGAGCAAGCTCGCCCTGGCGATCACCGAGTTCGTCCGCGACACCGAGACCGAGCTGCTCTTCAACCATTCGAGCCGGGTCTATCAGTTCGGCGCCCTCGCCGGCGTCCATCGCGGCCTGACCTTCGACCGCGAGCTGCTCTACGCGGGCGCCATGTTTCACGATCTCGGCCTGACGCCGGACCACAGCAGCACGGCGGAGCGCTTCGAGGTGGACGGCGCCAACGCGGCCCGCGAGTTCCTGAAGGCGCACGGCGTGCCGGAGGCGGACGTTTACACCGTCTGGACAGCCATCGCGCTCCACACCACGCCGGGCATCCCGGTCCACATGCATCCGGTGGTCGCCCTGGTCACGGCCGGCGTCGAGATGGACGTGCTGGGCCTGACCTACGCGCAGTATTCCGACGCGGAGCGCGAGGCGGTGGTCTCGGCCTTCCCCCGCACGCCGGACTTCAAGGAAGACATCATCCAGGCCTTCTACGACGGCATCAAGCACAAGCCGGACACCACCTTCGGCAACGTGAAGGCCGACGTGATCGCCGATAAGGAGCCCGGCTTCCGCAAGGGCAACTTCTGTAGCGTGATCCGCGCGTCCCGCTGGCCGGGCGGGACGCATGCCCCGGGCTGCGGCTGCGGCGGGCACGATTGAGCGTCGCCGGCCGGTCGCTCGGACCGGCCGGCTGGCCGCATGGCACGCTGCCTGCAGGGATCGCGGCATTGGTTCCCCGGTGCCATCCCATTCGGGCGTGTCCGAAACTGCGTTTGATCTGGCAGGATCTGTCGTGACGCCGAACTGTACGCCGGCACGAGCGACCGCCTAATCTTCGCGGCACCGAAGCGGAACAAGGTCGAGGTGACGCATGGCGGCGACGGCGGTAAAGGTGCCTGTCACGGTGCTCACGGGCTTCCTGGGATCAGGAAAGACCACCCTCCTCAACCAATTGCTCGCACAGGGCGAGGCCGAGGGGACGGCCGTGATCGTCAACGAGTTCGGCGAGGTCGGCATCGACGGCCACCTCGTCGTAGGCGTCGACGAGGACGTGATTGAGATCAACAACGGCTGCATCTGCTGCACGGTCCGCGCCGACCTCGTCACCACAATCGGGCGCTTGCTCGCGCGGCCGCAGCAGGTGCGACGCATCCTGATCGAGACCACGGGCCTCGCCGACCCGGCCCCCGTCATTCAGAGCTTCATGCTCGACGAGAATCTCCGGGCCCGAACCGAACTCGACGCGCTCTTGACTGTGGTTGATGCCCGCCACAACCCGCTCTGGCTGTCGATGGGCAAGGAGGCCGAGGCCGCAGGCGGGGAGAACGTCGCACGTGAGCAGATCGCCTTCGCCGACCTCCTTCTCCTCAACAAGACCGACCTCGTCGATGAGGCTGCTCTGAAGGCTTG
The DNA here is from genome assembly GCF_021398735.1 of Methylobacterium oryzae. Lineage (NCBI taxonomy): Bacteria > Pseudomonadati > Pseudomonadota > Alphaproteobacteria > Hyphomicrobiales > Methylobacteriaceae > Methylobacterium > Methylobacterium oryzae. The sequence continues at coordinate 147,812 of NZ_CP090349.1, forward strand.
CGAGACCGAGCTTCGCTGCATCAATCCGCTCGCCCGCATCCGGCGCATGCGGGACGGGTCGGTCTCAGCCGCGGAGGTGCTCGGCATCGGCGCATTCGACCTGAAGAACGCGCTGGCCATCGAGCCTGACCTCCTGTCGGACATGGAGCACGCGCACGACGACGCCATCGCGAGCATCTCGCTCCGCCCCGAGGGCGATCTCGATGCAACGGCGTTCTTCGGGTGGCTGAACCGCTTCGTGCAAACGAAGGGCGCCGACATCCTGCGCATCAAGGGCATCGTCGCCCTCGTCGGCGAGGCGCGGCGCTACGTCTTCCACGGCGTGCACATGACCCTCGACGGCCGGCCCGGCAAACCCTGGCGGCCCGGCGAGCCACGGCGCGGGGAAATCGTATTCATCGGCCGCAACCTCGATGCCCAGGAGATCGCGGCCGGCCTTGCGCAGTGCCGTGCGGCGCAGGCGGCCTGAGCGAGCTCACGAAGCTGAACGGAGGCCCCATGAAGCTCCAGCACACCCTTGGCGGCCTCGAAGGCCTCGACCCCGTTCAGCCCGAGCTGCGCGTCTTCGTGGAGCCTTGGGAGGAGCGCATCTTCGGCATTCATACCGCCATGATGGCGCTCAGCCCGCATCTCAACCTGCCGCAGACATCGAGCACCTTCCGCACTGTCTGGACCTGGGCCGACCTGCGCAAGGGCGCCGAGGCCATGAACCCCTTCGACTACTTCAAGTATCGCTACTACGAGAAATGGCTGGGCGGCATCTCGGGCTATTGCGTCACCAACGGGTACATCACGCAGGCCGAGCTCGACGCGCGCGCGGACGAGTACCTCGCCGACCCGGCCAAGCCGCTGCCGTCGGGCGGTACGCCGGAGATCGATGACCGCATCCACAAGTACCTGATGGACGGCGATTCGCCCTGGCACCAGTGGGCGGACAAGCCTCGCTTCACCTTAGGCGACACGGTTCGGGTCGCCGACCCGCCGACAGTCGAGCACACCCGCCTGCCGGGCTACCTGCGCAACAAGGTCGGGGTCGTCGAGACCGTCTACGACGACGCATTCAGCTACCTGTGCTCGACCGGGCCCGACGGCATCGGCCCAGCCATGCCAGTCTACTGCGTGAAGTTCGACCCCCAGCACCTCTGGCCCGGCAACGCCGAGCCCGGCTTCTACATCTACGCCGATCTGTTCGACGCCTACGTACGCCCGGTCCAAGACCGGGCCGCCGCGTAAAGGTGGGAGACCCGATGACCGACCGCTTCGCCTATCCCCAACACCGTGAGGCGCGCAACGCGGCGCGCGTGCGGGCGCTCGAGGCCCTGCTTATTGAGAAGGGCGTGATCACCGATCAGACCGTCGACAAGGTCATGCAGACCTTCGCCACCGAGATGGGGCCGTTCAACGGCGCCAAGCTCATCGCGCGGGCCTGGACCGACGACGCTTTCAAGGCGCTGCTCGTGACCGACACGATGGCGGCCGTCGCGCAACTCGGCCTGCCCACGGGGGCAGCGGGCGCGGAAGGCGAGCACATGCGCGCCGTCGCAAACACGCCACAGGTCCATAACCTCATCATCTGCACGCTGTGCTCCTGCTATCCCTGGCCGGTGCTGGGGCTGCCGCCCTACTGGTACAAGGACCCGTCCTTCCGGGCCCGCGCGGCCAGGGAGCCGCGGGCGGTGCTCAAGGAGTTCGGCCTGGACGTCGACCCTGCGAAGGAGATCCGCACCTGGGACAGCTCGGCGCAGATCCGCTGGTTCGTCGTTCCGGAGCGGCCGGATGGCACCCAGGGCATGAACGAGGACGACCTCGCGAAGCTGGTCACGCCCGAGGCGATGATGGGCGTGGCAGTCGCCCTGCCTAAGGCGGCTTGAGGGCATCCGTCGTGCAAACAAGCTTCGAGCACTTCGCTGCCGCCAGCATGATGGGGCAGCCTGACACGCCGCCCCGTGCCAACGGCAGCCTCTGCTTCCATCAGCCCTGGGAGCGGCAGGCGTTCGGTTTGGCGGTGGCCCTTGCCCGGGACGGCCACTTCGAGTGGGAGGACTTCCGGCAGGCATTGATCGCGGAGATCACGGCGTGGGAATCATCCCATTCTCGCGACGACCCGGGTTGGGACTACTACGAGTGCTGGCTGAATGCCCTTGAACGCGTGACGCGGATCCATTTCGGTTCAGGCAAAGCCGCCCCTTTGGTCCAAACACTGCCAACGGCCTAAAGCGCTCTGATAACGCTCGCAGATGCGTCTGTTGCGCGTGTCGGCTCATTGTTGAGTAACGTCCACTCTTGGGACGCGATCACGGACTACTGTTCGGCAGCAATGGGCGCATTGCTGCTGGGCTGGTCTTGAAGCCCCTCGACACTGACGTCGAGGGGCCGAACGCTCAAATCTCTGTCCCTTCGGCTAGGGTCAGAGCATCCTCGACGTCCACACCGAGGTACCTAACCGTGCTCTCGATCTTGGTATGGCCGAGCAGGATCTGCACCGCTCGCAGATTGCCGGTCCGTTTGTAGATCAGCGACGCCTTCGTACGACGCAAGGAATGGGTCCCGTAGTCCTCGCTACGCAGCCCGATGCCGGTGACCCACTCATCGACTAAGCGCGCATACTGACGAGTGCTGATGTGCGTCACGCCGTCGAGCCTGCTGGGGAAGGCAAAGTCGTCGAGTGTTCCGCCCCTGGCCTCCAGCCATGCCAGGATGCTGGCACGGGCGGGTTCGAGCAGCTCGAACTGCACCGGCCGACCGGTCTTGCGCTGGATGACGATCGCCCGGCTACGGACGCGACCGCCGCTGACCAGGTCGCCGATCCTGAGTTTGACGATGTCGCAGCCGCGCAGCTTGCTGTCGATCGCTAGGTCGAACATTGCGCGGTCGCGCGTGCGCCGTTCGCGGTCGAGCCAGAACCGGATGGCCCAGACCTGCTGAGGTTTGAGGGCGCGCTTGGCGCCGAGCTTGCGGCCAGCGTTCCAGGCTGGCCGCCCTTTCGTGGCCGGATCGTGTGCTGAGTGTCCCATCGTCTATCTCCTCGCCGGCCCGTGCCGACGAGGCGAGAAGAGACCCGAACCGAAGCTTCGTAGAGCGGGCATATGCAGACGTTCCGTTGGCGACCCTACCCAGCCGCCGAGAGCACTGTCGGCGCTTCCCAAAAGCAGCCGTCAGTCGGTCGTCCGGCAACCTTCGGCTCGGGGCAGGTTGCAGACGCTTTTAGGTCTGTGGCTCTTCGCGCTCCGGTATCGGAACATCGCCGATATATAAGCCTGCGAATGTCAGCGTAGCCGAGTAGACGGTGATGTCGTCCTCGTCTCGGACGAGGACTGAGAAGGCTTGCCGATCGCCGTCCTTTGGGATTTCGTCACGGGCGATCGAGGGCAGTGCGCGCATTGCCTCGAAGCGAATGCCCTCGCGGCCATTGCATTCCGATCCTATCGCATCGCGGGAGAGCAATAGCCCATTGTGGATGTCGAAGAAGTAGCGCGGCATGCCGCTCTCCGCAGTTCGGGGCGGGAGCACACGCATCTTCCGGCCACTGGCGCCCTGTGCATCGTGCCAGCGATGCGCGTCTTGTGGCACCCTTGGTCAAAGCCGACAATCACATGGGTTCAGTTCGCTATGGGTCGCGAGCGGTCCCCGCGGCGACGTCCGCTTGGATGCATCCGTCATCCGGAAGCGGATGGGCAGAAAACCACCCACCCCGGTCATTCGGAGGCACATGCCAGCGGGGCTGGACTTGGCCGTAAGCAGAATGACCGCTTCGGAGAAGATTGCTCGGAGAAGCGGACGGTCTTCTACCGACCCACAAGAGACGTTCGAAGGGCCGTCTCGCGATCCCGATAGCGGGCACCAGAGAGACGCAAGAGCTAAGCGCTCCAGCGGTCACAAGATGACAGCAGCGGCGCCAACAATCTCATCCCAATCACCTGTCGAATTGATGAACGATGCCGATTTGCAACACCGCCGTTGATGTGGCGCTCCCCATGGAAACCTACTCGGCCTCACGGCGTTTGCTGGCCCATGTACGCCGCTGAGCCGACCCTTTCTCTGTCTTGGGTAGACGTCGTCCTTGCGCTCTGCATCGGCGCCTCCTGCGCCCTCGTCCTCCTCGCACAACTCTAGCGCGCGGCGCCCCCTTGCACGGGACGGGGGAGGTCGGGGACGGCCGCAAGAACAATCCGGTTGTCGGATTAGGGCGTCTCAGAGAAAGAGCCAATCACCTTTAGTTGACAGCAGACAAGGCCGTCTAATGTCGACTTGGATATAAATATTAAGACTCTTTAGGCGACATGTCGTCTGCTTGGAGGCGGCCTGTGAGGGCGGGAAGCCGGTCCAGGATCACCCCTTCGCGCCCGTGCGGCTGCCCGACCGTCTGCGCTCCGGCAGGCGCCGTCGCGGACGTGCGGGATGCCTCGTCCAGGACCGGATCATGCGCCTTCACCTGACAGTCAAAGCGTCGCTCCTCGCCGCCTTCGGCCTCCTCGCGCTCCTGTGCGCCGGTCAGGCCGTTCTCACGACCCTCACGCTCTCCGGGATCCGGGCCAACGTCACGGGCGTCGCCACGAACTGGCTCCCCTCCGTCGTGGCGATCACCAACATCCGCGCTGCCGCCTCTGAGGTGCGCATCAAGCAGTTGCGCACGCTGACCCTGTCCGGCACTCCCGACAAGCGGGCCGAGAACGCACGACAGATCGACGAGGCCGTCGCGGCGCTCGCCGCCGCCCGGAAGGCCTACGAGCCGCTGATCTCGTCGGCCGAGGAGCGGGCTCTCTACGACGCGTTCGGCGCCACCTGGGAGCGCTACCAGACCGTCGGCCGCGAGGCGGCGCGCCTGGCGGAGGCGGGCCAGGGTGCCGACGGTATCCGGCTCATGGCCGACCCGGCAAATATCGACCTCTACAACGCGGCCCGCGACACGCTGGCCAAGGACGTCGCCCTGAACGAGCGCGGCGCGCGTGCGGATGCCAACAGCGCCATGGCGGCGACGGATGCCGCGACCCTGGCGGCTTACCTCGCCATCGCGTTGAGCGTGCTGGCGGCCTGCGGCGCGACTGTGTTCGTGTTGCTGCGTGTGTCCCGCCCGATCCAAGCGATGACGGGCGCGATGACGGTCCTGGCCGCGGGCGACACGAGCGGCGAGGTGCCCCACCGCGCGCGCCGCGACGAGATCGGCGCGATGGCGGCGGCTGTCCAGGTGTTCAAGGACAACCTGATCCGCACCCGCCGTCTTGAGGAGGAGACCGCGCAGGCGCGCCTGGCCGCCGAGGAGCAGCGCCGGATCGGCATGCGACAGATGGCCGACGGCTTCGAAGCCGCGGTCGGCGGCATCATCGGCATGGTCTCGTCCTCGGCCACCGAGCTGCAGGCTACCGCTCAGGCGATGACTGCCACGGCCACCGAGACCGCGAGCCAGTCGACGACCGTTGCGGCGGCGGCCGAGGAAGCCGCCTCCAACGTCAGCACGGTCGCGGCCGCGGCCGAGGAGCTCGGCTCGTCGGTGCAGGAGATCGGCCGGCAGGTGCAGGGCTCGGCCAGCCTCGCGCACCTCGCGGTGAGCGAGGCCGATCAGACCGGCCTCCGCGTGCAGGAACTCAGCGCCGCCGTCACCCGCATCGGCGACGTCGTCGGGCTGATCTCGAGTATCGCTGGGCAGACCAATCTCCTCGCCCTTAACGCCACCATCGAGGCGGCCCGGGCCGGCGCGGCGGGGCGGGGCTTCGCGGTCGTTGCCTCCGAGGTGAAGGCACTGGCGGAGCAGACCGCCAAGGCCACGCAGGAGATCTCGGGGCAGATCGCGCAGATCCAGGCCTCGACCGGGCAGGCGGTCACGTCGATCGGCGGGATCACCGGGCGGATCCGCGAGATTAGCGGCGTCGCAACCTCGATCGCCGCGGCTGTCGAGGAGCAGGGCGCGGCGACCCAGGAGATCGTCCGCAACGTGGCGCAGGCTTCGGCGGGGACGAACGAGGTGACGGGCAACATCGCCGGCGTGGCGCAGGCCTCGGAGGAGACGGGCGCGGCGGCCGGGCAGGTCCTGTCGGCGGCCTCGGAGCTGTCGCGGCAATCCGAGCACCTCGGCGCCGAGGTCGCCCGCTTCCTCACAACCGTGCGAGCAGCCTGAGCTTCCCTATTGCGCCGTCAATTGACTGAAAATTCGAACGTCCGCTTCCGCCTCATCTACAAGCGGAAGCGGACCAGCCGAAACCCACCCAACCCAGCCATCCAGACGCGCTGAGTTGCGGGACTGGAACTGGCCGAAAACGGCGCGGCCGCTTCTGGATGCATCGCCGTCGAAGCAAACAGCGAGGTTTGACGCGCCGGGACGCCAGTCGGGGCGAGCGTTCTTCACGAAGCGGCGTTGAGGACCGACATGGCCGCGGTCGCGCCGCCCCGTTGATGGGGCACGCCGGCCGCGCCGAGCGCCATCTCTACGCCGGAGAGCGCCCCCATCAGCATCAGGTCGTTACACTCGCCGAGGTGGCCGATGCGGAACACCTTGCCGGACAGCTTGGACAGTCCGGCGCCGAGGGAGATGTTGAACCGGTCGAGGGCGAGCTGCCGGAACCCGTCGGCGTCATGGCCGTCCGGCATGACCACGGCGGTGAGGACGGGCGAGTACTCGCTCGGCTCCTCGCACAGGACCTCGAGCCCCCATCCCTGGACCGCGGCCCGCGTTGCCTTGGCCAGCCGTTCGTGCCGGGCGAAGACTGCCGGCAGGCCTTCTTCGCGCATTATGGCGATTGCCTCCCGCAGCCCGTACAGGAGGTTGGTCGCGGGCGTATAGGGGAAATAGCCGCCCTCGTTCGGCTTGAGCATCTCCTCCCAATCCCAGTACGAGCGCGGCAGGGTGTTGGTCTTCGAAGCCGCGCGGGCCTTCTGCGAGATCGCCGTAAACCCAAGGCCCGGGGGCAGCATCAGGCCCTTCTGGGAGCAGGCGACGGTCACGTCGATGCCCCACTCGTCGTGGCGCAGGTCGGCCGAGCCCAGACCCGAGATGGAGTCGACGAGCAGAAGCGCTGGGTGATGCGCGGCGTCGATCGCGTGCCGGACCTGGGCGATGCGGCTCGTCACGCCCGTCGAGGTCTCGTTGTGGACGACCATCACCGCCTTGATCGCGTGCGCCCTGTCCTCGGCGAGCCTGGCCTCCACGATGGCCGGATCCACGCCGTGGCGCCAGTCGCCCGGTACGAACTCAACTGTGATGCCCCATCGGGCGGCCATCTTGCTCCATAGCGTGGCGAAATGCCCGGTCTCGAACATCAACACCCGGTTGCCCGGCGAGAGCGTGTTGACGATCGTCGCCTCCCACGCCCCCGTGCCGGAGCCGGGAAAGATCACGACGGGCCCCTCGGTCTGGAAGATCGCCCGGCACCCTTCGAGCACCTCCCGACCGAGCCGGCCGAATTCCGGCCCCCGGTGATCGATCACCTGCCGGTCCATCGCCTGGAGAACACGCTCGGGCACCGGGCTCGGGCCGGGGATGTTGAGAAAATGCCGTCCCTGGGGAAGGGTCATGACGTGTCCTCTTCCAGTGCTGTCGCGAATGAGCCGTGCTGATTGTCGGATCAGGGCCGCGACGTCAGGCGCCCGACCAGGCCGCGGGTTTTTTGTCGAGGAATGCCCGAACACCCTGGGCGAAATCCTGGCTGCCGTAGCAAGCTCGAATGCCGTCGCTACCGTCGGCGTCGGGATCGAGGGCGAGCGCGGCCAGCATCTCCCGGGTCACGCGCATGGTCACCGGCGCGTGGCTGATCAGACGCTGGCAGAGCTGCGCGACCGTGGCGTCCAGCGTCTCGGGGCTGGCGATCGCGGCGAGGTAGCCAAGCGGCTCCAGGCTCTCGGCCGTCGGCATGTCGGCGAGCAGAAGCATTCGTTTGACGGTGCTCAGGCCCAGCGTCGCCGTCAAACGACGCAAGTTCGCGGGCGACAGACAATTGCCGAGGGTGCGGGCGATCGGAACGCCGAACCGCGCGCCCGGTGTGGCCACGCGCAGGTCGCAGGCATTGGCGATCGCGAGTCCGCCGCCGACTGCCAGCCCCTCGATGACAGCGACTGTCGGGACGCGCACGCGTTCCAGCCCAGCGACATAGGCATCGATCCGTGCCTCGTAGGCCACCCCGTCCTCCCCGGTGAACCCCACGAACTGCTCGATGTCGGTGCCGGCAACGAAGGCTTTGCCGCCAGCCCCGCGCAGGGCCGCGACGCGGATCGACGGGTCAGCCTCGATCTGGGCGAGGCCGTCGGCCAGCTCCTCGTACATCCGCCACGTCATCGCGTTGCGGGCGGCGGGCCGGTCGAATGTCAGATGGGCGATGCCATCCTCGGCGCGATAGCGGACCGCGCCCTCCCGCTCGGTCGCACTCACGGTGCGAACGCGCCGCCCGCGCGCAGCGCCTCGGTATCGTCGTCGTCAAGGCCGAGCTCCCGGAGCAGGCTCTCGGTATGCTCGCCAAGTAGCGGGGCATGCATCCGGGTGCGCGGCGGCGTCCCTGAGAACTTCACAGGGAAGCCGATGTTGGGCACGCTGCCCTCGTTGGGATGCGGAACCTCAATCCGCATCTCACGATGGCGGCCGTGCTCGCTCTCGAACGCTTCCGGATAGCTGTTCATGCGCCCCGCCGGGATGCCGACCGCGAGCAGGTGGGTCACCCACTCCTCGGCGGTCCGTTCGGCGAAGCTCTTCTCCAATTCCTCGATCAGCACGTCGCGGTTGGCGAGTCGCGCCGGGATGTCTGCAAAGCGTGGATCGTCGACGAGGTCAGCTCGCGCCAGGACTTCGCAGAGAAGCCGCCAGAGCTTTTGGTTGGTCGCGCCCATGACGAAATAGCCGTCTGAGGCGCGCACCGCCTGATAGGGCGCGCTCATCAAGTTCGCAGTCCCGAGTGGTTTCGGGATGCGACCGGTGCCCCAATACTCCGAGATGTCCCAGATCGAGAACGCCAGGGCGGAGTCGAACAGCGAAGCGTCGATGTACTGGCCCTCGCCGGTCGTCTGCCGGCCAATATACGCGCTCAGGATTCCGTAGACGCAGAACAGCGCGCAGCCGATGTCGGCAACCGGCACGCCAGCCTTGACGGGCGGCCCGCCGGGATGGCCGGTCACGCTCATCACCCCCGACATCGCCTGTGCCATTAGATCGTAGCCAGGCCGCATCGCCCAGGGACCAGACTGACCGAAACCCGAGATGCTAGCATAGATTAGACGCGGGTTGTGCTCGCGCAGCACCTCGTAACCGAGCCCGAGCTTCTTCATCACACCCGGCCGGTAATTCTCGACCAAAATATCGGCGGTGGTCACGAGCTTCATGAACAGTGCACGGCCAGCCTCGCTCTTCAGGTTGAGTGCGATGCTACGCTTGTTCCGGTTCATATTGAGGAAACCCATGCTGTCGGGCCCCTTCATCTTGAATCCCATGGCACCACGGGTTTGGTCTCCCGTGCCCGGCGGCTCGACCTTGATGACGTCGGCGCCGAGATCCGCGAGCAGCATGCTGCAGAATGGACCCGCCATGACCTGCGTGACGTCGAGAACCCGCAGCCCCGCAAGTGGCAGCGGACGGGCGGGCGCCGTAGCAACCTCATCCTCTGACGCCTGAGCCGAGCGATCGTCGGGACGGCCGATCTTATCCATCTGAAGCTCTCCTCCCGCGGCGCATCTCAGGCGTCGCTTTTTGCATTCTGCATGCATAAGACGATTTCCGGCGCGTGCAACGGAATTCCGAACATCGCGCATAAAATTGCATTTTGCGTGCAAAATGCATCTTGCGGAGCCCAGCTCCGGCGCGCAGTCTGAGCCGAGTCAAGCAGCGACATGCGATGGGTGCGGAGACAACCGCGTCCACGGGAGGAACAGCCGATGAGCCTAGGATCCGGCGGCGTCACGCACGCCCTACGCCGTACGTTTACGACGACGCGCGGGCGTGTATTCGCGCTGCTCTGCCTCGTCTACTTCATCACGTACGTCGATCGGGTGAACCTATCGACGTTGGCGCCGCTGATGGCGACCGACCTTCACCTGAACAACGTCGAGCTGGGCTTTGCCCTGTCCTCGTTCGGCTACACCTACGCGCTGTTCCAGATTCTAGGCGGAATGACCGCCGATCGCCTTGGCGCGCGTCGGACCCTGGTCCTGTGCGGGATTGTGTGGACGGTTGGAACGCTCCTGACCGGGTTTGTCGGCGGCCTGGTCACACTTGTCCTCGCCCGACTGCTTCTCGGCGTAGGCGAGGGCGCGACCTTCCCTGCCGCCACCACCGCGATGACACGCTGGGTTCCACAGGCCGAGCGCGGCTACGCACAAGGTGTCGTCCACTCGTGCTCGCGGCTGGCCAACACCGTAACGCCGCCCTTGGTCGTTCTGATGGCGGCCTATCTCGGCTGGCGGGGCACCTTCATAGCGCTCGCAGCGGTGAGTTTGTCCTGGATCGTCGTCTGGGGCCTTTACTTCCGAGATGAGCCGAGCGCCCATCCGGGTTGCACGCCGGAGGAGCTGGCGGAGTTGCCGGCACCGCGCAAGGCGATCGGTGGGCCGTCGGAGCCGACCCCTTGGTCGGCGCTCCTGCGCGGTATGCTGCCGACCACGCTGGTGTACTTCTGCTATAACTGGACCTTGTGGCTCTACGTGACTTGGCTGCCGAGCTACTTCGTCAAGGCGCAGGGCCTTAACATCAAGGAATCGGCGTTCTTCGCCTTCGGTGTGTTCGGTGCCGGCGTTGTCGGCGATGCCTTGGGTGGCATCTGGGCCGACCGCATCTATCGCCGTACCAACGACCTCGCGCGGGCGCGTCGCACGGTCATCGTCGTGAGCCTGCTCGGCTCGATGGTCTGCTTGCTTCCCGTGCTCTTCGTTCACGAACTCGCGGTCGTCGCCCTCTGTTTGAGCGGCGCGTTCTTCTTCCTCGAACTGACGGTTGGCCCGATCTGGGCGATCCCGATGGATGTGGCACCCAAGCACGCGGGCACGGCCAGCGGCATCATGAACACCGGCTCGGCGATCGCAGGCATCGTTTCGCCGCTGGCCTTCGGCGTGATCGCTCAGCTTTCCGGAAGCTATGCCCTGCCTTTCGTCGGCTCGATAGCCCTGCTGCTCGTCGGTGCGGTTTTGGCTTGGCGGCGCCTACCACGGGGCGAGGTGACAGGGAGCGAGACGGCGCATGCGCTGTCGCCGACAGCGGTAACCGGAAACGCGGTTTAGCGGGATGCGGTCGCCGAAAAATGTTGCCGGGCGCGCAGCTTCGATATGAAACGGCAGGACAGAGAGACCTCCTGACGAATGCGATGACGCAGCCGACGACCCTTATCCGGACCAACCTCCACGACATGCTCGTCGCGGGCATTCGCGAGATGGTGATCGCCGGGGCACTGCGCCCCGGCGACAAGATCTCTGAACAAGCGCTCTGCCAGCGATACGGCGTCTCGCGTACGCCGTTGCGAGAAGCGCTGAAGGTGCTCGCCTCGGAAGGCATGCTCGAGCTGCTGCCTAGGCGCGGCGCCATCGTGGCGAATGTCAGTCCGGAGGAGATTGACGAGCTGTTCCCCGTGATGGCAGCCCTTGAGGCGCTCGCGGGTGAATTGGTATGCAAGCATGCCAGCGATGCAGACTTGGCGCGCTTAGGTGCCATCCATGAGCATATGATGCGCGCGCATGCAGCCAAGGATGAGCCGACATACTTGGAGGCGAACCGCAGCTTCCACGAGACCCTGGTGTCCGTAGCCGGAAACGCCACGCTGACAGCCAGCTATATGCAGATCCTGATGCGGACTCGGGCGTTTCGTTTCGTGGCTCGCAAGAGCCCGGAGAATTGGCAGGCCGCAGTGCGTGATCACCACGCCATCATGGACGCTTTGAAGGTCCGCAACGCCACTCGATTGTCCCGGCTTCTGCGGCGGCACGTGATGGGTGTGACGGTCAAGATCGCTCGGGATGCCATCGCCGCAGCCGCAGACGGGAACGCCTCCATCGAAGCCGGCGAGCTGCCGAAATCCGCCTGACAGCAGACCGAACTTGGCCGAAAACGGAATGGCTGCTTCCGGGCAGATGTATGGAAAAAGCGGACGGCCTTCTATCGACCCGATCCGGCCGCCGGGACCGCCGCCAGCACTTCTCCAGAGCGGTCGTTCATCGGCCCTTCGGCGGCTACGGCTCAGGGCGGAAAGCGGTCGGTCCGGCAGCGCTATTTGCAGTATTACGGCATCGAGTTAGGGTCGCCGGGCCAATGCTTCGTAGGGTCGTCGCGTTCGCCTGACGCACTTGCCAGCCATCGCCTTCGACCAAGACGGCGCGGCTTCTGAGAAAGGTAGAAAACTGCGGCTAAAACAACCAGAGCCACCGCGACGCCAATAACCACTAGCAAAGCCTCATACATCGCGCCGCTCCAAGGCCGTGGTCTATCTTACGATCGGCCAATTCCAATGTCTCATCCACCCACTGAAGCTAGCTAAAGTTGGAAATTGAGCTTCATGCGTCCATGGTATTTGGCGCACCCGGCTGGAGGGTGATTGAGACGGAGCGCGCACGGATCAGACCATCCAAGCCGTAGCAGGGCTCAAGCTCGATCTCGATGTCTCTTGGTAGCGGATCGAGAGCAAGATGGCCCCGCCGCTCTGGGCGGTCAGGCGCGCGGCGCAGGATCAGCCCACCGATGACGTTCTGATGGCTGAAACCATCGAGTTGCAGGTCCATGATCCCGTCGAGGGCAAACGACACGATGGCCTGCCGTTCGAGCATAAGGAAGCCACCCTCGCCGACCTTATCCGTCGTGATCCAACCATGAAGGCGTAGCGTGCTCTGCCCTTTGCGTCGAAGATCGAGGCTCAAAATCTCAGCGTCGTGGAAGCTCGGCACGCGACCGAACCAACGCAGAAGCTCCGCGCCACCGGACACCTCATGGTAGATCGTTTCGTCCTGTTCGGCCGCCATGCAGAACATTCAGCCATGGCCACGAAGGGTCTGCAATGGGTCGGGAGCGGGCGGAGCAACCACGTCCGCTTCCTTACCTTATCGCCCGTTAGCAGACCGGCAGAAAAGCACCCAACCTAGCGTTCAGTGGCGCCAGCCAGCGAGGCCGGAAGTGGCCGTACGCGGAATGGCTGCTTCGGAGCAGGTGTGCCGGAAAAGCGGACGGCCTCCTATCGACCCAACTCAGCCGCCGGGAACGCCATTTGCGTTTCTCCAAAGCGGTCGTTCGTCGGCCGCTCCGCAAGTTCGGCTCGGGGTGGGCTGCAGACCTTAGCCCATCTCCCGAGAGCGGCCATTCCGCTTCCAATGGATGAGGCCTCTTCTTGACCTTACCACTAGCGACCAGTTCGCTTCGCGATATCGAGGAGACGCTGGGTCTCTGCCAGCGTCACATTCAACTTCGCGTGCGCTTCGCGAAGCTCTACAATCAGTCCTGCCGTGCGCCTCATCTCCGCTCGACCTTTGTGAAGCTGTAGCTTGGCCGGTTGTTTTGTGCGCTTTTGCCCGCGATCGAGTACCTCAGCGAAAGGCACCGCCATCAGAACGGTGCCATGCGCATCGGTGATCTCGAAGCCATACCGGATTGGGTTCTTCGCGGTGGAGGCCAGATCGGAGCCCATTCCCGGCACAGCCTTGAAGGCTTCAAGATATGCCGCCTCAACGCTGGCGAGATCCAAGCCTTCGTCGTCGTGGTCCAGACCGTCCGGACCACGGAGGTGGAAGTAGAATTTAGGCATCTACCGTTCGCGATGAAGGTGCCTTCTTAATGCCAGCGTGCTCTGGTCGATCTGGATCGCCAAGTTTCAGGGCGTACAGCGGAAATCTTGGCCGATCAGTCGCACCCTTGGAGAACAGAACTTCGAACCTTTGTACTGCCTGGAAGCTGACGTGTCACCTTCGGCCCAGGCCGGCGTTACGATCCGACCCCTCCGACCAAACGCGGCCGGGCTCTGCCAAACCGTGCCGCTTCCCCGCCGCGCTGACGCTGTTGAGCATCTCCGATCGCACCAGCGCGTGCTGGCCGCCAACATCCCACGCGAGGTGGGCAGATCCGTCGGTCATTCCTGCTCCAGCAGGTTCGTGAAGTTTGCGACGATCCCGGGCCTCCGGCCGCCCTTGCGGGACGAGGCCATCAACCGGACCCGGTAGCGGGCGCCGTCCGCCCCCTCGATCGTCCGCTCGGAGGGACGGTTCGCCGCCAGCACTGTCGGGATCTCGTCCACCAGCCATGCCAGGGGGATCGGCGCCGAAAAGTTGCGCAAGGACCGGCCGACGTCGCTCGGCTGCAAGCCGAAGATCTGCGCCGCTGCGTTGGTGAACATGCGGATGTGGAAATCCGGTGTCAGGAGTACGCTCGCGATGTTCATGCCCTCGAACAGCGTGGCCTGATCGTCGGTCAACTGATCGACGGCCTCGATCTTGGACGCGAGCTCGGAGTTCATTGTCTGAAGCTCCTCATTCAGAGACTGTGTCTCCTCCTTCGAAGCCTCAAGCTCCTCGTTGGCGGCCTGCATCTCTTCGTTGACGGAGTAAAGTTCCTCGTTCGAAGATTTTAGCTCCTCAAGGGACGTCTCATACTCCTCGATCACGGCCTGGAGCCGTTCGCGCGTCACGCTCAATTCGCGCTCCAGGCCCTGGAGCGCCGTGTCCCGCTCGTTCGCCTTCAGGGCCTGCTGCCGCTCCCTCTCGACCGGCGCGGCCGCCTCGTTGAACACGACCAGGAAGAGCGGCTCGACCGCGCCGGGCGTGTTCAGCGGCTTGACCACAAGGGAGATCGACTGGAAACGGCCGTCCGGCAGCTCGACGCCGATGCCTTCGCGCACGACCAGAATGTTGCCCTCGATCGCCTCGCGCAAGGCAGTCCGGAGATCCAGCCGCAGGCCTTTACGCGCCATCGCAGCCAGCTCCCGGGTCGGCTGGCCGGGCACGACCTCCAGGTGATCGCCGATCCGCGATGAGTAGTGCACGGCCTCGCCCGTCCGCGTCACGACCGCGTGGGGCGGCGTGAACTCGGACAGCATCTGCGTCTCGACCGCGTGTCGCAGGGCGGCGTGCGTCGTCACGTTGCGCCGCTGCGGGTGGCCCGCATTTGCAAGGATTGGCGTATCCGTCCCGGACATCGGCCGCAACCGGGCCGGCGGGATCGCGTCGCGAGCCTGGAAGATGCGGTGCTGCTTGTCGATCGTCTCGAACAGGTCCTCGAACCGCGTCACGTTCTCGGCCATGCCGATAAACAAATAGCCGCGCGGGCGCAGGGCGTAGTGCAGAACCGGCATCAGCTGTTGCTGGGCCTCGACGCCGAGGTAGATCATCAGGTTGCGGCAGGACACGAGATCGAGGCGCGAGAACGGCGGATCGCGCAGCACATTGTGAGGGGCGAAGGTGCACAGGTCGCGCACGGCCTTCTCGACCACCGCGCTGTCGCCCTCGACGACGAAATGCTGCCCGATCCGCTCAGGCGAGACGGCGGACAGGTAGGCTGTCGGGTAGCGGCCAGTCCGGGCGACCGTGAGCGCGCGCTCGTCGATGTCAGTGGCGAAGATCTGCACGCGCGGCGGATCCGCCAGGGTGACCATGTGCTCGCGCAGGAGGATGGCCAGAGAGTAGACCTCCTCACCGGTCGAGCAGGCCGGCACCCAAATCCGTATGACATCGGTCGCCGCGCGTGCGTCGAACAGCTTTGGGATGACCTGGGCGGTCAGGGCCTCGAAGGCAGCGGCATCGCGGAAGAAGTTCGTCACACCAATCAGCAAGTCCCGGAACAGCACCCCAACCTCGGCCGGGTCAGCCCGCAGCAGCTTGAGATAGCTGTCCAGTCCGGACGCGCCGACGACGCCGATGCGCCGCTGCAGGCGGCGTCCGAAGGTGCTTGGCTTGTAGCCCGAGAAGTCGTGGCCGACCTGCCGGCGGAGGATGGCGAAGATCTCGGTGAGAAGCTCGGCCTCGAACTCCCGCGCGACCCCGTCGGCCTGCGCATCCGGTGCGTTCGGCGCGGCGGCGACGTGCGCGGCGATCCGGTCGCCCATCCGTTCGGCCGTCTCGCCGAAATCAACGAAGCCGGTCCGCAGCGAGCTGAGCGGCATGTCGGCGGTCTCGGGGCCGTAGCCATCCGCGGTCTGGGCCAGGGTCAGGCCACCGTGCTCCTTGATCGCCTTGATGCCGATGGCGCCGTCGCCGTCGCCGCCGGACAGTATCACACCGACCGCACGCTCGCCCTGGTCGAGGGCCAGGGCTGTCAGGAAGATGTCGATCGGCTTGGTTTGGCGGCCCTCCCCAAGCGGGGTCAACGTCAGCCGCCCGCCCGCGATGCCCATGACGAAACCGGATGGCATGACGTAGACGGTGCCCGGCCCCACCGGGACGCCGTCGGCGGCGGCTTCGACCTTGAGCGGCGTGAGCCGGGCCAGCACGTCCGGGAGCAGGCTCTTGTGCTCCCGGCCGAGATGCGTGACGACGACGAAGGCCGCCTCCAGCCTCTCCGGCACCCCGCGGAAAAAGCCCCGCATCGCCTCGATGCCGCCCGCGGACGCGCCGATGCCGACGATCGGAAAGTGGTCCTGGTCTATCACCGCGTTCTTAGCCCTCGGATCAATGCCGCGCCGTGCAACAGGTCCCAGCATCACGTGTTCTGGCCCGATGTCGAGGACGGCTGCGCGGATCAGCTGTCGTGCGTGGCTTCCTGCACCACGTAGGCGAGGCAGCGGGCCCGAGCCTCGGGGCTCTTCAGCCGCACGAACAGGCGCAGCAGCGCCACCACTTCGGCGGGATGATCTTCGCCGGGATGATCCAGCCCTTCCACGATCATGCCGGCGTCCGGTGTCCCGGGCGGGTAAGCCGTTAGGAACGTCGCGATTGGGACGCCCAGCGTCTGGGCGATGCGGACCAGCGCACCGCCGTCGTCGTCGTGATTCATCCTGGCCTCCTCGCCGATCTCTGTGCCGCGTCGCTTAATGTACGGCGATCCCGGCCGCCCGCGGCCCCATCACGCGGGCGATGCGACGCCCTACATGGTGGAGCACGTGGCCGAGTAGCAGACGGGTCTGGGGGTCGGGCTCATCTTCCGCTGCCTCATAGGCCTCGATGAGAGACGTCACCAAGTGTTTCGAAGGGCCGGGGTCGCTGCCGGGTGCCAGTGGCCCGGCCGCCTGCTCGCGGGAGCGCCTGACGAGGTCGCGCGAGGCCTGGAGCGTCCGCCGCGTCTCCTCGGCCGCAGCGCGCAACTCACGGGCGACTTCAAGGCACCGATCTGCGTGGGGGCGGTCCACCATGGGCACTCCAAGCTGCACTGAATACCCGCACTTAGCTCACTTCTAAGCGGGCGCTGGGACCGTGCGCTCTATTTCTAGGTGTGGCAATCCAGATATCGAATTCGATCGCGATTGAGATGATCTAACGTCAGCAACCGCCGCAGGTCGTTTTTCGAGATTTTCGCATGAAGCGAACGGACGCGAGTACACTCGCTGATTTTCGAGGGATTCCTTCAATAAGATGCCGGGAAGCGGAGCTTTCGGCCGTCTGTAACAGGCCGTGAATGGTCCCCACAGCTATGTCCGCTTAGATACATCCGCCGTCCGGAAGCGGAACAGCTTAAAACCACCCACCTCGGTCATCCAGAGGCACATTCCAGCGGGCTGGAAATGGCCGATTTCGTTGAAAAACTCGCGGTCGGCCTGGATCGAGGTTTGATCAAGGCTTGGCTGAGGGCCTCCCCCAGCCGATCAGGCTAGGCTCGGCTGCCCCAGCGGGATCAGCTTGGCCAGCTTCCGTAGGTTTTGGGCGGCGGCCGCGAGGTGGAATTCGTCCCGGGCTCCATCCGGCCCCCGCAACCGAAGCCGATCCAGCTTCAGGATCCGCTTGAGGTGGGCAAACAGCATCTCGACCTTCTTGCGCTCCCGCCGCGAGGTACGGCCCGCCTCCGAGGCGCAGATGTCGCGCGCCATCTGCCGGGCGCCCTCGTGGATCGAGCGTGGGATCTTGCGGGCGGATGCGTTGGGGCAGCATCGTGGCTTCAGCGCGCAGGCATCGCAGTCGTGCTTGCTCGCGCGGTAGCGCAGCATCCCGTCTGCGTCGACGAGCGGAGGCGGTGACCTGTAGACCTTCTGACGTTGCCGCAGGTGCTTGCCGGCCGGGCAGGTGTAGGCGTCCGTGCCAGGGTCGTAGGTGAAGGCTGATTGGCTGAAGGTACCGTCGCGGCGCTCAGACTTGTCGAAGACGGGGATGTGCGGCTCGATGCCCTGCTCGTGGACGAGCCAGCCCAGCATCGCGGCCGATCCGTAACCGCTGTCGCCGGCGAGCCGTGCCGGGTAGAGGTCGAAGCGCTCGCGCGAGCGCACGATCATGCGCTTGGCGGCCGTAACCTCGGCCTGCCGGATCGCGGTGGTCGGCTCGACGTCCACGATCACCGCGTGGTCGAGGTCGATCAGGTAGTTGGCCGCGTAGGCGAAGTAGGCCAGCCCACCGTCCGCGCCCGTCCAACGCGCGGCCGGGTCGGCGGGGGAGACGAGCTTGGGCACGACCGGCGTCGCAGCGCCGAACGCGGCGTCGTCAAGCACGGCCAGGTACTCCCGGGCGGCGCGGCTGACGGTCTCGGGTGGCAGGCCGTTCGTACCCTCGACGCCCTTCTGCCGGTTGGCATCGGCCTTGATCAGGCTGGCGTCGACCGCGAAGCCCTCGCCGCCCACGAGCCCCTCGGCGATGCAGCGAGTGAGCACGGTCTCGAACAAGCGGCGCAGCAGGTCGCTGTCGCGGAAGCGGCCATGACGGTTCTTGGAGAAGGTGGAATGATCCGGCACCCGGCCGTCGAGTCCGAGCCGGCAGAACCAGCGGTAGGCGAGGTTGAGGTGGACCTCGTCGCAGAGGCGGCGCTCGGAGCGGATGCCGAAGCAGTAGCCGATGAGCAGCATGCGGATCATCAACTCAGGGTCGACCGAGGGCCGGCCCGTCGAGCTGTAGAACGGCTGCAGGTGCGCGCGCAGGCCCGACAGGTCAACGAAGCGGTCGATGGCGCGCAGCAGATGGTCGGCAGGGACGTGGGTATCGAGCGAGAACTCGTAGAACAGGGCGCCCTGCTCGACTTGTCGAGGTCCCATCATCTGCTTCGATCTCCGTCTCTCGACGAGAGTGAATCACCTCACGACTACCGCCGCAACACCTGAGTTTTTCAACAGAATCGGCCGAAAGCCGCCGTTCGGCTTCAGGAATGATAGGTCTCGAAAGCGGACGCATATGGCCGGTTCCAGGCCGCCGGCATTTTTGCTGCAAATCAGAGGCTGAGCAAGTAGCGCAGCCAATAGCTATAGGCTTAGTAATCTAGCGGAGGATAAATCCCATGTTGCATACTGTATGGATGCGCGGGTTTAACCCGTTGGGATTGAGTTTCTTGCGAATTTTTCCAATGTGCACGTCGATGACGCTCGATTGGTGATTGAAGCTGTAGCCCCATACAGATTCGAAGATAGTATGCCGGTTCACCAGTACGCCAGCGTTCTGCATGAGGAACTCAATGATGGCGAATTCCTTAGGCAGCAGCTCGATCGGTCGGCCGGCACAGTAGAGGACGCGCTCGATCAGATCGAGGCGCAGGTCGCCGACCTGAAGCTCATTGAGCGCGGCGGCCGCCATCTTGCGCCGGGCGAGCGCGTCGACGCGGGCGGTGAGCTCGGTGAACTCGAGCGGCTTGGCGAGATAATCGTCGGCGCCGGCGCGCAGCCCGTCGACGCGATCGTTGACAGTCGACAGAGCGCTGAGGATCAGAACCGGCGTAGAGACCTTCGCGGCGCGCAGCTTCGTGACCAGAGACAAGCCGTCGATCCCGGGCAGTATGCGATCCAAGATGATCACATCAAATTTGCCTTCAATTGCCATGCGTAGTCCAGGCGTCCCGCTTGGAGCCTCGTCAACTTGAAACCCATATTCTGCGAGCGCTGATGCGATCTCAGCGGAAGACGGTAAAGCATATTTCACGATCAACAACTCGATTTTGGTGTGTGATTCTTCAATACGAGGTTGGTTATCAAGAAGGTGATTTGGCACACCCGAAGGCAACTGGCCGTCCCCCGATCGCATTGATGGAGGAGAGCACATCCAATCTCGCATGCCTATCTCCTCTGATGCTCGCCCTTAAGACCCACACGTTCAGCGAAAATAATGACACGCTGGTCGGAGCGGCCAGACTACCAATGCCGTATTTTCGGCAACATATTCGTTGTACTTCTTGATTTGACAACGGGTTGCAAAGTTTGGCCGCTTTGACGTCATAACGAAATCGCTCGTTCGTCATTCAAATAAGGTAGATAATCCTAAAATATGTTATAAAACAGGAATATAACAGCTCAGTTTGAAAACATATTCAGAATCTTTTGACAGAATGTATTGCATTCTGATTTATAGTTGCTGCTCCGAGACGCTTACGCAGTAGCTCGTCGATGGAAAGCGGACCAGGTCCGCCGATAACAAGCGCCAGAAGACCAGCGAGATAGAGCAGATCTGTCTCGTACCCAGGAGGTCCGAAGGTCGCCCCGGCCGCGGTCACGGCCTGAAGCTTGATAGAGCTGAAGCCATAGGGGAGATGCACGGTTAATGCTGCGACCAGCAGGACGATCGCCATTGGTAGGCTGGCGAGCGGCACGAGTGCGCCCAGCAGAATCGCCAATCCGCCGAAGATCTCCACGAGTATCGTCAGCCATCCGAACAGATGCGGCAGCGGTAATCCCATCGCCTCCACGATGGCGGGAAAGGCATCGTAGCCTCGGGCGGCTTTCGCTAGGCCATGCGCCACGAAGCCGTAGCCGACGATCAGGCGCAGCGGGACCGGGGCCCAGCGTGCGACGAGGGGGCGGCACGCGAGTAGCGTGCTGAGCAGATCTGCCATGGTGTTGATCCTCTGAGCAGCGGAAAGGTTGGCGGGAACGGGCGGTATATCGTCTGCGGGCGCGCGTTGCCGACGGCCCGCTCGAGGTGGCATCGGGACTGAAGGCGGACTGCCAGGGACCGCGAGGTTGCTCTACCCCTGAGTGTTGGCAACCTCTCGGCGCCGGATTTCTCTGACCAGTGGTTGCAGCACTTCGGGATCGGCCGCCGCAACGAGACTGTAGCCGAGCCCCTTCCGGACCCAGGCACATCCGGCGATGGAGCCGTAAATGTGTTCGACCATTGGCACGTCGCCGCCATCACCGAAGGAACGGATCAGCATGACCACGCGCGTGCCCTGGGCGTCGTCGTACATCAGCATGCCCGCCGGTCCGTGGTCGGTGGCGACTAACCGGCCGCCGAGCAGGTGGTAACCCGCCTCGCTCAGATCGGGCACGTCGACGGGTCGCTTCAGGCGGGCGGAGAACCAGTGTGCGATCTCATCCCGATCAGTCGCGGCAAGTTCGATCGGCCGTGTGCGGTCTGGTGCGTAGACGACGTAGTTTGTTTTCGCCTCCTGCGCGAGCACGGAGATGCCGCTCGATCCATCCGGAAGCGTCCCTCTCGCGATCCAGCCACTGAGGCCACCAACAGTCAGGAGAAGAGCTGCGGCAATGCCCTGCCAAGCTGACACGCGCGGCCGCCTTCGCGCAGCGACGAGGCGGACGAGATCGAGTTGCGGCGGCACCGGTTCGGCGGCGATCGGCGCGAACGCACTGCGCAGATCATCGCGCAGCAACATTAGCCGAGCCACCCGTGCTCGGGCCTGAGCATTCTCGACGAGATAGGTCTCAACTTCGGCGCGGCTGTCGGGGCCGAGCCTGTCGTCAACGAAGGCCTGCAGATCGTTCTCGCTGATCGGCCGCTCGTTCATTTCAGCCTCCTCAGGACCGGCCGCCGGATATTGGCTTCGCCGTCCATCAACTGGATCATCCGGTCCCGCGCGCGGGACAGCCGTGACATCACGGTGCCGGTCGGCACGCCGAGCACTTCCGCTGTCTCGGCATACGAGAGGCCTTCCACTGTCACGAGGAGCAGCACGCTGCGCTGCTCCTCGGGCAAGGCGTCGAGTGCTCGTAGAAGGTCGTGACGCTGCAGGCTCGCTTCTTGGTGGGGTGGAACGGCTAGGGACGTCTCGTCGACGTCGTCGAGCGGCAGATGAGCACCGCCGCGTCGACGGGACTGACGCACGCGGCTCATCGCCAGATTATGCAGGATCGCGAAGAGCCATGATCTGACGCTTCCTTCGTCCCGCCGCTGATGCCAGCGGGCGATCGCCAACTCGAGCGTGTCCTGAACGAGGTCGTCGGCGTCCGACCGATCCCGTGTCAGCGCAGCGGCGTAGCGCCGAAGCGCCGGGATGAGTGGCTCGACGAGGAGCATCATCTGCTGCACCGCATGCCTCCGGCCGGTGTCGCGACCGCGCGGTTCCGACATGGTCGATCGCGCAGGTGTCTCACGGGAGGTCAGACGCCGCGGCCGCGGCGAATATTCCATCAGGTCTGGCATTTCGAGCCCGCAGTCCTGCCGAGGAGGCCATCGCACACGAGGCGCTGTCCGGGATCGAACAATCACTGCCAGTACTGGGTGTCCGGCGACCGCTTCGGCCGACTGACCGCTTCGTGAATCGCTGCCCAGATGCCTTCGCCGACATCGCAGTCACCCGCGTCGAACCCATGGGCGGCTATGCCATCCATATCACGTTCACCGACGGCCATGCCCATGGGATCTTCCCCTGGACTAGCGGCGCTGAGCTGCTGCCTGCCGCGCTCCTCGGCGTTCGGCTAACTGGGGGTGGCAAGGCATTCCCCGGCAGTGATCCATGCCGATACCGTTCGCTTCATCCGAACGACCAATGCCCCCGGACTCATTTAAAGCGGTCCAGGGGCATCAATGATTCTGGTTCTGAAAGTCAGCGGGTGAAAGCGACATGCCCATCAATGGCGTCGCGAGCCGCGACGACGCGAGCCACATCCTGTCTAAGCAAATAGACCGAGACGACCAGCAGGACGAGATCCTTCAGGAGGAAGGCGGCATTCATCGCCATGGCGGGGAAGCCACCGGCGCCTGCATCCCAGGCATCGGGCACGAACGGAAGGATCGTCAAGGTCGAGACGAAGGTGGCCGTGGAGCCGAGGGCACCCAGCACCCCCAGCTTCTTGTTCCAGAAGCCTAGGAGCAGGAGCGTGCCAAAGGTCCACTCCGAGGCGCCCAGGAAGATGGCCGTGCCGCGAATGCCCAGAACCGGAATGGTCCAGAAGGTGAAGGGGCCGTGCGTGATCAAGGGAAGCAATCCCCGGATCTCGGCCTCGAACCATTTGTCGTATCCGAACCAAGCGAAGATGACGACCATCGCGGTCCGGAGCAGGTGGTAGTCCAGGTCGCGCCGGAGCAGGAACGAGCCGGCTAGCTTGTCGATGAGGAAGTTCATGATGCCCTCCGTAGGCGTTGAAGTTGGTGCACCCTTTCTACCTACGGCTTCCGAGACTATAAATGCTTGAATGCAGCGCAGATATGCTCCTTAATCTCAATCTGGCCTAGTCGACGGCTCTGTGGAGTGGGTAAGCCGCCCGGGCTAGTGGCTCGGGGTGAGACGGTCGCAGCAGCACGGTCGATGGGTAGGGCCAAGCCGACGATGCCAGTCGCTTATTTCGGCCAGGGGGTTTGGACGCACGAAGGGCCGCCGTGGGAACGGCGGCCCTTCGGAAGAACCAGTGCTCGACTGTATGGAAGACTATCGATTACCCACCTGTGTGGTCGACGGGATGACGCTCAGCGGGTATTTCACGGGCTTCACCAAACCAGCGGCATCGGAACTCTGTGCGTTGCATCAGCTCAGAGAGCCAGTTCCCGCTCCTTGATGTCGGCGATGGGCCCGAGAATGGCAGGATCGAACGGGGCCAAGTCCCGCGCCGCGCCGATGCGATTGGGCAGATCCGGGTTCGCGAGCGCAGCCTTGCCGAACGCCACGATGTCCGCCCCGGCCTCGACGACCGCCTCCGCCTTAGAGGCCTCCTGGAACCCTCCGTTGGCGAGCAGCGAGAGGTTTGGGGCATAGCGGCGAGCAAGCGCCACGAGGCTATCCTGGCCGATTTCAAAGGCAGGCTTCGACGCGTCATGCTCGGTGACGTGGATGTAGTCCAAGCCAGCATCCGCCAGCGTTCCGAAGACTGCTTCCGCGTCCTGCTCGCGACCAGCCCATTTGTGGGTGAAGTCGTTGACTTTGCCCTGTGAGATCCGGATGCCGACCGGCACGTTCCCGCCGACCTTTGCGCGCACAGCCTTGAACACCGCCACAGCGAACGCGGTGCGCGCGTGGGCGTCGCCGCCCCACCGGTCGCCTCGCCGGTTGGTGTGTTCCGTCAGGAACTGGTCGATGAGGTAGCCGTTTGCGCCGTGGATCTCGATCCCGTCGAAGCCCGCGACGGCGACAGCACGCTCGGCAGAGGCGGCGAACCCGTCGACCGCCTCGGCAATCTGCCCGTCCGTCATGGCAGACGGTGCCGGGTAGGCGCCCTTACCGTAGTAGAACTCCATCTGGCTGCCCCTGGGCTGGACGGCCGAGGGTCCGATGGTGCCGTCGCGGAAGCGATTGCCTTGGCTGATCGCACCGGCGTGCATCACCTGCGCGAAGAAGCGGGCGCCGTGCCGGTGGGCAGCCTCGACGATCGGTCGCCAGGCGAGACCCTGCGCCTCGTCGGTGAGACCCGGCTGATGATGGTAGCCCTGCGCAAACGCCTGATCCGTGTAGATGCCTTCGGTGATCAGCAGACCGAAGCCGCCACGGGCGAAGCGCTCGTAGTAGCGCGCCATCCGCTCGCTCGCGGTCCCGTCCTCGTTCGCGCTGATCCGAGTCATCGGGGCGACCGCGAACCGGTTGCGAATTGTCAGCCCGTTTATATCGGTGGTCGTGAAGAGGGTGTCGGCGCTCGTGCTCATGATGACCCCGCCCTGCAATCTGACCCGCCGTTGACCGTCGATAGGCGCAGTCAAAGAGGCGGGTCGCGCTTCGATGGGCGCATAACTAGCTTTGTCGCGGGATAGGCGGTAGCGAGCTCAGACGAGAAGGATCTTATCGCATGGTGATATGCTGATGGACCTGTCGGACGTCGCGCTCTTCTGCTCCATCGTCTCGGCCGGAAGCCTGTCCGCCGCGGGGCGGCTGTCGGGTCATTCGCCGATGGCGGTTAGCCGCCGTCTAGTTGCCTTGGAGGCGGAGCTCGGGGTTCGCCTTCTCCATCGCACCACCCGGACCATAGCCCTCACAGCGGATGGCGAGACGTTCCTCCCGCTCGCCCAAGCCATGCTCGACGCGAAGGCCGCCGCCATGGCGGCTTTCTCGGAGCGTCACGAAGGCTTGAGTGGCGTTCTGCGCGTGACAGCGCCCAACCGGATCGGGCGTGCGCTCGTGGTGCCACAGGCCGTACGGCTGATGGCCGAGAACCCACTGCTCCACGTAGACCTGATGTTTAGCGACAGGATCATGGACATCGCGGCATCCGGCCTCGACGTCGCGTTGCGGGTCGCCACGCTGCAAGCATCCGAGCTGGTCGCCGTGAAGCTGGCCGACAACCCGCGTGTCCTCTGCGCCGCGCCGAGCTACCTCGCGAGACATGGACGCCCCGAACGGCTCGTCGACCTCGACGAGCACACCTGTCTGACGCTGCACGCGATGGACGCGTGGCCGTTCACCCAGGGCGGGAAGCCCGTCGCGAAACGGATCGGCGGCCGCTTGGCGGCCAACAGCGTCGATACGGTTCGCGGCGCCTGCGTGGCCGGCGCCGGCCTCGCGCTCCTGACTTACTGGGACGTGGCTCGGGACCTGACCGACCGCACGCTCGTCGAGGTCACCCTGACCGACACCGAGCCCGAGCGGCTCGCCATTTGGGCGGTACTCCCGACCAAGCAACACACCCCCGCCCGCGTGCGCAGGTTCCTCGACGTCATGAAAGAAGAACTCGCCGCGCATCCACGCTCCCGAACGCCTTGATCCCCAAGTGCTCGGTTTACAGCCGTTAAGCGAGCTGATTAGTGCGGAAAACAGCGGGTATTCCGCCCCATCGTTTCAAACCCGAGGGTCCGCCATGGCAACACCCGAGGACTGGCTGAGCCGCCTGCTCGCGCTCGTCCCTGTCCGCGGTCGCCTCGACATCTACTGCACCTATGGGGCCCCCTGGCGCATTGACCAAGCGGGCGCGGCGGTCGGCGAGATGGCCTATCACGCCGTCGTCGCCGGATCGGCCGTGCTTGAGGACCCGACAGGTGGCCCGCCGCTGCGCCTCTCGGCCGGGGACATCCTGCTGCTTCCGCAGCGGGTGGACCACATCCTTCACGACGGCAGCGGGGCGCCCGCGGCGCCAGCGCATACTCGGACGGCCGCCAACCTGTTGATCAGCGAGAACGAGGGCACGGGCGAGCGGCTCGACATGCTCTGCGGGCACTTCGTGCTCGCGCGCGCCCAGGAACGCCTGTTGCGGGACTACCTGCCGCCGCGCCTCGTGGTGCGAACGGCCGACCCGGGCGCGTCCGCGGCGTTATCGGGAACCCAGGACGTGCTGACTGGCCTCGTGTCGCTCATGCGCCACGAGGCGGTGTCCGACGGACTGGGCGGCCGGGCCATGCTGAACGCGCTGTCCACGGCACTGTTCACGCTAACGCTGCGTCTGGCCAGCGAGGCCCGTGACAGGCCGGTCGGCTTGCTGGCCCTGGCGGGCCACAGCCGCCTGGCTCCCGCCCTGTCGGCCCTGTTCAACGAGCCGGGCCGGCCGTGGACGCTGCCCAAGCTGGCGCGGCTCTGCAACATGTCCAGGGCGACCATGGCGCGGCAGTTTCAGGAGAGACTGGGACAGTCCGCCAGCGAACTGCTAACAGACATCCGCATGACCCTGGCGGCCAGCGAGTTGCGCAACCCGTCCGCGAGCACGGGCGCGGTGGCGGAGACGGTCGGGTACCAGTCCGAAGCCGCCTTCCAGCGCGCCTTCAAGCAACGCATGGGGGTCACGCCGGCGCAATGGCGCCGAGGCGCGCAGTCCGCGGAATCGCCCGTTCCGGCACTCCCGTCATAAGGACCCCGCCGCTACGAGGAACGGGGCGGCACGCCCGCGAAGAGCGGACCGAGGCCCTCCGCCATGGTCGGGTGCGCCAGGACGGCATCCCGTAGACGCTGGTGGGGCAATCCGGCCAGCATCGCCGTCTGCACCACAGCCACGACCTCGCCGGCCTCGGAGCCGATCATGGTGAAGCCCAGGATGCGGTCGTCGTCCCCGACCAAGGCCTTCATGAAGCCCTGCGTCTCGCCGGTCGTCTGCGTCCTCAACACGGCGCTCATCGGCAGCCGCGCCACCCGGACGGGGACGCCCTGGCGTTGCGCCTCGCGCTCGTTCAGCCCGACGCGGGCGAGCGGTGGCTCGGTGAACATGTTGGCCGGGACCAGGCGGTCCTGGGTGCTGCGCTGGCCGCCGGCGAGATTGTCCCGGATGATCCGGAAGTCGTCGACGGAGACGTGGGTGAACTGCGGGCTCCCCGCCGCCTCGCCGAGCGCCCATACTCCGGGCGCGCTTGTCTCCAGGCGCTCATTCACGCGGATGAAGCCTCGATCCGTCAACGCGACGCCGGCCTCCTCCAGCCCGATCCCCTGCGTATTGGGCGTACGCCCGGCAGCGACGAGGATGTGGCTCCCTTCGATCATCCGCTCGCCGGCGCTTGTGCGCACGACGAGGCTGACCGCCTGCCCGGAGCGGCCCCTCACACTCAGGGTTTCGGCGCCCGTGATGACCTCGATGTCCTCGGCAGCGAGGATCTGCCGCATCTCGGCGGCGACATCGGCGTCCTCGTTGCTCAGGAGTTGAGGACCGGTCTGAATGATGGTCACGCGGCTGCCGAAGCGGCCGAGCGCCTGCGCCATCTCCAGCCCGACATAGCCGCCGCCCAGCACGATCAGGTGCGCGGGCACGGCATCGAGCTCCAGGGTCTCGATGTGGGTGAGCGGAGCGGCCTCCGAGAGCCCGGGTATGGCGGGGATGATCGCGTGCGTTCCCAGGTTGAGGAACACCTGATCGCCCGTCAGCACTCGCGTGCCGCCGTCATTGAGCCGCACCTCCAGCGTCTTCGTCGCGACGAAGCGCCCGCTGCCCATGACCAAGTCGACGCCGGCGTCGCCATAGGCCTTGAGGTGGAACGCGACCTCACCCTCGACCATCGCGCGCTTGCGTTGGCGGACCACTTCCATGTCGGTCGTGACCGGGCCGGTGATGGTCCCGAACCGCGCGGCGTTGCGTACGAGGTGCGCGACCTTGGCGCTCCAGATCTCGTTCTTGCTGGGCAGGCAGGCGATGTTGGGACACGAGCCGCCGATCCAGCGGCGCTCGACCACGGCGACCCGCCGCCCGGCGTGCCCCAGATGCCAGGCCAGCAGCTTGCCGCCCTGGCCGCTGCCGAGGATCAGCACGTCGAAGTGTTCCGGCCGGGTTGCGGCTCGCGCCTCCGCGCTCCCTGACTGCTCCTCGCTCGGACGTGGCTCGAATGACGGCTCGGTCGCGCTCATGGTCGTGGCTCCGGAAATATGCGTACGCAAAGGTCTGCCTCCGTGGAGGCGGGCGAAAACGCGTTCCGGCAATCCGGCTGACACTCTCCGGCTGCGGTCGCGCTAGCATTCGTCGGATCAGCAGCGACTGCAAATCGTGGTGGTGATGAGCTGGTCCAGGCGATGGCTCTGAGCGTCGAGCCCGGGGGTCGTGCCGGCGCGCCAATCCAGGGCCGCCCCAGGCGGCTTGGTCTGGCCGACCGCGCTCACGCGCCGAAAGCCCGTCGTTATGTGGAGCGCCGGCAGCCGGACCGGCTTCGCGGCAGCGGGGGCTTCCGACATGAAGTGCCCGGCCGCTGCGGGGGCCACCGAGGTGCCGACGAGCACGAGGCCGGCCAAGGCAGCGGAGACCAGCCTCGACGCAGTGGTCCGGCCGTTGGTGCGATGTGATGAGAAAGCGGTGTGAGACATGTGACCCTCCTTCGCTTCGGTTGCGAACGTGAGGTCACACTACGGTCGCGATCTGATATCCTGAATGCCAATTTGCCGAGAATTTATGCTCGATAATCTCGATGTGAGCTGCTTCGCCAGCGCCTCTCGCATTCCGGAGATGCGTCGCCGGCGATGCGGGAGCAGCCCGTCGGCCTTCGAGCAAGCGCTTTGGACGGGCGTCGTGGCACGGTCATCGCTCGACGTCAGGGCCGGCCGGCACGCGGCGCGAGGACTGGACGGGGGCCGCGGATAGCCATCGTAACGACCTCGGCCAATATAGGCACCGTGATCCTCACCCTCGCGCCGTCGACGGCAGCGAATTCCATACCGAGCACCTGAGGCCCCAGGATCGGCCGTCACGTCGCCCGCCACGTCAATCGAGGTCGCCAAGCGTTGCCCTGCGTCGCGATTCAGCCGCGGAGGTCCTGGCCCGTCGATGGCCGTCCCTTGTCGGACAAGGCGCGGTCCAGGGCGTAGGCCGCGCTGATGAGCGCCAGGTGGGTGAAGGCCTGCGGGAAGTTGCCGAGATGCTCGCCCCGCGGCCCGAGCTCCTCCGCATAGAGGCCGAGGTGGTTGGCGTAGCCCAGCATCTTTTCGAAGGTGAGCTGTGCCTCCTCCAGGCGCCCGGCCCGGGCGAGGCACTCGACGTACCAGAACGAGCACGGCGTGAAGGCGCCCTCCCGTCCCTCCAGACCGTCGCTATTGGCGCCCTCCTTGGTCTGGTAGCGGAGGACCAGGGCGTCGCTCACCAACTCGCGGCCGATGGCGTCGAGGGTCGAGAGCCAGCGGGGGTCGACCGGGCTGATGAACTTGACCAGCGGCATGAGCAGCGCCGCCGCGTCCAGGGCGTCGGTGCCCGGATGCTGCACGAAGGCGCGTTTCTCGGGGTTCCAGAAATCCGTGTAGATGCTCTGGGCGATGGCATCCTGCGTCTCGTGCCAACGCTGGAGGGGCGCCGGACGGGCGAGTTGTCTCGCCATGCGCAAGCCTCGGCTCAGCGCGACCCAGCACATGAGGCGCCCGGACAGGAAGGCCTGGCGGCCGCCGCGCACCTCCCAGATGCCCTCATCTGGTTGGTTCCAGTTCTCGCAGACCCAGTCGAGTGCGCGGGCCACGCCGTGCCAAGTGTCGATGCTGGCCGGCACGCCGTACTTGTCCGCGAGGTAGATGGCGTCCGCCAACTCGCCGTAGATGTCGAGCTGCAGTTGCTCGGCGGCGGCGTTGCCGATCCGCACGGGTCGAGACCCCCGATACCCAGCGAGGTGGTCGAGCTCCTCCTCGGAGGCGTCGCTGCCGCCGTCGAGGGCGTACAGGATCTGGAGCCTGTCACCCTCGCCCTGCTCGCGCGCCCGCTTTTCGACCCAACCGATGAAGGCCGTCGCTTCGTCGGTGTAGCCCAGGCGCATGAGCGCGTAGACGGTGAAGGCGGCGTCGCGGATCCAGCAGTAGCGGTAATCCCAGTTGCGTCCGCCGCCGACCCACTCGGGTAGGCCGAAAGTCGCAGCGCCCAGGACCGCTCCGTGGTCGGCGGAGGTCAGCACCTTGAGCGCGAGCGCCGACCGCTGCACGGTCTCGCGCCAGCGGCCGCGGTAGCGTGAGCGCCCACTCCAGGACCTCCAGTACGCCATCGTCTCCGAGAAGGTGCTCTCCAGAAACGTGTCGAGGTCGCCCTCGCTCGGGCGCTCGCGGGTACATTCGAACACGAACCCGGCCTCCTCGCCTGGCGCGAGCGTGACGGTCGCCGTGGCGCCTGATTGGGTCGCCGTCATCGGCACGGTCGCGCGCAGACGCAGTGGAGCCCCTTCGCCTTCCGGCGCGAACTCGACCACGCCGCCGTCGCGCAGATGAGCCCGCGAGGCGGCGCGGGCATAGTCGAACCGGGGTTCGCAAGCCACGCGCAACGTCATGCTGCCGCGGATGCCCTTCACGCAGCGCACGAGGGCGCTCTTCGGTCCGTCCGTGCAGATCGGCATGTAGTCGACGACCTCGGCCATGCCCGCCTCGCTCATGAAGCGGGTCACGAGCACGTTGGTCTCAGGCAGGTACATCTGCCGGGTGCGCACGCCGTCCGGCTCCGGCGTGATGGAGAAGTGGCCGCCCTTGGCGTCGTCGAGCAGGGCCGCGAACACGCTTGGCGAGTCGAATTGGGGAAAGCAGAAGAAGTCGATGGTGCCGTTGCTGCAGACCAGGGCGGCGGTGCGCAGGTTGCCGATGACGCCGTGCGCCTCAATGTCCGCGTAGGGCATGCGCGATCCCTCTCCGCCGTCGGATGACGCACCGGGCGCTGCGAAGTCGAAGCGGCGGACTTCGCGGGCCGTCGGGGCGCATGGCCCCGAAACCTCGCTGGCCTCGTCCTGCGCCATCTAGTTGGCGAACGCGGCGGCTTCCAGATTTCGGACGCCCTGATCGTGCCGGCTCGTCCTACCGCCTGGAACGTCCAATGCAGTGCCGGGTGCGCCGCGCCCGACAGCGGTCCTTTTTCACCGCACTACCCCGCAAGTTAAGTCTTGAGGCGGCTCCTGTGTGCAGCCTGCTTAGCCCTGTTGCCGCAAACCGCCATGCTGCACCAGCGCCGTGCTCGACCTCGGGTGTGGTCGGCAAACATCAGCGTACAGGTATGCCCCTCGCATGCTTTGATATGCGTGAAGTCCTCGTCACAGACGAGCCGGGCCAGAACCTCCCCGACCGGCTGGAGCAGGGACTCCGGCGTGCGCCAGTGACGCGAGGTCCGCAATTCCAAGTGCTGGACGCCGTCATGGTGCTCAGAGACGATCTGGCTGAAGCGCTGATCCCGTTCGAGGAGCCTGTTGAGTGGCTTGAGCTCGGATAGATCGTCCGACGTGAGGGGGCGGCCCTTACGCTCGTCGACGAAGCCTCGGAACCACTCGCGGAGCTGCCGGGCTTCAGCCGCAACGTCGTCGAGTTCACCAGGGGTCGCGCGATCCCGGACTGCTGCGGCGGCAGCCGCCGGCACGAGACCGGCCTGTTCCAGCCAATTCAGCAGACCCTCGCCATCATTGATCCAGTCGACAGGCTTGTCGACGGGCGTGGCAACCGAATTGAGGAAATCGAGGCCCGGTGCGTCGGCCACGAAGATCGCGGGCGTGTGGTGGTGGTCCATTCCATTGCCTTGAGAGCCGATGGCCGTCTGGCGTCATATGGCCCATAACCTAACAAATTACATCATCGCGGTTAGGCGCAATGCGCCCGTAGGTCCATGCTGCGGCCAGCACAACGGCGGTATAGATGGATCCCGCAGCCCAAGCCACCTTCGTCGTAACCTTACTGATCCCTGTTGACAGGTTATTCGTCGGCGCGCATAACCTCTTTGGAACACCGGGAGAGGTTACGAGAAGGACCGCTTCATGCCAGCCATTCGCTATCGCTCCGCAGACGTCGATGGCTTTCGGATCGCCTTCCGGGAGGCGGGCCGCCCCGGCGCACCGAAGCTGCTCCTCCTCCATGGTTTCCCAAGCGCGGGGCACATGTTCCGCGAACTGATCCCGCTGCTGAGCGACCGTTTTTACCTCGTGGCGCCGGATCTGCCTGGGTTTGGTCTGTCAGGCATGCCGGCGCGGGACCGCTTCACCTACAGCTTCGACAACGTCGCTTCGGTGGTCGACCGCTTCACCGAGGTGATCGGCTTCGACCGGTTCGCGATCTACGTGTTCGATTACGGCGCGCCGACGGGCTTCCGCATCGCCGCGAAGCATCCGGAGAGGATCACCGGCATCGTCTCGCAGAACGGCAACGCCTACGAGGAGGGCCTGAGTAAGGGTTGGAACCCGATCCGCGCCTATTGGCAGGACCCGTCTCAAGCCAACCGGGAGGCCCTTCGCGCCTTCCTGAAGCCGGAGACGACGGTCTGGCAATACACCCACGGCGTTCCCGACCCGACCCTCGTCTCGCCGGATGGGTATTCGCTCGACAATCTTTATCTGAGCCGTCCCGGCGCAGACGAGGTTCAGCTAGATCTATTCGGCGATTACAAGAGTAACATTGCGCTCTACCCCACTTTCCAGGCCTATTTCCGCGTCCACAAGCCGCGCCTCCTCGCCGTATGGGGCCGCAACGACCCGTTCTTCCTGCCGGCGGGAGCCGAAGCCTTTCGGCGCGATATTCCGGATGCGCAGGTGACCTTCTTCGAGACCGGCCACTTCGCGCTGGAGACCCATGCGGCCGAGATCGCTGCGGCAATCCGGGCCTTCCTCGTCTGAGCCCTGAGCCGGGATGCGGCCAGCGCGCGTCCCGCCCCTCCACTCTGCGCCCGGGGGCGCCCTGCATCGAGGAACACTGCCATGCGCGCCATCGTCCTGGACGGCTTCGGAGGCCTCGACGTCATGACCTACAGGGACATCCCCGAACCCGAGCCCCTTGCTGGCCACGTCGTCATCGAGATCAAAGCCTTCGGCATCAACCATGCCGAAGTGCACATGCGTCGAGGCGAATGGGCCGAGGCGGCGCCGGTCTCGGGCATCGAATGCGTCGGGATCGTCAAATCGTGTCCCGGCGGCGAGTTTCCGGTCGGCGCCAAGGTGGCGGCGCTGATGGGGGGCCTCGGGCGCACCATCAACGGCAGCTACGCCCAGCTTACCCGTGCCCCAGTCGGCAACGTCGCGCTGATCGAGGCGGACCTGCCCTGGGCCGAGCTCGCGGCCATCCCGGAGACGTACGCCACCGCCTGGACCTGCCTGTTCCGCAATCTCGAAATTCAAAAGGGGCAGCTTCTGCTGATCCGCGGCGCGACCTCGTCGTTCGGGCAGGCCGCCCTCAAGATGGCCGTGAACGCCGGTGCCCGCGTCATCGCCACCACGCGTAACCCCGAGCGGTTCGGCAAGCTGCAGGCGCTGGGTGCCGAGCGTTGCGAGATCGAGCGGCCGGACCTGTCGAAGCACATCGCCGACGCGAAGCAGATCGATGCGGTGCTGGATCTCGTCGGCAACAGCGTTGTCCTCGACTCGCTCGCGATGCTCCGGCGTGGCGGCCGTTCGTGCCTGGCCGGCTGGCTGGGCGGCCTCGACCCGATCCCGGATTTCAACCCGCTGCTGCAGATGGCGAGCGGCGTCTACCTGACCTTCTTCGGCAGCTTCGTGTTCGGGACGCCAGGTTTTCCGCTAGCCGATGTCCCGCTGGGCCAGATCGCCCAGGACGCGGCTGCTGGGCGGCTCGATGTGAAGCCAGTGCGCATCTTCGGCTTCGACGAGGTCCGAGAGGCCCACCGCCTGATGGAAGCGAACGCGGCCGGCGGCAAGATGGTCGTCGTGCACTGAGACCGAGCCGCTTGGAGGAGATCGGGATGACAAAGACTGTAGCCATCGTGACGGGAGCTAGCCAGGGCATCGGTCGAGCCACGGCGGTGCGCCTGGCCCAGGACTTCTCGGCGCTCGTGCTGGTGGCGCGCAACCGCACCAAGCTCGAAGAGACGGCCTCGGCTGTTAGGGAAGCCGGGTCCGAAGCCCTCGTGATCGACCTCGATCTCGCCGAGCCGACGGCGGCCGCGACCGTCGTCCAGCAGACCCTGTCGGCGTTCGGGCGCATCGACGCGTTGGTCAACATCGCCGGTTCGGTTCCCGGGCTGGACGTCTTCCAGATGACGGACGAGCAGTGGCATGCGGGCCTGGAACTCAAGCTTCACGGAGCTCGGCGCCTCACCATTCAGGCGTGGGATGTCCTGAAGGCGACCCGGGGCGCGGTCGTGTTCATGTCGGGCAATGCCGCCGTGACCCCGAAGGCGGCCGCAGCGGCTGTGGGCGCGATCAACGCATGCATAGAGGCCTTGGCCAAGGCGTTCGCGGAACGCGGCATCGTGGATGACGTGCAGGTCAACAGCGTGTCGCCCGGCGCGATCATGACCGACCGCCGCACGGCGATGCTCCAGAAGGCCGCTGAGGCCAAGGAAATCGACATCGAGGAGGCGAAACAGGGCTTCCTGAAACAGGCCGGGATCACCCGCTTCGGGACAGCGGAAGAGATCGCGGACGTGGTGGCGTTCGCCATCTCTCCGGCGGCGCATTGGATGACTGGCACCGTGCTCCGGATGGACGGAGGAGAGGTCAGGTCGGTCTGAGTTCAACCCCACCCTTTCAGGAGGCCCTGATGTCCACGTCTGATGTCCTGACCGGCGCCCGCGCCGTCGTCTTCGATGCCTACGGCACCCTGCTCGATGTCCATTCTGCCGTGCAGCGCCACGCCGGCTCGGTTGGGCCCGACGCGAAGTCGATGTCGGACACCTGGCGCCAGAAACAACTTGAGTATTCCTGGGTGCTCTCGCTGTCTGGCCGGTACACGGCGTTCTGGACTTTGACGGAGCGGGCGCTCGATTACGCGTTGGCCCGTCATCCGAATGTGAACCCTTCCTTAAGGCCGGCCCTTCTGGAGGCCTACCGAAGACTGGACGCTTACCCGGAAGTGCCTGCGGCCCTTGACGCACTTCGAGCGGCCGGCCTGAAGACAGCGATCCTGTCCAACGGCGACACGGCGATGCTCGACATGGCCGTCAGGAGCGCGGCGCTTTACGATCACCTCGACGCGGTGTTGTCGGTCGACCCTGCCGGGATCTTCAAAACCAGCCCGCGCGCCTACGACCTCGCGCCCGAGCGGCTTGGAGTCGACATACGAGAGATCGTTTTCGTATCTTCGAACCGGTGGGACGTCGCTGGAGCAGCCGCCTATGGCTTCACGCCGGTGTGGGTGAACCGCACGGATCAGCCTGACGAGTA
This sequence comes from Methylobacterium oryzae, assembly GCF_021398735.1. Taxonomy (NCBI): domain Bacteria; kingdom Pseudomonadati; phylum Pseudomonadota; class Alphaproteobacteria; order Hyphomicrobiales; family Methylobacteriaceae; genus Methylobacterium; species Methylobacterium oryzae. Next base: position 183,401 of record NZ_CP090349.1, read on the forward strand.
TCCCGATCTTGCTCCAGCGCAGATGATCGACAGCCTCAACGCGCTCCTCCGGTAGATACTCAAACACAGCATGAACGTTCCAATGCGGAACGCGCTGGCTGTCCGTCGTCAGATGGTTTGAGACGCTTTGAGGCGCTCAGGAACAGAGGCTCTGGTCCACTTGCATTGAGAAGTTAGGCAGCCTGCGCGTGATGGCGCAAGCGGCGGTCCATGAGGGTCTGGCGCTTGATCCGGGCCCGTTCACGCAAGATCGTCTCGCCGCGGCCGAAGTAGACATCGGCAGGGGTGAGGTTGCCCAGGCTCTCGTGAGCCCGAGCGTGGTTGTAGTGCTCGACAAAGGGGGCAACCCGCGCCTCCAGTTCGCCGGGCAGGTAGACGTGTTCGAGCAGGATGTGGTTCTTGAGCGTTTGGTGCCAGCGCTCGATCTTGCCCTGCGTTTGGGAATGGCGGGGCGCACCGCGGGTATGGGTCATCCCCCGACGGCCGAGCCAGTCGGCCAGATTACCCGCGACGTAGGCTGCCACAGCGTCCGCTTCGGAGAATCTGCGAGTCGCGGCTGAGCGGCCGAGATGGGCGCCAAGCCGAAGGTCCGGTCCTGCGCGCGATGGCGATCCGGCGTGACGGAGTCTGGCCGTAAGCCGCCGGTCTGCTTGCGATTCGCAACCGCGGTGAAGCAGACATGCCGCGCCCTGGCAGCCGGCTTGCGTCAGCGAGTGCGCCGACCGGCATCGCCCCTTCACCGCTCTCACGCGAGAGTGGAAACTTACGGCTCAGCCTTCGGTTGGCCTCCCGCCAAGGAGGAATGCCATGACCGAACTCACCTCGCTCAACGCCGGCCACGGTGGCGAGACACATCAGACCGCCGATGCGGACCACCCCGTGCTGACGACCAACCACGGTACGCCGGTCTCCGACAATCAGAACCAGCTCAAGGCAGGGCCGCGTGGGCCGGTCCTGATCGAGGACGAGGTTTTCCGCGAGAAGATCAATCACTTCGATCACGAGCGCATTCCGGAGCGGATCGTCCATGCACGTGGCTCCGCCGCGCATGGCTACTTCGAGTGCACGGAGAGCCTCGCCGACGTCACCGTCGCCGACCTGTTCCAAAAGAAGGGCCAGCGTACCGAGGTGTTCACCCGCTTCTCCACCGTGGCGGGCGGCGCCGGCTCGATCGACACGCCGCGCGACGTGCGCGGCTTCGCCGTCAAGTTCTACACCCGCGAGGGCAATTGGGACCTCGTCGGCAACAACATTCCGGTCTTTTTCATCCAGGACGCGATCAAGTTCCCGGACCTGATCCACGCCGCCAAGATGGAGGCCGACCGGGGCTACCCGCAAGCGGCCACCGCCCATGACACGTTCTGGGATTTCATCAGCCTCATGCCCGAGTCGACCCACATGATCATGTGGGCCATGTCGGACCGGACGCTGCCGCGCACCTTCGCCAACATGGAGGGCTTTGGCGTCCACACCTTCCGGTTCATCAACAAGGAAGGGAAGAGCACTTTCGTCAAGTTCCACTGGAAGCCCAAGGCTGGCCTCGCCTCGACCATCTGGGACGAGACCGTGAAGATCGCCGGAGCCGATCCGGACTTCCAGCGCCGTGACTTGTTTGAGCGGATCGAGCGCGGCGACTACCCGACCTGGGACCTCGGTGTGCAGCTGTTCGACGAGGCTTTTGCCTGCAGCCAGCCCTATGACGTCCTCGACGCCACCAAGATCATCCCCGAGGAGGTGCTGCCGGTGCGGATCGTGGGGCGCATGGTGCTCGACCGCTATCCCGACAATTACTTCGCGGAGACCGAGCAAGCGGCGTTCGTGCCGAGCCATGTCGTGCCAGGCATCGGCTTCACCAACGATCCGCTGCTCCAGGGTCGGCTGTTCAGCTACACGGACACACAGCTGTCGCGGCTGGGCTCGGTCAACTTCCACCAACTCCCAATCAACGCCGCGAAGGGGCGGGCCTCGGCCGCCGGATGCCCATTCATGAACCAGCAGCGGGACGGCCACATGCAGATGGCCGTGCCGAAGGGCCGAGCCAACTATGAGCCCAACAGCCTCGCAAAGGTCGGAGAGCCAGGCGGCGCCCGTGAGGACGCGGCGAAGGGCTACAAGACCTACCCCTCGGACGAGGAAGGGCAGAAGCTGCGCGTCCGGCCGGAGAGCTTTGCCGACCACTACAGCCAGGCGCGGCTGTTCTTCCGCTCGATGGACCCGGCGGAACAGGCGCATATCGCCTCCGCGCTGGTGTTCGAGCTGTCTAAGGTAAGCCTGGAGCATATCCGGCTGCAGATGCTTGCCAACTTGCGCAACGTCGATGAGGATCTGGCGACACGGGTCGCCGACGGGCTGGCGATGGACCTACCCCCTGCGTCGCCGACCGCTGCACCGGTCCTGGACATGGAGCCGTCGCCGGCTCTTCGGATCATCCGCGGCCCATTGGAGCGGCACACGCTGGAAGGGCGCACCATCGGCATCCTGATTGCCGACGGAACGGATGCGGGCGAACTGCAATCGCTGAAGAAGGCGATCAAGGCGGCGGGCGGCCATGCGATGACGATCGCCCCAAAGGTCGGCAAGGTGCCGCTCTCGGACGGATCAGCCATCGCCGCGGACGCGCAACTGTTCGGTCAGCCTTCGGTGACGGTTGATGGCTGCGCGGTGATCCTGTCCGAGAAGGCTGCGGCGAAGCTCGTGAAGGAAGCGGCCGCGGTGCAGTGGGTGATGGATGCCTTCGGCCACCTAAAAGCCATCGGCCACAACGCGGCCGCCAAGCCGCTACTCGACAAGGCGGGCGTCGAGGTGGACGAGGGCGTGACAGACCTTGGTGGCTTCGTCGAGGCGACGAAGAAGCGCTACTGGGATCGTGAGCCGAAGGTCCGTACGCTGGCGTGAACAACTGTTAGAAACGATCGCCACATGGTCAAAAGCATGTGGCGATCGTCCACATCTGATACAAGTCGGATGCACGATCGATTATTAGCGCCAGTATAAGCCAGCCGAGATCAGCCCGTCCGCTTCGGAGCAGATCCACCCAAGAAAGCAGATGGGGTGGATGGCTCCCGCTCCGACTGACGGCATCTCGGTGCCAAGATGTGGTCGCTGTCGAAGCAGCAGCCACGCTCATGCAGGAGCCATCCCCATGGAGATCACCACCGTCGGCATCGATCTGGCCAAAAGCATCTTTCAGGTTCACGCCGTCGATGCAGCTGGGCACGTTGGACTTGCTACGGTCTAATGGAGAGCGGTTTGGTGGGTGAAGCCCCTCTCGAACTGGATAGGGCTGGTGTAGCCCAGCGCCGAGTGACGGCGGCGGGGATTGTAGAAGCCATCGATGTAACGGGCCAGCGCGATGGTGGCCTCGGCTCGTGTCTGGAACGCGGTGCGCCAGACCAACTCGCTCTTCAGCGTCTTGAAGAACGTCTCGACCATCGCGTTATCATAACAATTTCCCTTGCCAGACATCGAGATCACGATGCCATGTCCTCGTAGTTCCGCCTGATACTCATTCGAACAGTACTGACTGCCGCGGTCTGAATGATGCAATAAACCTGGTCCGGTCCGTCGGACGACAAGGGCACGTCGCAGCGCGGTCAGCGCGAGTTCCTTGTGAAGACGGTCGCTCGCCGCCCAGCCCACGACCCGTCGAGAGTACAGGTCGAGGACCACCGCCAGGTACAGCCAACCCTCCCGCGTCCAGATGTAGGAGATGTCGCTTCCCCACTTGCGATCGGGCCCGGCCGCCGTGAAGTCCTGGTCGAGGTGGTTGGGCGCGATCGGGAAGGCGTGGCCGCTGTCCGTCGTGCGCCGGAAGCGCCGCGGCTGGCGAGCCTTGAGCCCGTTCTCCCGCATCAGCCGGGCCACGCGTCTTCGGCCTGCCGCCAAACCCTGCTCGCGCAGCTCGTGGGTCATGCGCGGGCTGCCATACGTCTCGTGCGAGAGCGTGAAGGCGGAGCGGACGTGGGCAAGCAGCACGAGATCCTCGCGCTGCCGCGTCGAGGCCGGGCGGTTTTTCCAGGCGAAATAGCCGCTCGGACTGACGTCGAGGACCTTGCACAGGCGCGCGACCGGGAAGTCCTTCTTCGCCGCGTCGATGAGGCGGAACCTCATCGACTTCCCTCCTTGGCGAAAAAAGCCGTGGCCCGCTTCAGGATCTCCCGCTCCTGGCGTAGCACCTCGTTCTCGCGGCGCAGGCGCTTGAGCTCGGCGGCCATGTCCTCCTGCCGATCGGCTGGCGGATGGTCCATCTCCCGCTCGCGCCGGCCGTCGATCCAGTTGCGCAGCGTCGAGAGCCCGACGCCGAGATCGGCGGCGACCTCGCGGCGGGACCGCCCGCTCGTCTGCGCCAATCGCACCGCCTCTGCGCGAAACTCAGGGGTAAAGGTTTGCTTCCGGTCTGCCATCGGAACCCTCCTCCTCCAGGAAAAGAGCTCTCCACTTTTGCGGAGCAAGTCCACGTCGTCGTTCGGAAGGCGCTGCGGCGGGCGCAGGTCACGCCGTTCTTCGCCAAGCTGCCACGGTGCCTGATCGGCATGGAGGCGTGCGGCACAGCGCACCACTGGGCCCGGGAACTCATAAAGCTCGGCCATGACGTGCGGCTGATGCCGCCGGCTTACGTGAAGCCGTACGTCAAGCGCGGCAAGACCGATGCGAACGATGCCGCTGCCATCTGTGAGGCGGTGACGCGCCCGAGCATGCGCTTCGTGCCCGTGAAGGCGACCGAGCAGCAGGCGGCGCTGGCGCTGCACCGGACGCGCGACCTGCTGGTCAAGCAACGCACGCAGCTGGTGAACATGATCCGAGGCCTGCTCGCCGAGTTTGGGATCGAGATGGCGCGGGGCCTGCGGCACGCGCTCGAACTGGCGGCCCGGCTCTCGGCCGGAGACGCGGCCGAGGTGCCGCCGTTAGCCCAGCGCGTGGTGACCGGGTTGGCCGATCAGATCGGTGCCTTGCAGATTCAGCTCACCCGACTGGAGAAGGAGTTGCTCACCTGGCATCGAGACAGCGACCTGTCGCAGCGGCTTGCGACGATCCCGGGTGTCGGCATCGTGTCGGCAACCGCGCTGGCCGCCTCGGTGAGCGAGCCCGAGCGCTTCCGTTCCGGTCGGCAGTTCGCTGCCTCGTTGGGCCTGACACCGCTGCAGAACTGCAGTGGCGGCAAGGAGCGCCTGGGCCGGATCTCACGCATGGGCGACCGCTACCTGCGCCGGCTGCTCGTGGTCGGCATGACGTCTCTGATCCGGCGCGCGAAGACGACACCGACCTCGGTCGACCCGCGGCTGCCGGCGCTGCTGCAGCGTAAGCCAGTGCGCGTGGTGACTGTGGCGGCGGCCAATCGCACGGCGCGGGTCGCCTGGGCGATCATGACCCGCGGCGGCACCTACCGCGCACCGGCGGCCACGGCCGCCTGACAGCACGTAGAGGAGACGTTTCCAGGTTGCGAGGACGATGAGAGTTGATGGCGAACCGGTCAGACCGGGAGCCGGGACACCCCGCCGGCTGTCCAGGGCGTCATAGCCCGCAAAGCAGAGTGGGACCCAGCTCACGGATACCATCAGGGCCAGCAGTCAACATGAACGACTGCATCAACAGGCCGGACACAAGACTGCACCCGACCAACGCGTCAGAAGCTCAATTCGCCACTTGCAATGCGGGAGCCATCCACACAAGATGGCCTTCTATCGACCCAACACTGCCATCCAGATGGTAGCCAGCACGCCCCGAAACCGGACGGTCATGGCCCTCGGTCGCAAACTTAAGCCGACAAAGCCATCGGCACAGTGCTCTCCACCAATCGTTGCGGCCGTCCGACTAAGTAGCCCTGGATCGCGTCGCAACCGACCTCGCGCATGAGCGCGAGCTGCGATGGCGTCTCAACGCCTTCCGCCTGGAGCGCGACATTCATCGCGCGCGCGATCTGCGTGATGCCTTTCAGCACAGCCAACGAATGGCGATCCGTCTCCGCCGTGGCCACGAACGAACGATCCACCTTGATGCGGTCGAGCGGCAAGTCGCGCAGATGGGCAAGCGACGAGTAACCCGTGCCAAAATCATCCATCGCCACCGTCACACCGAGGCGGCGGATGGCGCTCAGGACCTTGGCGATCTGAGGTCCATCCTCGACGATTGCTGTTTCCGTGAGCTCGATCTCCAGCCGTTTGGCTGGCAGTCCACTCTTGGCTAGAGCCTGCGTGAGATCGGACAGAAGCTGCGGCGAGCGCAGCTGGACAGGTGAAACGTTCACCGCGACGTAGACATCGCTTGGTAATTGCGCGGCCTGTCGGCAGGCCTCCAGCAACACCCAAGCGCCGATCGGGATGATCTGTCCGGTCTCCTCGGCCAACGGAATGAAACGGGCTGGGGAAACAGCTCCGAGTGTCGGGTGATCCCAACGGATCAATGCCTCATAGCCGATGATCCGATCGTCAACGAGTGAGATCACCGGCTGATAGGCCAGATGCATTTCCCCGCGTTCAATCGCGGTTCGCATGTCCGTTTCGAGCTGAACCCGATCGGCGACGGTCTTCAGCATGTCGCGCGTGTAGCAACTCGTTCTACCTCGACCCTGCCGTTTCGACTCGTATAGCGCGATGTCTGAGAACTGCATGAGTTCGATCGCATCGCGCGCATCATCCGTGCAGCACATACCGATGCTGCAGCCGATCGACACTGTGAGGTCATTGATCACGTACGGGAGGGCGAGCGCCTCAATCACCTCGGTGGCGACAGCCATTGCCTGTGCCTGATCGCCATAGACCAGCACCGCCATCTCGTCGCCGCCAAGCCGGGCTACGAACCCGTCCGATCCCGCGATCGTCCTCAGCCTGTTGGCAACCTGTATCAAGAGCTGATCGCCAACGACGTGACCGTAGGTATCGTTAATCTGCTTGAAGCGATCGAGATCGATCAGCAGGAGCTTGACGACTTGCTTGGGTACAAAATCGCGATCCAACCGCGCATTCAAGGCGCGGCGATTGGCGAGCTTGGTCAGGGGATCGGAGAAGGCCAATTCCGCGATCCGGCGCTGTGCCGCGCGCTCTTTGGTGACGTCGTCGAAGGTAACGACGTTACCGCCTTCCTCGATCGGACGGATTTCGACCTGCAGAATGCGTCCGTCGTCAAGCGGATAGTCAATTTGCTTCGAGTTTTCGACGTTCCGCCATTCGTCGACCCGCTGGCGCGCCGCCACGCGCCGCTCTGCGGTCCAATGATGACGATCGCCGACAATGTCGATGATCTGGTCGATAGTTTTGCCCGTTAGGTCGACATCGAGAGGGATGCCATAGATTTCAGTGTAGCGCCGATTGTACAGGCGCACGCACTCGGACGCGTCCAGATACAGCAAACCGTTCGACATATTGTCGAGTGCGGTTCTCAGGACCGAAGAATGGGCGCGCTCCTGGGCGTCGAAACGTTGTGTTGCAATTATAGTCAGGAACGCCCCGAGGAACAGGACAGCAGCTCCCGCAGTGGTGAAAATGCTGAGCACGATATTCTCGTGCGGGAAGCTGCTATAATCCTGGGTGCGCGCTAGCGTCGTGCCGGCAATCGCGACGAAGTGAGTACCAGTAACGGCGAGGGTGAAAAGAGCGCAGACCACCCGGGGGGGCGCCAAGCGTCGCGGCAGGCCACAAGCCAGCGCAAGGCTGCAGGCACCAATACCGGCAGCTAAAATGTTCATAAGCGGCGAATGTGTCTGTTGGCATCCCTCAATCGCCGCCATGCCGGCGTAGTGCATCCCACCGATACCAAGCCCGGCAATCGCACCGGCCACAGCACGGATCCGCCACGATGGAAAAAGCCGGGCCACGGCCAACGGCAGGCCCGCGACCAAAATAGCGATCAGCGCCGAGACAATAGTTTTCGTGTCGTCAAAGCTCAGCACCATGTCGGGCCGATAGCCCAGCATGGCGACGAAATGAGTCGTCCAGACGCCCAAGCCGGCCACAACCGCCGTGCCCGCGATCCAGCGGTATCGGTGAGCAGGATCGGCATTGCTGACCGTACGCATCAAAGTAGCGACTAGCCATCCAGCCGCGAGGCAGATGACACCGGCAGTAAAAACAAAGCCGAGTGCGTGGTCGGCAGCTAGGCGGGCGGCACCGTAGATCATAGCCCGCCTATAAGGGCCAGCACCTAAAATTCGAATGAAGGGACACGATGAAGACGCGGTTCAGATTGAGGCGTTGGTGTAGCCTTAAAAGAAGACAAGTCCCTGCGTCGCAGTGCACTTTCCTTTTAAAAAGAAGCCCCTTTCTATAGGTGCGATTTCTCGAAAAAAATAGTTCCATGACCGCAACTTTCGGTAGAGGGAATGACACGGTACCAAACCTCAGCCCGAAATATCACCTCAAATTGAGAGGAGAATAACCCGACAGGCTTCACGCCGCCCGCAAATCTTAAGGTTTCCAGGGCGGAGGATTGGCTGCTTGGCGGGCTACCTGTGAGGGCGGGCAGTCGGCCCAGGCTTACCTCTTCGTGCCCGTGCGGCTGCCCGATCCCCTGCGCTCTGGCAGGCGGTGACGCGCCGTGCGGGACGCCTCATCCAGGACCGGATCGCCGACGCATGGCGGCTTCAGTGTGGCGGCGACGGGTCGAGATTGTCGAAACGGTGACCGAGCGCGCTAGCGAGGTGCGAGAGGAGATCGCTGACAACCGACCTGGTGCCCGCTTTCTCCATGTCTTTGCCCAAAACCGGAACGGCAGAAATCCACTCAACCGAGCCGTGCGGAGGCGGCCACTTACGAGGCTTGAGCTGGCCGAAAGCAGCCCGGCAGCTTTCGGCAGGGACGGCAGGGACGGCAGGAAGAGCGGATAGACGCCTACCATGCACAGATCACACGGGATGAAGAGGCCAGACAAACGCAATTAGAGGAATACCGACCACGATCACGATGAGTGAGAGCGGTAGCCCGAGCCGCGCGTAGTCACCGAAACGGTAACCACCCGGGCCCATCACGAGCGTATTACACTGGTGGCCAATCGGCGTGAGGAAGTCACAAGCGGCGCCCAGCGCTACCGCCATCAGGAAGGGATCCAAGCTGAGGCCCAGTCTGGTCGCAAGCTTCGCGGCGATTGGACCCATCACGAGAACCGTGGCGGCGTTGTTGAGAAACGGCGTGACCGCCATCGCTAGGATCAGGACGGCGCCGAGGGCTGTGATCGGTGAGAGACCCTGCACCAAGGCCGTGAGTTGGCCGGCAATCAGGTCGGCGCCGCCCGTGCTGCTGACGGTCTCGGAGATTGGGATCAAGGCACCCAGGAGGACGAGCACCGGCCATTCGACGGCTTGGTAAGCCTCCTGCGGCGTCAAGCTACGCAGAAGCAGCACGGCGACCACCGCACCGAAGAAGGAGACAGCGACGGGCACGACGTGAAGGGCGACGAGGCCCATGGCCAGGAACAGGATTGCGGCCGGCAGCCAACTCCGGTCGTTCCGGCCGAGGGCGATCTCCCGAGCGGCGAGGGGTAGCACCTTGAGCGTCCCGAGGGCCGATGCCAACGCCGCACTGTGCCCGCGCACCACGACGACGTCCCCGGCCCGGAAACGGACGGAGGACAGGCTCTGTTCGATGCGGCGGCCGCGCCGGCTGACGGCGAGGATCCCCAGACCGGAACTGTGCTCCAGATCGAGTTGAGCGGCCGTGCGCCCGACGAGTTCGGACTCCGCCGTCACCACGCCCTCCATCACCACGGCCTCCGCCGCGGGCGCGGCGCCGGCTAGGGCCAGTCCGGTGCGTGCCACGAAGCGCTCGAGGGCGTCCGGCTCGCCGTTGAGCAGGAGCACATCGTCGCCCCTAAGCCGGAAGTCCGGGCTGGCCGGGTAGCGCCGAAAATGCTCGCGCAGGATGGTGGCGACGCTGACATCCCCGTCACCCTGGGCCTCCAGGAAGGCCACCGTCCGGTCGACAGCCGGATGCTCCGGCGGGAGGCGCGCCTCCGTCGTATAGCGCTCCAGCGTGAACGCCGCCTCCATCGAGCGAGTGCCTCCATCCCGCCGGGGCAGCAGGCGCCATCCGAGGCAGAGAAAGACGAAGCCTGCCGCGGCCACGCACAGGCCCACGGGAGCGTAGTCGAACATGCCGAAGGGTTTACCGGTCAGGTCGGCGCGGACCTTTGAGACGATCACGTTCGGCGATGTGCCCACCAGCGTGACGATGCCGCCGATGAGCGAGGCCGAGGCCATCGGCATGAGCAGCGCCGAGGGTGTTGTCCCGCTGCGGCGGGCAACTTGCAGCGCGATCGGCATGAAGATGGCGAGCGCACCGACGTTCTTCGTCACCATCGATAGGAGGAGGACCCCGGCCACGAGGATGGGCACTTGGCGGACCGGGCTGGTCATGTACGGCATGAGCGGACGCATTAGGGTCTCGACCGCGCCGGAGCGAGCAATGGCCACCGAGAGGACGAGGGCAGACCCGACGATGATCACGATGTCGTCGGAGAATCCCGAGAACGCCTTGTCGGCGGGCACGAGCCCCACCGCGATGCCGACGGCGAGGGCGGTCAGGGCCACGAGATCGTAGGGCAGGCGATCCCACACGAAAGCGGCTACCGTCACGCCGATCAGGCCGAAGGCGAGCACTTGATCGACGGTCATCCAGAGACACCTGTTCGGGACACCGTCGCAACGGCGGGGGCTGAGAGGGGTAGGCGTTGGAGCAGGCCGGGGAACGACGGGATCATCCGGCAGGGGACGGGGGAGCGGACGCGGTCGATCGCCGGCACCGCGCTATCCCCCCCGGCCGGCGGCAGATCCTCGAAGTGGTCGGGCAAAAAGTCATCCATGGCTTTTTGCAGAACCGCCACCAGACCCTGATGCCGTTGAGTGTCAATCTGGCGCGGCTTTCCGGCGCGGAGCGCACCGCCCTCGCTCGCTTCGCCGCCGTGGTGGCCCGGTCGAGCGGTTCAGCGCCGGTGCTCGATCCGATCCGGGCTTGGCTCGTCGCCTCGGGGGCCGACGCCGAGATCCTCGCGATGTTCGATGCCGCCCTTCGGACGCCGCCGCCGCTCGACGAGGCGTTGGCGGGCCTGAGCGAGCCCGACACCGGCCTGATCGGCTTCATACTCTGCTTGATCGCCGCCCGGCACGCCGGGCCGCCGGGATGGGCCTTCGCGGACTACGTCGCCTTGCATCGCGGCCTGCCAACCACGGCCGTGCGCGCCGCAGAGCGCCGCTATCGCGTGTGATCATACGTCCGTTGCCCCTTCCGTGAGCGCCTGCAGGGATACCTGCAAGGCATCGTCGCTCACGAGCAGGTGGCGCGAGATGTCGGCGAGGGTCAGCCAGCCCACCACCTTTCGAGTCCCATCGACCACCGGAAGGCGCCGAACGTAGTTCGACCCCATGATGTCGAGGGCCGCGCGGAGGGAATCGCCGGGATCGCAGGAGAGGACGGGACGCGAGGCGACCTCCTGGACCGCCACGGAGGTGGGATCGCGCCCACGGGCGACGACCCGATAGAGCAGATCCCGATCCGTGATGATGCCGACCAGCTGATCGGCCGAGCCGACCGGCAGCGCCCCCACCTCGATTTCGCCCATCAGGACCGCCGCAGCCTGCACGGTCGATTGCGGCTCTATGAACTCGACGTCGCGGGCCATCACGTCGGCGACGCGAAGGTGCTCGGCGGACAGTTTCGGCATTGCGCCCTCTGCAAGGTGGGGGACCGGTGGGACAGCCGCCGTGATCGCCTCGGCGATGACGGCCGATCATCACTTTCTCAAAGCCAGGACGACGCCTCCCAGCGTCAGCGCCATGGCCAGCATTTCCCGCGGCCCCAAAGGCTCGCCGAGGAACAACGTCGCGGAGAGGATGCCGATGAGAGGGACGAGCAGCATACTCGTGGAAGCCGCTACGGGCGGCAACCGTCGAAGCGCTTCGAACCACGTGAGAAAGCAGGCAGCCATTGGGATCAGGGTGACGTAGACGAACGCCCATGCGCTCGCGCCGCTGAGCGCCATGACGGCCGGCCGTTCGAGCGTGATGCCGAGCATTACCATCGGCAGACAGCCCAGTCCGACTTGCCACGCGGTGATCGCGAAGGGGGGCACCGGCAGAGCGCGGCTATTGAGGACCGCGCCGAGCGCGAACAGGACCGCAGCCGCGAGCGCGAATCCGATGCCGGGCAATTTCTCCTCGCCCAGGGCGCCTGCGCCAGCACCGAGCAGCACGCCGATCCCGGAGAGGCCGAGCACCAGCGCGAGTAAGCCCCGCAGCGTCGGGCGATGGCCGGACACCGCCCAGGCGAACAAGGTCGCCCAGACCGGCATCGAATAGACCAACAGGGCGGCCTCGCTGACGGTGATCCAGCGCAGGCTGAGCGACGAGAAACCCATCCACGCAAAGACGTTGGTGTACGCTGACATCGCCAGCCGGGCGCGAGCCCCCCGGGGCACGGCGAGACGTTCGCCGCGCATCAGCGCCACAAGGGCGAGCAGCATTGCTGCGATCAGGCCCGCCGCGCCCCGCCCGAACAGCGGGGGCCAGCTTTGCAGGACGACCTTCATCGCCAGCCAGCCGAACCCCCACCCGAGCGCGGTCACGAGGAGCGCCGCAAAGCCGGTCGCGCGGTTCGTGTTTGCTGGTGACATGGTGGCTGGCGTAGCCGATCATGCTCCATTGTCGAGCTTCGCGATCGACGTATCTCAACGACTTTTGCGAGCCTGACTTGTCTCGGATTCGCGATCTCCGCATTCAGAAGTGTCGGCTCGGAAGCAGCCTTACTGCTTTCCACCCATCTGAGACGTTCGTCCGGGCGTTGGACGGCGGCAGATGTTGGCCGTAAGCAGAATGGCTGCTTCGAAGCTCAGGCGGCAATTAACCGGACCTTGACCCTGCGGCCTTGGCGTTTCGCTTAGACCCGAAATGGCGCACGACCAGACGGCCCAGCTACGCTGCTGATGCCAACGCGCGCCTCGCCGTGAACTCGGTAATTAATATTATAACCATCACCGCCCTGCTGATACTCGCCATAGTCGCGGTCGCTGTTGATGATGACCGTGCCAATTATCAGTTTCGGGGCATCAAAATTCCGTATCGGATAAATTGAGCGTAGAGAAAAGGCTTTTGCTCCGTCAGCGGCCTCTTGCCTTCGTCTCCTAGCGATATCGGCTATTGCGGCGAAGTCCGGCCCAGGTCGATGCGAGGCGATCGCAGCCGCCGAGCAGCAGGTACGTGCGGGGCATAAGGGTGACATATCCTGGGAACCGCGGGGCGCGGCAGCCAACTCGAAGGTCAGGCCGCCGCGTTCGTGATGGCCGCTTACATGCGGTTCATCATCATCTTCCGCTTCATCATCCGGCGCTTCATCATCTTCTTATGCATCATGCGCTTCTTCATCATCATGCGCTCGCTGCTGCTCATCCGAACCTGGCTGACGCCCGCCGGGGCGGCCTGAAGGCCGTTCGGGCCCATCGGGGCAGCCGAGGCGGCACTGGTTCCGAGCGCGAGGCCACCGAGGACCGAGGCCGCGAGCGCTAGGGTGGTGATCTTCATTCGATGTCTCCTGTACGGGGAAGGAATCCCCTTCGCACAGTGATGCAAGATGAAGATCGCGTCGCAAGTTCCTGATTTCGTGAAAGAAATATCCTTGAGTGCTGGCGACCGCGCGCACTTTTTCGGGCGCCGGAGCAGGGCCCCGCGCCGCGCCCTGGCCGGGCGTATGCCGACCTGTACGGAGGCCCGTCCGGAAAGGTTTCAGCTCGGGCCGGGAAAGGCGCTCCCGCCGTCATGCCGACGGTGGCATGACAGCGGGATCCAGCCCCGACCCTCCATGCGCGGCGTCATGCCAGTTCGAGGGGGCCAGGACGCGCCAATCGGCGCGGATGCGCCGTCCCACCTCGATCCGCACCGTGAACCCCCGTCCATCGAAGAACTCCAGGAGCGGCATGGTCAGGTTGCGGCCGATGCCGGCCGTCTCGCGAAATCGCCCGACCGTCAGCAGGCCCTCGGGATGCTCCCGCGCCACCGCGTCCGCGATGCGCGCCAGTTCGGAGACTGCCTCCGGCAGCGCGTAGTAGTTCTTTGAGACACGCACGAGCCAGCCGAGCCGGCCGACCTTGTCGAGGAGGCGGCGGAGTTCGTCGGGCTGGAGGCCCAGGCGCTCGGCGAGCACGGTGAGGCGGGGCTGGTCCAAGCCCGCCTCCTCCAGCACGGCGCGAACGGTATCGTAGACGACGGCGTCGGCCGGACGCAGGCGCGCCACGTGGCCGGGCAAGTGCAGGAGCGCGCCGCATCGCAGGAGCCGTTCCGTCCGGACGAGGACGTCGAGGGCGGCCGGGAGGGCCGGACGTTCCCCGGCCTCCACCGTCGATGCGATCTCGTCATGAGCGAGCCCGGGGTTGTCGAGCTGCGCCATGTGGGTCCGGGCGAGTTCGGACACCACGCGCGCGGCCAGCGCGGCGATTCGCGAACCCTGGAACGCGAGCCGCGGGCCATCCTCCGCGACGACCGCACCCTCCTCCGCGACGAGGGCGTCAAGCGTCGCCGCGGGCAAATTGCGCAGGCGGGCGAGGCGGGCGAGGTCGACCCCGGGTCCGGAGGTGGCGAGGAGGCCTCGGAGGGCGCGACCGTCATCCACGGTATCGAGCGCCGCGACGACCGCCCGGCGTTCTGGCGTCCAGGCGCCCCGGCGCGGCCCGTCCACGTCGAGCACCCGACCGCCCCCGAGCGTGCGCATCGCCGAGACGTCGCGCAGGACGAAGTGGTCCCCGGCCAGGGCGCCGATCTCGCGGTCGAGCGTGATCACCGCCCGGGCGGTCGCGCCCGGTTCGACCGACCTAGCCTCGGGGAGCAACAACCGTCCCGTCACCGCGGCCGCCCCGAGATGGAGATGCACCGAGGTACGGTGGCGCAGGGGCCGACCCTCGTGCGGCAGCACGCGCACGGAGACGTCGAGGCGGGTCGCCGGGCCGTGCAGGTCCGGCGCCAGGACCCACGTGCCCCGACCCACGTCGTCGAGGGACAACCGGGGACCGGCCAGGTTCAGGGCGCAGCGCTCCCCGGCGCGCGCGGTCTCGGCCACCGCGTCGTGGACGCGCACGCCGCGCACCCGGACCTCGCGCCCGCCAGGCGAGACGAGGAGCCGGTCGCCCACCCTCACCGTGCCCGCGTGCACTGCGCCGGTCACGACCAACCCGGCACCGGGCACGGTGAAGCGCCGGTCGACTGCGAGCCGGAAACCGCGATCCGCCCCTGCTGGGGCGTGGGAGGCCGCCGCGGCCTCCAGCAGGCGGGCGAGGTCGTCGATGCCCGATCCCGTCAGCGCCGAGCAGGCTACGACCGGTGCCTCCGCGAGCCCGGTGCCGGCGAGGAGGGCGTGGATCTCCGCGGTCACCGCCGCGATGCGGTCCGAATCGGCGCGGTCGGCCTTCGTCACCGCGACGACGCCCCGGTCGACGCCGAGAAGGTCGAGGATGGCGACGTGCTCACGCGTCTGCGGCATCACCCCGTCGTCGGCGGCGACCACCAGGAGCGCGCAGGCCACGCCGGTGGCGCCCGCCACCATGGTGCGCACCAGGCGTTCGTGCCCCGGCACGTCGACGAAACCGAGCGGGACCCGCAGGCGACCGTTCCTTGGCGCGTAGGCGAAGCCGAGGTCGAGGGTGATGCCCCGGGCCTTCTCCTCGGGCAGACGGTCGGCATCGATGCCGGTGAGCGCCTTCACCAGCGCGGTCTTGCCGTGGTCGATATGGCCGGCAGTGGCGACGATCATGCGGCCTTCTCGTCCGCGAGAGGTGGCGGCGCGGGAGCCCCCGCGCCGCCTTCCGCCTCAACCCTTAATCCGGGTCTCGGCGAGCTCGGACATGCAGGTGTCGTAGGGCGTGAACTCCACCCGGTCCGACACCGCGAACAGCGTGAAGGGCGAGTACAGGAACAGGGCCTTGGCCTCGTCCTGCAGGTACCGCTCCACCTCGCGCACCACGCCCTCCGTCCCGGTCTCTGGCGTATGCAGGAGCTTGTCGTAGAGGGCGTCGAACCTCGGATCCTCCGGACCCCGGCGCAGGGTCGCGTCCTTCCCGAAGAACTCCCGGTGCACGCAGGCCACCGGATATTGCGGCGTCCAGTCGAAGTACCATTCGAGCTTGACGTCGAAATCCTCCGGCAGGTCGCCCCGGTCGCTGACGAAGCGGCAGCCAAGGCCGACCTTGGCAAGGCACTGGCCGATGGCTTCCACCACGCTCTTCCAGGCGGGCGAGGCGACGAAGACCAGTTCCCGTCCCCTAAGCCCCAGGCCGTCGAACGTGCGCTTGGCACCCTCGGGGTCGTGCGGCATCGGCCTCATGTCCGGGTCCGCGCCGTAGCGGCCGGGCTGGATGAAGGCCGGGATTACCTCGCCGTAGCCGTGCGCCCCGTGCTCCAGCACGAAGGCCTGGTCGATGGCGAGGTTGAGGGCCCGGCGGGCCTCCGGGTTGCGCCAAGGCGAGTCCGGACGGTTCTCGTTGAAGACGCCCGTCAGGATCGTCTTCGCCTTCTTCGTCTGGATCTTGCCCTTGTCGCTTGCCGGGAAGGCATGCGCCTCGTCCGGCGTCAGGTCGAACACCACGTCGACCCGGCCGTCACCGGCCGCCACCGACTTGATGCCCTCGGCCTTGCCGATGACGTTGTCGTAGACGATCCGGACCGTCGGCCTACGGGCCGGGTTCCAGTACGTCGGGTTGGGCTCCATGACCACACGGTCGGAGCGGCTATCGATGAGCGAGACGCCCTCGGTAAGCACGAACGGGCCAGTCCCCCACGGACCAGGCGCGTCGATGACTCACCAATGACCTTCTGCCGAACCCGTCTTCGGGTCGACGAAGCCCCACTCGTTCCAGAACCGCGTCGACGGCAGGTGCATGCCGCGCAGCTTCATCAGCGCCGCGGAGTCCCCGCCGGGGAAGCGCATGCGGATGGTGCGGTCGTCCACCGCCTCGCAAGTCACGTCCCGGGCGAAGTTCAGGAAGGCGCCCGGCGGGTGCGGGTTGGTCCATTCCTGGACCTTGTCGAAGCCGAGCTTGAACATCGCCGCGTTGAAGGGCTCGCCGTCTTGGTAGACCGCGTCCCGCGTCTTCAGTTCGAGGGTCTCCTTGTCGAGCCAGCGCCAGCTCTCGGCGAGGCTCGGCTGGCCGATGCCGTCGTGGTCGACGCGGTTGGCCTCCTCCATGGTATTCCACGTGATGGAAAGCCAGTTCACCGGCGACGGGTCGACCACCGTCACCGTGTTGTGGGATCCCCAGGCCTGGCCGCCCCCCGGATCCCCGGTCGCTTGCGCGTCCATGTCTCCTCCTATGTTCGACCCGCATGGCGCGCGGGCATCGTCCGGCCCATCGCGAGCCGACAAGTTGGAGGGCGCCGGCAATGACGCATGGCCCTCGATAGATCCGCCCGGGTCGCCGGCCATCCCGCCGTCGAACCCACGCAGGAAAAATTCGCCTCCGCAGGGAGCATCGCCGCCTGCACGCGGTGCATCCTCAGTCCGGGTTGTCGTCCCGGGCCATGCCCGTCGCAGCGACGCGGTCGGCGAGTTCCTTCAACTCCTGGCGCAGGTCGGCGAGGTCGCGGTCGCCTAGCCCGGTGCGGCAGACTACGGCCTGCTGAGCCTCCGAGACCCTGACCTCCAACGACCGGCCCGTCTCCGTCAGGGCGACGAGGACGACGCGCCGGTCATCGGCACGGGCGCGAGTGACGAAACCCGCAGCCTCCAGCCGGTCGACCAGGGGCGTGATCGCGCTGGACGTGAGTTGCAGCCGGGTGGCTAGGTCATGCACCGCCGTCACGCCGTCCTGCCAGAGCGCCAGCATGACGAGGTACTGCGGGTAGGTCAGCCCGAGCTCGCCCAGTAGCGGCCGGTAGGCGCGCACGACCGAGTTCGTCGCGGCGTAAAGGGCGAAGCAAAGTTGGTCGTCAAGCCTGAGCCCAGGCTGCTTGGTCGATGTCGCCATTGAGCGGCGCTCCGTTCAGACCTGAATCATTCACGCGTGAACGATGCTGTCAACCCGTCGATTTCCCTGGCCGCATCGGAGAACGACACCGGCGCGCAGGTCGCCCAAATGCGCGGCGATAGGGTCGGCAGGACCGGAAATGGTGAAATTTTGGCACGAGAGAGAAGGGGGGAGGATTAAAGGCCGGCCTGATACGTTTACCTTGCCCCTGAACAGATGCGGCAATGTCGTTGCCGTCTTCTAGTCGGATCCCTTAGTCTAGCCGGCATCAGAAAATGACTTGAAGCAGCTTTAGCTCGCGATGTGACTTGGATGGTACATCGGCGCGGTACGTTATCGTCTAACTTGCGGCGCGATTGGTGTCACGAACAAGAGATTGCTGTGATTAAAAACCTGCTTGGTATTCTGGTTGCGAGCACTGCTCTGACCGGCGCCGCCTCGGCCGCCGACCTGCCGCGCCGCGCCGCCCCGCCGCCGGTGTTCACCCCCGTCCCGGTCTTCACCTGGACCGGTGCCTACTTCGGTATCAACGCCGGCTACGCCTACACCGAGTCGGACACGATCCGGACCGTCGGCATCGGAGCCCTGCAGAGCAACGTGAACAACCTGCTGCGCAGCCCGGCCGTCCGCCTGCCACAGGACGGTTTCTCTGCCGGTGGTCAGGTCGGGTACAATTACCAGTTCACCCCCGGCTCCGGCATCGTCGTCGGTATCGAGGCTGACGCTCAGTACATGGATCTGCAGCGCACCGGCGTGCAGTCGATCTTCCGCCCGGCCTTCAACCCGAACGTCCTGACCAACACGTACCGGACGGACCTGAGCTTCCTCGGCACCGTCCGCGGCCGCGTCGGCTACGCCTTCGACCGGGTGTTCGTGTACGGCACCGGCGGCTTTGCCTACGGCGACGTGACCCAGCGCGTCGGCTTCCAGACCGCCGCGCCGCTGACCTATTTCGGCAGCCGCTCGCGGATGGACACCGGTTACGCCTACGGCGGCGGCATTGAGTACGCCCTGCCCACCGACTCGTTCCTGAACTTCTTCCGGTCGAACGCTGTGACGATCAAGGCCGAGTACCTCCGCTACGACCTCGGCAGCCACAACCTGCTGGTCGGCTCCGTCGGCGGCCCGGGGATCGGCTACATCTCCCGCTTCCGGACCGAGGGCGCCATCGCCCGCGCCGGCCTGAACTTCAAGTTCGGCTCATACTGAGATCCGTCGAGCTGCTCCCGGCCCTGTGCCGGGAGATGCGACGGTGGGCGAGGGGTAGTTGGTCCTCCTCGTCGCCTTCCGCCGCACGAGAGCAGCCCTCCGGCGGACCTTCGTATCACCAGCCCGATCAAACTGGCCGCGAGGTCGGCTACACCCTGGGGGCCCCCACTCCTGGGGTGTTTTTATACCACCACTACCAAGTCGGTGCCGCATATGCCGAACGAGTGCTCGGGAGCCGCTGCGAAGAGCTATGGCCGACCAGTCGCTGTTCGCCTGCTCCAGTTGATCCCGGAGCGTCCGCTTCGTCCGGGTCTGCGCCGGAGAGCGTCTCGGCCGTAAACCACCCTGAACGGCCATCTTGCTTCCGACCCTATTCAGTCGAAAAGCTCGATCCGCCCGTGCCGCGAAAGCAGACACCCCACGCCCAAGTCAGTGCCGACCTGCGGCCGCTAAGCTGGCACGGTCAACGATCTCGATTGCGCCTCGACGAAGTTCGATCAGGCCCGTCTCTGCCCATTGCCCCAGAATGCGGCTGACTACCTCACGAACGCTGCCGACGTCGTCCGCGAGCTTCTGATGGGTCACCGCGGCGACACCCCGCGGATCGGCCTCGGCCAAGAGCCGTTGCGCGAGGCGCTGCTTCAGCGGCGCGAATGCGACCTCGTCGATCAGCGTGAACAGGCCGGACATCAGCCGCGTGTAGTCGTCCATGACGAAGTTGCGGAACGCGGCGCTCTCGCCCATCAGGTGCTGGAACGTGCCCACCGGCAGCGCCGCCAACTCGGTCTTCTCCTCGGCCACGCTCTGCGCCGGGAACGTGCCGCCGGACAGCAGGCACTGCGTGGTCAGGGCACAGGTGCCGCCGGGGCCGACCTTGTAGATCAGCACCTCGCGCCCGCCCTCGGACATCCGGAAGATGCGCGTGCGGCCTTCCAGGCACATCAGGTAGTTGGCGCACTCGCCATCGAGTTCGTAGGCGATGGCGCCGGCGTCCAGGATCGGGAAATGGACGGTTCCCCGGGCGATCTGCAGTTGCGCCGGGCTGAGCGCTTGAAGCAGCGGAAACCGGTCGATCCAACGTTCGACCTTGTGGGCATCCGTCATGGCGGCACAGTCCCCCGGCCATGACGACGGGCTGATCGTCCGGCTCGCGTTGCGTTTTTCTCCCGCCGCGCCGGACTTGTGTGACCTGGGTCACCGACCGGGTGCAGCGGGCCGGCATAGCATCGCGCCACAACGAACACGATAAGGCGCCCGCCATGTGTGGCGCCGCCGGGAGTGAACCGATGCGCCGCCTCGCCCTCAGCTTCATGCTCGCCGCCCTCGCC
This sequence comes from Methylobacterium oryzae, assembly GCF_021398735.1. Taxonomy (NCBI): domain Bacteria; kingdom Pseudomonadati; phylum Pseudomonadota; class Alphaproteobacteria; order Hyphomicrobiales; family Methylobacteriaceae; genus Methylobacterium; species Methylobacterium oryzae. Next base: position 203,863 of record NZ_CP090349.1, read on the forward strand.
GCCGGCCCCGCTGCGGCCGAGCAGGACCTGCTGCTCGGGGCGGACATGTCCTCGCCCGCCATGACCAAGGCCGAGATGAGCCGCGCCGACGTCGAGGCGATAATCAAGGCCGCGGACGGCAAGCCGATCGACCTGCACGACAAGTCCCTCTCCGGGCTCGATCTCTCAGGGCTGAACCTCCGGGGGGTCAACTTACGGACGGCGCGCCTTAACAAGGTCAACCTCCGTGGCGCCGACCTCAGCGGCGCGAATCTCGAACAGGCGTGGTTCCTGAAGGCTGACCTGTCCGGTGCCAAGCTCGCGGACGCGAAGATGTTCGGGATCACCGCCCGGGACGCCAATCTAAGCGGTGCGGACCTCAGCCGGTCCATGCCGATCGGCGACTTCAAAGGCGCCAACATGAGCGGCGCGACACTGGTCGACCTCAAGGGCGGGGCCGACATCAAGAACCAGTCCATGGGTCTGATGCGTGCCGTGTTCACCTCGGTGAACCTCTCCGGCGCGAACCTGAAGGGAGCCAACCTCGGCCGGTCGCGCCTTCAGTATGCCAACCTCAAGGATGCCGACCTCACCGACGTGGTGCTGATGGGCTCGGACCTGTCAGGCGCCAACCTGACCGGGGCTACGGTCACGGGCGCGGACTTCAAGAACGTCGATGTCAGCGGAACCCGGCTCATTGGTCTCAAGGGTCAGTCCGAGGCCAAGGACTGGGCCGAGCGCCTGAACGTAGACCGTGCCGTCACCCAGGCAACTAATTGAGCCGCCCGTTCCGCCTCGACCCATCAAAGGAGATAGCCGATGACCACCCGTCGCTTCCTGCTCGGCGCCCTGGCCGCCGCTCCCCTGATGTTCGGTACCGCTGCGAATGCAGCTGAGGCCGTCTTCACCCCTGACGCCTTCGAAGCGGCCCAGAAGGCGGGCAAGCCGATCCTCGTCCACGTCACAGCGCCGTGGTGCACCGTCTGCGCGGCGCAAAAGCCGATCCTCGCCAAGCTGGAAGCCCAACCCCGGTTCAGGGATCTCCAAGTGTTCGACGTCGACTTCGACAGCCGCAAGGACGTGTTGAAGCGGTTCGGCGTGACGACGCAGAGCACCCTGATCACCTTCAAGGGCGATAAGGAGACGGGGCGCTCGGTCGGTGACACCCAGCCGGAGTGGATCGAGGGCGCCGTCGAGAAGGCGTTGTAGATCGGCCATGGCCACGACGTTCGGCCTCGCGTTCCTGGCCGGCATCCTCTCGGTGCTGTCCCCCTGCGTGTTGCCCTTGCTGCCGCTGGTGCTTGGTGCCGCGGCATCGGAGCACCGGCTCGGCCCCGCCGCCCTCGCCGCCGGCCTCGCGCTGTCCTTCGTGGCCATCGGGCTGGTCGTGGCGACCGTGGGCTTCGCCATCGGCCTCGACGTCGATGTCTTCCGCACCGTCGCGGCCATCATGCTGGTCCTGATCGGGCTTGTCCTGCTGGTTCCGGCCGCCCAGACCCGGCTCGCCGTCGCCGCAGGTCCGGTCAGCAATTGGACTGAGAGCCGTTTCGGCGGTTTCTCGACCGCCGGGCTTCTGGGACAGTTCGGCGTCGGGCTGCTGCTCGGCGCGGTCTGGAGCCCCTGCGTCGGGCCGACCCTGGGCGCCGCGTCCCTCCTCGCCTCGCAGGGGCGGGACCTGGGCACGGTGGCACTTACGATGCTCCTGTTCGGTCTCGGCGCCGCCCTGCCGCTCCTGCTCCTCGGAACGCTCTCGCGCGAGGTGCTGATGCGCTGGCGCGACCGGATGATGGGGCTCGGCAAGGGGCTCAAGGTCGCCCTGGGCGCCATCCTCGTGGCCACCGGCCTGATGATCGCCACGGGCTACGACAAGGCCGCGGAGACCGTCCTGGTCAACGCCTCGCCGGCCTGGCTTACGAACCTGACCACCCGGCTTTGATGGCGGGCACGCCGTAGACACTCTTCGTCAAACCGTGCTTGGGCCGGCAAACGGCGAGCGGCGGTGAGAAGGGTATCGCGGCCGATGGCGGGCGCCGCGCGAACCCTTCTGACGGCTCGCACGTGTCCCTCCGGACGAAGCCATGCCATAGGTATATCCTGAACCGGCCGATGCGCCGGAGCCCGCCGGAATTCGCTTTCCCGCGGCAAGGGAGGAACCGTGCCGAACGTGGGGACTCCTGCAAACGCGGACCTCGCGCGGCTGATCGCGGCCGTGGCCACGGGCGACCGCCTAGCCCTGCGCGCGCTCTATGACGCCGCCGCCCCGAAACTTCTTGGGATCATACTCCGTATCCTGAGGGACAGGGGCGCGGCCGAGGATGCGTTGCAGGAGGTGTTCGTGCGCATATGGCAGCGTGCAGGCACCTATGATCCGAGGACCGGGCCCGCGACCGCATGGCTCGGCGCCATCGCCCGGCACAAGGCCATCGACCGCCTTCGGCAGGATCAGGCCACCCGCCTGACCCAGGCCGACGAGGACTGGTTCGAACGCCTCGCCGATACAAGCGACGGCGAGGCGGACCTCGCCCGCCGTGACGCCCTCGCGCATTGCCTCGAAGCCGTCGAGCCCGCCCAGCGCGACTGCCTCGTCCTCGCCTATTGCGAGGGCTGGTCACGCGAGGAATTGGCGGCACGGCACGACCGCCCCGTCAACACGGTCAAGACGTGGCTGCGCCGCGGCCTCATGAGCCTGCGCGGCTGCCTGGAGGCGACATGAGCGGCGATGTTGGCACGGGCGCCGCGCCCTTCTGGGCGGAGGACCCCAGCGGCGCAGCTGGGGAGTACGTCCTCGGGACCTTAACCGCCGACGAGCGCGCCGCCTTCGCCTCGGCGATGGAGCGGGACGCTTCCCTTCGCGCGGCGGTGGCCGATTGGGAGGCGCGGCTCGCGCCGCTCACGGCGACGGCCCCATCGGTCAAGCCCGCGCCCGACGTATGGGATGCAATCGAGGCCAGGATCGGGACGGCTCGCTCACCTGTGGTCGATGCCGGTGGCGCGACCGTCCGCAGGCTGGAGCGCGGGCTGCGGATCTGGCGGTTTGCCGCGGGGGCTGCGACCGCGCTCGCGGCCGGCCTCGCCCTCTGGCTCGCGGTCGGGCCGCGGCCTTCCGCCACCGACCATCAGTACCTCGCCGTGGTCGACCGCGGCGGCACCCTGCCGGCGCTGATCGTGCGCGTCGATCTCGACGGCGGCACCGTGCAGGTCCGCAGTCTCACGGCGGAGACGCCGCCGGACCGCAGCCTGGAGCTCTGGTTCGTGGGGGCGAATGCTGCGCCGCGCTCACTAGGTCTCGTCACTGACCCGGCGGCACGCCTGCCCGTGCCGGCCGCCCTCCGTGCCGGTGCGGAGGGTGCGACCCTTGCGGTGTCGGTTGAGCCGAAGGGCGGCTCGCCGACCGGTGCGCCGACAGGCCCGGTCGTCTATTCCGGAAAGCTCCTGCGCGAATGAGGCGGGCTCCGGCCTCTGCCGGCGCCCGCCCCCGCGATCAGGGCATCAGCACGCCGCTGACGACGTGGATGACGCCGTTCGACTGCATCACGTTCGGGATGGTCACCGGAACAGTGTTGCCCTTCACGTCGGTGACGTAGACTTTCTTGCCCCTTGCCGAGACGGCGAGCGGCTCGCCCTCGACGGTGGTGAGCTGGTTCTGCCCCTCAGGCTTCTTGGCGAGCGCCATCAGGTCCTTGGCGGTGTAGACGCCCGGAACCACGTGGTAAGTCAGGATCTTCGTCAGCGTCGCCTTGTTCTGCGGCTGCACGAGGTTTTCCACCGTGCCCGGCGGCAGCTTGGCGAAGGCGGCGTTGGTCGGCGCGAACACCGTGAACGGGCCCGGACCGTTCAGCGTGTCGACCAAGCCGGCTGCCTTCACGGCGGCGACCAGCGTGGTGTGATCCTTCGAGTTGACCGCGTTCTCCACGATGGTCTTCTGGGCGTACATCGGCGCGCCGCCGACCATCGGGTTCTTGGCGAGCGCCGGCGCAGCGACGAGGCTGAGGCCGAGAGCGAGACTTAGAAGGGTCTTGGACATGGTGTCTCCCTGATACTGCGCCCCTCCAGGGGCGTCGCAGGGGCCTACGGGGCTCGGCGGGGGAAAAGTTTCAGGCCTGTCCGAAGCCACCGCAAATGCGTCCGAAACCGCAAGTGACCTCGTTTGCGGTGACCCGGTGGTATCGGTCAGCCGATGACCGCTCAGGCGGCGTCATCCGATGATGATTTCCGGCGCTTCGAGCCCGGTGGGCGGGGCGTCGTGTTCGTCCAGGGCATCGTGCCGTCCGGCCGGCGCGGCATCGATCGAACCTTGCCCTTCAGGCCGCCCTTTCGTTCGGGGCGAGGCCCCTGGTACCTGCCATCGCGCCACACCCGGAACTTGCGACCGCAGATCCACTCCCTTCGATCGTGGTCGGCTCGCACGATCATGTCGGCGATCACCCGCTCGGCTTCTTCCTTGTCGAAGAGCGCCAACTCGAGCAATCGGATCGCATGGCGTCGCAGGGCCTGTGGCTCCTTAAGGTCCGGTCGCCGGTGCAGGACCCGCAGCACCGCATGCAGCATCGCCCTACCCACGTCGTCCCGCTTCGGCGTGCCGGTCCTCAGACGGTTCTCGCGACGCTCGCCCTCGGTCTCGGCATGGGCGTCGAGGCTGTGCTTCTGCCGCTTCGACATGCCCTTGCGGGACTTCCGGGCCGCGGGTGTCCAGCCTGGACGCCTTGGGGTGGGTTCGGGGGTCTCGGTCTCGTCCGACATGGGTGCGCCTCCGTATGAGAGGCCCCCTATCCATACCGGATCGACGCAAGACACAAACGGCCGAGCTACGGCAGGGCGTTGGCGTCCCCATCGGCTGATGCGGCCAGGTCATCTGATGATGACGTGGGCGCCGTTGCGTGCGTCCAGCCAAATCGCGGCCGCTTAGCCAGGGAGGGGCAGCCGTCGGAGCGCCTCGTACACGGCGTGACACACGGCTAGATCGTCCTCGGGCTCGCCACCCGACGAGCCGACGCCGCCCACGACCTCGTCGCCTACCAGCAGCGGCAATCCACCCGTCAGAGGTAGGCGATCTGGAAAGGCGAGAAGCGCCGCGTTCGCCTGTACCGCCCCTTGTAGATCCTGGGTCGACGTGCGCGTGATCGCGGCCGTCCGAGCCTTCAACCAAGCCGCCTCCGGCGTGTGGAGCCGCGCGCCGTCGAGGCGTTCCAGAGCGAGCAGCACGCCTGCCTCGTCGACCACCGCGAACGCCACCGGAAGGCTGCGCCGTTCAGCCTCTGCGCGTCCCGCAGCCATGAGGATGCGCACGTCGGACGCGTCGAGGCAGGTGCGCTGATGCATGGGACACCGTCGGATTGCGGTCGTGTGAAGCTCGGAAACAGCCGCCACGGGGCGCTGGCTCCTCCTGCGGATCGTAGGTCCGGCCGTGCTGCGTGGCCATGGGCTCAAGATGGAGGTCGTCGGGGCCGGTGTCGAGGCAAGGTGGACCTCACCCTTTAACTTGGCAGCTTCGGAACCTTAGTCTGCCCGGAAATCGGTTGCTCAAAGTTGCCGATATCATCCGGTGTGGGGATGATCACTTCCGGCTCGTCGATCAAGGCATCGATTGCCGCACTCACCGCGATCTTCCATTCTTCCGGTGTCTGCACCTGGGATACGGCTGGAACGGCGTCCAGCAGGGCCCACAATTCACGGAAAGTATCGGCGTCGCTCATCCTTACTTGATAGCACGGGTACGCTGGCTGCGCGGCGCGGGTATCGAGGCGGACCTTCTGCATGATCAGCACGTTGAGAGAGATGAACGCTCATCAAGCACCTGCGCCGGACGTTGCCCGCCTCGCTCTGACCGAGTCAGCCCTCGCAGCCGCCGACAGCCTCTGGCGAGCCGAGATGCAACGGAACTATGGGCCGGACGGGGTGCTGATTTACGCCTTTTCGCCGGAAGGCCAGGGCGGACTCGGAACGACCCTTCGGCAGACCTATGAGGCTCGGCGTGTCGCGGTCGCGATTTGGCGCCACGAGCGGCATCGCAGTTGAAGAACGCGTCGCATTGCGAGGCATGTACTGGGCCTTTACAGGCCGCCCATGTCCGACAAGCTCGACGCCCTCCTCAATCGCCTCAAGGCGCACCAGCGCGATCTCATCTTCGCGATGGCCGATCACGATGGGATGCCGGCACAGAGTGCAATACGTCAGGTCGCTGAGCTGGAGAGCGTGATCGCGGCAGTTGAAGCCGTGGCTGCCGAGGAAGCAGATCGCGCTCGGCGAGGCTGACAGCACCGTCTCCCCATGGCACTCGTGCACCATGGCAATACCCGACAAGACCGGATGCGAGGTGCGGATCGACGGTACGTGGCAGCTCGTGCCGCTAGCTGAGGCACACGCCCACCACCGCGCCGCCGAGAAGCGCTGTCCGACCTGTCACGGCCAAGTGCGCACCCAAGGGCTCTACTCAGGGCAGGGAGGCGTGGCGATGATGCATTACAGCGCCCACGATGGCTGCCCGAGGATGACGAAGCGGTACGCCGGCACGCCGAGGTCGCATCCCCAGCCCTTAGATTGAAACGCGCCGTCGGCGCGTCGTCGAGCCGTGGCCAGCCCTGTATGACACAGCAGGAGCGGTAGCGGACGGCAACAGTACGGCTGTGATTACAGCAAGAGTGAAGGCATTCCACCACACGCATTGAGGATGCAGGCTGCTCCTCTTGCGGGGCGGAGGTCCAGCTGTTCTGCTTGGCTCCCATTTCATCGGTGTCGAGGCCCCAGATATACTCCAGCTCAGGGTCGGCAAGAAAACGCTACCTGTAAGCTGGTGGCGCACAATTGTGCTTGTGCTGCCAGAGGCATCCGGCTACGAACTGCACCCCGGACAAGAAAAAGCCGCCCACAAGGAGCGGCCTGAAGTCTAGGGAGGAAACGCCCAAGAAGGGCTGCGGGACGGCGACGCCATCGCTGTCCCGCAGCGCCAAACTAGGCACTCGCGGCGCAGCACGCAACCGGTCAGGGCCGCAGCAGCCGCATAAGTCAGGCCGACGGATCCGCTTAGGTGCGCTCCCACACCATGGCCCGGCTAACCTATTCGTCGGCTTTCAGCTTCAATTCGGCCGGCCGACGCTGCAGTCGAAGCGCTAGGACCAGCGCGCCAGGCCAGAACACGAGGCTGAGCAGGGCGATCGGGACGATGGGTCGGCCCTTCCACCAAATGATGATGACCGGCAGGAGCAGGCCCGGGATCGCCACCGCGAGGAAAGCCCAGAACTCAAGGTCGGACAGGTCCATATGCCATTCGTAGCAGCCTTCTGCCGCTACGCTTTCGCTCTGACCGGTGGCAGAGTGTCGCCACCATGCCGATCCGGCCCGAGCACCGCTTCTTCTACCCCATCGACTGGGCGCAGCTCTCGGCCGTAATCCGGTTCGGCCGGGCGAAAGGCTGCTGCGAGGGCTGCGGTCGTCCGCACGGACGGATGGTCTACCACCTGGGCGACGGGCGCTTGTGGGACGCGGACGCCGGCCGATGGCGTGATGGTTGGGGGCGTCGGATCCGGATCTCGATAGAGGCCGATATCCTAAGGCAGGCACGCCGGACTCGGGTCGTTCTGGCCGCCGCCCACCGGGACCACGACACCTCGAACAACGCGGACGCCAACCTCGCGGCCTTCTGCCAGCGATGTCACATGATCCACGACCGGCCGGAGCATCAGCGACGGCGCTGGCGCACTCTGTTCCGCAGGAAGGCGCTCGGGGACCTATTCGGCGGTCCCTACGTGTGATGGGAGGAACGAGCCGGGTCTTCAACCGCCAGCCAGCATCAAGGCCTGAACCACGGACGCTACAGCCTTCCATCCGCCTCGTGCTGCATAGGCTGCAGTACGGGCGACGCGGTTGCGCAGACGCCGAGCCCGCCAGACCGCACCGCTCTCGACGGCAAGGCTGCGGGCGTAGTGGCTGAGGCGCAGGCTCTCCGCATCGCAGGCCTTCTTGACCGGATCGCCGTAGAAAGCCGCGATCTTGTCCCGGCTCATGCCTGGCGTAGCGAGCCAAGCCGGCACATGGACGTTGGCGAGCCGGTCGACATCGGTGAGGAGCTTGCCGACCCCGGTCCCAGGGATCGGGCAAGCGGTCTGGAAGGCGTCGCCGATCACCACCAACCCGTCGCGCTCTACTTCCTCGGTCCGAACGAGGTCGATAGGCCGGATCTCTAGGGGCCCGGCGACCGCGAGGTCGGGGCAGGCGGCGGGCAGGCGCGGCATCGTCGCCCGCAGGGTGGCCGCCGGATCCCGCCGCAGGTCAGCGACCCAGGCATCGCCGGGATCGCGGTAGCAGAACAGGTTAGCCCGCATGACGTGGCCGAGCGGGAATAGAGTCAGGTAGGCATCGCGGCCACCGAACCGCTCGGAGAAGTAGGTGAGCGCCGGGATGATCCTCCCTCGGCATCGCGGACACCTCTGATACGCTCATGCTGAGCGGGGAAGGTGTCGGATGGCGAAGACGAGACGCGAGTTCACGCCCGAGTTCAAACGCGAAGCGGTCGCCCTGCTGGAGAGCAGCGGCCGGCCACAGATGCAGGTCGCGGCCGAGCTCGGGATCCAGCCCTCGATGCTGAGGCAGTGGCGCGCCACGCTGAACGGGGCCCTACCCCGGCCGCGGCCGGCCGGATCGACGGGGAGTGCGCCACCAAGCCCGGTCGCCTCGCCGTCCGATCAGGCCGCCGAGATCGCCCGCCTGCGGCGTGAGCTCGACCGTACGCGCATGGAGCGCGACGTGCTAAAAAAAGCCATCGGCATCTTCGCGGAGATGCCCAAGTGACTTTCGCCTTCATCGAGCAGCATGCGCGGACCTGGCCGGTGCGTCTCATGTGCCGCGTGCTCGGAGTCTCACCCAGCGGCTTCTACGGATGGCGGTCACGGCCTGAGAGCGCCAGCTCGGCCTCCAACCGCCAACTCCTGGACGACGTCCGGCGCATCCATGCCGCCCATCACCGGCGCTACGGCTCCCCGCGCGTGCATGCCGCCCTGCGGGCCGAGGGCCGGTCTGTCAGCCGCGGACGGGTGGAGCGCCTCATGCGCCGGCACGGCATCCGTGCTTTGGCGGGGCGTCGGTTCCGGCCCTGTACGACCGACAGCCGGCACGATCTTCCGATCGCCCCAAACCTCCTGAAGCAGGACTTCTCGGCCGCGCGGCCAAACACGGTCTGGCTGGCCGATATTACCTACCTGCCGACCGGCGAGGGCTGGCTGTATCTGGCCGCCGTCCTCGATCTGGCCACGCGCAAGATCGTCGGCTGGTCGATGCGCGATCACATGCGCGCTGAGCTGAGCGTAGCGGCATTGATGATGGCCGCCCAGCGGCAGCGGCCGGCCGCCGGGCTCATCTGCCACTCGGATCGCGGCAGCCAGTACGCGGCCGAGGCCTATCGGAAGCAGCTCGCCGCAATGGGGGCCAGGCCGTCCATGAGTCGGACCGCCTGTTGCTACGATAACGCCCCGATGGAGAGCTTCTTCCACACACTCAAGGTCGAGCTCGTCCATCAACGACGATGGGCGACCCGGGATGAAGCGCGGCGCGATCTGTTCGCCTACATCGAGGGCTACTACAATCGGCAACGCATCCACTCGGCACTCGGCTATCTTACGCCCGAGCAAGCCGAGAGGACCACGAAATGATCTCTCTGTGTCCGCGACACCGAGGGAGGATCACTGTTCATCACGATAGATCTGCTTGGCACCATGACCGTCGTGACGCGTCATGTGACCGAGTCAGGCTATGCTACAGCCGGATTGTCCTTTTGTCTCGGCGACCTGCTCGGCTGATCCTGCGCGTGGAGAGGTGCCACCCGTCCCTGGCCGCCGCGGCACTAGAGTAAACGAACGGTTCACCAACTCGGCGCAATTGCTCGGATCGCCTCGCTCCTACCGCGATGTGACGACGTTCTACCGGCACACCCACCGGAGACACGCAGCCATGCTGATCCTCAATCCGCTCACCGGACAGATGGTTGAGGTGCGTGTTCCCCGGCCAGGGCCGAGGACCGCCTGATCTTCCTGGCAATGCGCGCCCACGCATAGCCATCCCTCCGGCCGCAAGCGTGCGACCGGGTACCAGCAGCCACAGCCCCGCGGCATAAGCCCCGCCCGCCGTGAACCCCAGCGAACCGATGACCCTGGCCGACCTCGACAAGCCCGCCGAACTCACCGTGTGGCCAGGCCATACGCCGGCTCACGTCGCCGACGCTCGCAGCTTCTCGACCCTCCGCGCGGCGCTGGCTGCTGCGGCCGAGGCGATCGACGCGGAGGACGCCAGGCCCTGGATCATCACGGAGGCCGGCGACATCCTGGCGCCCAACTGGATTAGGGCCAACACCGGCACATCCCGCCTGCAGTAATAGGCCTTGAGCCGGCGCTCCGCGGTGTCCAGTTCCCCCGCATGCGCCGACCCTCACGCGACCGCCCGGCCGAGTCATCACGAACGGGATGCGAGGAACTGGCCCGCACACCGCCTGTCGCCGCGTGTCCGCCCGCAACAGTGCCGTGTGGCGTCGCGAACGCCTCGGGCACATCAGCAGTGAGAAGCGTTGCTCTAGCAGCCCCGTTCTTCCCTGTCGCTGTGTCAGCCTGACTGGATGTCCCACGTCCTGGATAGCGGTCTCAATCGAAATCTCCTGAGCGGCGGCGACCCTTTGGGCGTTCAGATCCGAGTGCCGTCGTCCTTCGGTGGCTTGCCGCACCTGTACTGAGCTACCCGCCAGCGATCGTGCCCCGCCTGCCAAGCGGCCATGCTCGGCTGGGCGATCATTAGGCACTGCTGGGCAGTCGAGATTTCAGCGAAGTGTTGAACCCGCATTTCACAGTGGGCGGGGTTCATTGCGAGACAGGTTAGGAAGTACAGCGGGTAGAGCATGATTGGCTCCAGCGGCGTGAGGCTTCCTCGACAGTTTCTTCCTTGGCCAAACCGGGAGTGGCAATTTGCGTGCCGACCAGCGTGTGAAGCTGCCGGAGAGTGAGGTCCCGATTTCTAAGAGTGTAGACCGGAGAACGATTTATTAGCCACTTGAGCAGGTCAGCGCCGACGCCGCCGTTCGCATCCCCGCTGGGCTTGCTCAGAGGCTTCCGATACGGCTGTGCCCGCACCTCAGCGAAGAGCTCGCGGGCGAGCCGGTCGAGGGTCTTAAACGACAGCACCTGCTCGACGCCGGTCGGTTCGGCCCCGCCGCCTGATCCGATCACAGACGGCGGGGGAACCCCGGATCTCACCAGCGGCGAGCCTGACCGTTACGCGACGCGGCTCGACAGCATTATGCTGAAGGTGGGTTAGCGCGCCGTCAGTTGGGTCCGCGGGGCTTTGTGTCGGAATAGGCCGCGCAGAAGTCTGAAGGGTAGGCGCACGAGCCTGTAGAGGGCATGGGCGGCCATCACGGTGAGGACAGCGAGAAGCGCCAGGATGGTGTTCAGCATGCGGTGCGCCCTCTGACGGAGAGATCAGCGGCCTGCCACCTCTCGGGCGCTCAGGAGGCGCGCCGAACACGGCGAGATCGTGAAGCACACCTGCAGTCCACAGGCCGGGCAGCCATTGAGGCTGTCCCGGCCGTCCGACACCGTTAGCGGGCGAGGGCGTCGGCGGGGCCACCGGCATGCTGACCCGAGTAGCGATAGGCCGGGGCAGGCCGGAAGTGGGTCACCGAGAGCTCTGGGAGGACCACAGAGGCGTTGCCGACGTAGCCCGAGTAGGCCGAAGCCGGATAGGGGCTGTGCTTGCTGTCGATGCCCTGGGCCAGGGCAGGCGTAGCAACGGCAACCAGGGCGGCAGCGGCGAGCAGATGCAGCTTCATGACAATCTCCATGCGGGTTCGTTTGACTTCACGGGGAAGCCATCCGGTCAGTCGGGTCGCGTGAGGAAGATCGTCGGTTCGGCGGTCTTGATCGCGGCGGCTGTGCTTGGCCGGCTGTGACCTCTCAACGGCATACGCTACCGATCGTTCGCCAGGTTTTGTGCGGCGCCACACATCTTGGCCATCGGCAAGCGACTGCCGCTGTTGGACATTCTGGGATGCGAAGGTGAGGTTGTGGCCTCACTCCGCCGTCAAGCGCGGCCTTAACCGGCTATTTCATCGGTGGCTTGAATTTCCTGCGCCCATTCCTCGTAGAGCTCAAGGCAGATAATGAAAATGCCGCACGAGATAGCAACGATTACTGCCATCTAGAAAATGGTGTCCAGCATGATTGCCTGCCGAGGTTTTAGCTCCTAACAATTTCTTAATGAAAATGATTAACAATCGCTTAAGATGCTCGAGCCACGTAGCTGAACTTACGCTTGGATAGGTTCTCTCGGATTACGGATACGGGTGTTGGCTTCTGCTCTCGAGCCCAAGCCATTCTGTCGCACAGCACAGAATTCATTCTCGGCTTGTTGAACCCAAAACGAACCGGGAGCCTCCTGCCTTGCCCCTATCTCTGATCATCATGCTCGTGGCAGCGGCTGGCGCCATCGCCCTCACGATCGCGGCCCTACCTGCCCTCGATCGGTTCATCAAATGGTGAGCGGTTCTGAGAAACTTCGCCGCCTTCAGATAGTTGATTGCCCACGATCGTTTTGGAGGTGACACGTGGGGTTCGTGGTGATGATCGCGGGGGCGGTCGGGGCATGCGCGACGCTCGCCTTCATGATGCCGAAGCTGGACTCATTCTTCTCCTGGTGACGATCTGACAGAGCCCACTACGGCGCACAGGTTTGGATGTGATCCCTAAGGATTAGCGACGCAGCGCCGACATAGCGGCCTCGTGATCCAGACGCACATTGGCTCGAACATGGCTAGTATCTGTAATCTCACGTGATCAGGATGGTCAGGCGCCGCGATTGCAGTTCAATCAGCACCATACCGGGCAGCGCAATCGATATTGTCTGCGCCATTGTGATTTTTAAATTGATAACGCGGCATTCAACCTCTGGGATAACACTCAATGTTGGTGTCGAATGAACTAAGCTGCGACTTAATTATTGTCTTATAACACGATTGGCGTCGCGTTTATCGGGATTTATTGAACCCAATATCAATTAGATTAAATATCAAAGATCTAATACGGCTCAGATGCGCGGAAACGGACCATCTATGGGTCCTATCTCTACGAGACCGCCGATTGCCTGCTGAAACCACGATGTGGGACCACATCGACCCGGACGGGCGCCAAAGCGTCAGGATCTTCGGGGCGGCGCTTCGGCATTTCTAAGACGCCCGCAGCAAGCGCTTCACCTCCGCTTCAAGCTCAGGGTCGGCCCGCTTTAGGTTCAGCCGCGCCCGCATCGTTTTGCCCGGCCGGAACTGAACGTGCGCTCTAGCCGGAGTGGCCACCTGCTCGCCGGTTCGTGGGTTCCGGCTGGTACGGGCTTCGCGATCCCGGACGCTGAACGTGCCGAAGTCGCGCAGCTCGACCCGGTCGCCCGCCGCCAGCGCATCGCCGATCCGGTCGAGAGCGGCGCGCACAATGGCTTCGCCCTCCTCTCCCGTGAGGTGCGGGTTCTGCTGGACGATACGGGCGATGAGTTCGGACCGGATCATGGCCGGACCACACGCCAGGACCGTGCCTGCCGGCAACCCGCCCGCATGAATGCTCCACGGACTGATGGTCGCGTTCGTCATATCGGCCGCGCGCAGACCGTCACCGCATGGCTTGGCCCGTCGTACCGCCCGCGAGAATTCTCACAGGATCGCTTCGGCCGAAGTCGACCGCTGCCCCTCGGCAGCCCTTCTTCGGTTCCGCATCCACAACCTGCCTCTGTGGATCTCCCCTATCCGTGGGGTGCACCGTTTTGCACCCTATGCTGCCCAAGAGCGCCGGGGCCGAAGACCGACCTCTCCGCCGGGGCTAAGCCAGCAATCCCCGACGGATGATACGGGGCACCTTCCGGGCGGACTTTCAGCCCTGATGGCACCACTCCTGAATGGCCGGCTCACGACTCGCTGAGGCGAGCACGACCGTGACCGCCCATGTCGGCCGGGCGACACCGTTAAGTCAACGTTAAGTGGTATGGCAGGCAGCAGACGCTACCGCTGCGCCTACTCCGCGGCTGCTGCTCCGGATTGCCTACGGAGCTTCACCTGAACCCGCCGGGCCATCGCCTTGACCTGCTCGACCGACGCGTTTCGGTTGTAGCCACGTCCCTCGAGGCCACTGAAGAGCGCTCGGCTCAGCTCCATCACCTTGCCGTGGTCGACGGCCACGATGTCGAGGTAGACCCGCATCAGCTCGGCCGCGATGTCGTCGCGCTCGGGCGTCTTGGCCTCCTTTAGCCGCTCCCGGTAGCCCTGCTGGTACTCCCGCTGCTTCCGCTTCCGCCGCCGGTACTTCGTACGCATCCGGCGAAGGCCGCCTTGTGAGCTGGCCCGTTGAGGCTGAGGTCATAGGAGTAATCCTAGGACCTTGAGCATGACCCAGGCGGGTATCGAACTGGTGAGAGCCGAGCGGCGTCGACGCTGGACGCGGGCGGAGAAGGAGCGGTTGGTCGCCGCTTCCTTTGAACCGGGTGTGTCGACCTCGGATGTCGCCCGCCGGGCCGGTCTCCACGTCAGTCAGCTGTTCCGCTGGCGCAAGTTGCTGTGCGAGCGTGTCGGTGCTCCCACGCCAGCGCTGGTCCCCGTCGTGATCACTCCCACGTCCGCCGCGATGACGGTCGAGCCTGGTCGAGCGCACAACCGCGGCCGTCGCCCCGGCGGAGTGATCGAGATCGATCTCGGCAGAGGCCGGCGCGTTCGGGTCGGCTCCGACGTCGATGCCGCGGCGCTTCGGCGGGTGCTCGACGCCCTGGAGGGCCGATGATCCCGCTGCCGGCCAACGTGCGGGTGTGGCTGGCCACCGGCCACACCGACATGCGCAAGGGCTTTTCCAGTCTCGGCCTGATCGTCCAGGAGACGCTCAAGCGCGATCCCCATGGCGGGCATCTATTCGTGTTCCGCGGACGGCGCGGCGACCTGATCAAGGTGATCTGGCACGATGGCCAGGGCGCGTGCCTCTACACGAAACGGCTCGACCGCGGCCGTTTCCTGTGGCCCTCGGTGGCGGATGGAGCCGTGACGATCTCCACGTCGCAACTCGGCTACCTGCTCTCGGGGATCGACTGGCGGATGCCGCAGGAGAGCTGGCGTCCGAGCGCTCTCGGCTGAGGATAACGCGTTACAGCGCTTGAAGAATATGCTCTTCTCTCAAGCGTGCCGAACGCGCCCCAGCCCCTACCGCTTCCCACCGATCTTGCCGCCGCCCATGCCATGATCCTGGCCGAGCGGGCGGCCAGGCTCGCCTCGGAGATCGCGGTCGAACGGCTGAAGCTGGAGGTCGCCCGGCTGCGGCGAGAACGGTTCGGGACCTCCTCGGAGCGCAGCGCCCGGATCGACCAGATCGAACTCGTCCTGGAGGATCTGGAGGAGACGCTGGCTGAGACCCAAGCGCGGGCGGCGGCCGAGCCCGAAGCGCTCTCCGGTGCGGCTTCCTCGCGGCGCAAGCCCGCCCGCCGGCCTCTGCCCGAGCACCTGCCACGCGAGCGCGTCGTCCATCCCGGCCCGACGACCTGCGCCTGTTGCGGCGGAGCGCGCCTTCGTCACCTCGGCGAGGACGTCACCGAGACCCTGGAGCGGATTCCCCATGCGATAACCACGCCCCCCCGATGATGGTTCTCGGCTGCCGAAGGGGCGATGCGCGCACGAAAAAGCCCGCGCCGGCGAACCGAGCGGGCTTTTCGCCAGAGGTCGTAGTGTCAACGCGGAGCCTCCAGCTTGGCGCCGGCTGTTGAGACGGGTGCCCAGGCAGAGGGATAGCACGCGGGCTATGAACGAATGCCAGCCACTCTCACTCCGCCGCTGCAGCCTTCGACTTGCGGGCGCGGGTGGGCTTCTTCGCTGACGCCCCGGCAGTCTCGGTCGCCTTTTTCCGGCCAGTGGCCTTGGGCACCTCCGCAACCGTCTCGTCGGCGGCGGCCTTCGGGGCTGCGTTCCGGCGCAGGTTGCCGAGGCCAGTGTTCTTCGCCAAGGCCGAGCGCATCTCGGAGTAGCTCGGGGCGGTCATCGGGTAGTCGACCGGCAGGCCCCACTTCGCCCGGTACTCGTCTGGGGTTAGGCCCACTCCTTTGAGGTGCCGCTTCAGGGTCTTGTACGGCCGGCCGTCTTCGAAGCTTATCAGCGCGTCGTGCGTGATCGACCTCCGGATCTGGGCCGGGGTGGCACGGTCGACCTTCGCCTCAACCGGAGCAGCAGGGCTGCTCAACCCGTTCAGCGCGCCGTGGATCGCGGACAGAAGCGCCGGCATCTCGGAGACAGGCACGGAATTATTCGAGACGTAAGCGGCCACGATGTCGGCCGTTAGCTCGATAAGGTTGCTTTGATCCGGAGCCGAGGTCGATGTAGCGTCGTCCAATGATGCCTCCTGCGTATGTGGCTGAGACCCACGCAGCAACATCAATGCCTAGTCAAGACGTATCTATGTGAAATTCACCGACAACACTGGATATCTGGTAGCTTGGTAGCTAGTTGCTGCGCTGGTTTTCCCGCGCAGTCGAAGTGGGCGCGAGCAGCCAGCCAGGAGCTCGGAGATGACTAGGCTAAGAATGCGGGATCGCCGGACGCACAGCTGTCGCCGCTCTCGTTCGTGCCATCGCTGGCGGGAGCCGAAGACTGAGCAGACGCTATCGCTGGTCTGAACCGTCCGCGCGACCCCGCCCCTATCCGCTGTCAGGGCGGAGAAGCCACCGACCCCACCAGCGCGAGCCGATACGCAACTTGGCTCGGCCGGGACACTGCCGCGACGTGGTTGCGGTCCGGTGAACGAAGCGGCAACCTGCTGCCATGATCCGATCGGCGCTCATCGCCCGCGTCGCCGAGCGGAACCCGCATCTTTACGCCAAAGACGTCGAGGCGGTTGTCAACGTGATCCTCAACACAATGGCCGAGGCCCTCGCCAGAGGTGACCGAGTAGAGTTGCGGGACTTCGGTGCCTTTTCAACCAATGAGATGCATAGCCGAACAGCTCGCAACCCCAAAACCCAGGCGATCGTGGATGTCGCGGCCAAGCGAACCATCGCGTTCAAGCCGGGCAAGGCGATGCGGGCACGGCTCAATCGCGAGCAGGTCGGCCCCGAAGAGTAGGCGGTGCGATTTCTGTGGGCTTCTTAGCAAGCCTAGCGGGTAGGCTCCGAAAGCGTGGGGCTACGCCACAACCATCTGTGTCTGCTTCACATTGTATGCATTGCTGAAACCCTTCAGTTTCATGGCCAAGGTTTAATGCAGCGCCTGCTCTCCTGCCAAGTTATAGGACAGCCGCAGCGAGTGTCTCGGCCACGGAATACAGAGGATATGACCAATGAATATAATGAACACATTGGTAGCTGTAGCCGCGTTTGCGGCTCTGCCGATCGCTAACGCGAATGCGATGCCGGTTGCATCCGATCTGGGCATCACTGCGCCGATCATGCTGGTGGCAGGCGGATGCGGGCCGGGCGCTTGGCGCGGGCCTTGGGGGCACTGCCGGAACACCCCCTACTCCGGCCCTCTCCCCGGTGGCTGGTATCAAGTTCGCGCTGGGAACGGGTGCCCTCCGGGCTACTGGCGAGGCCCTTGGGGTCACTGCCGCAATACTGTGTACCACGGCCGGCTGCCAGGAGGTGGCTTCCAGTAAGCAGCAGCCCATCTACAAGCCACGGAGCCTCAAGAGGCTAACGTCAAGGTGGTGATGCCGAAGTAGGCAGTGATAGGAGCGAGCACCGTCCTGTTCGACGTCGTCTTCACGGACGGTAGCTGCGCCTCATCGCTCGACTTGACGATGCAGCTGGTAACTACAACGCTGATACGACCGCTCCTAGACGGCACGCAGAGCCCTGGCCGTCGTGGCAGGTCTCTGTGAGCGAGCGCTACCTGTTTCGGTCCGATTGGCGCCCGTCGAGCCGCCGCATCCTGCTGGCCGGCCTGCTCGGGCACTATGCCGCCGCCTACTGCTTCTGCGCGACGACGATGCTCGCCGGTTTCATCGACGATCTGCGGACGGGAGGCCTAGCGGTATTCGCAGGCACGACCTGGAGCCGGGCGTTTGAGGTCTTCTGGACGGCCCCAGTGGTGACCGGTCTCCTCGGGATGTGGGGTGCCATCCTTATCAGCCCAACGCTGCTGATCACATTGCCCGTGACGAGCTTGGCCGCACGCAAGCTCAATGCAGGTGCGCGGTCGACCACGGCCATCGGTGTCCTGCCGGGTGTCCTGGCAGGCCTCACCGTGTTCGGATCCGCGCCCCAGACCGAAGTGAGCCTTATCCTCTGTTCCGCCGCGGGCGGTGCAGCCTTCGCGCTGGTCGTCTGGCTGCTCTGCATTCGACCGCGACGGCCTTACGGGTGAGATCCGCGTGCGGTCGGTCATGAACTGGCCGTCCTCACGGCGGCTCACTAGCCGGCACTGGATGCGCGAGCAGTATTCGGCAGGGTCAGCCCATTGGCCGACTCGCAGAAGAGCCACCACTGCCGGAAGATCACGGTGCTGGCTTCGGCTGGCCTTCCACGCTCGTCTTGAGCTCGCCCCCAGGAGCCGGGGCGGGCGTGGATGCCGGATGGCTCAGCCGCGCGAAGGCCGGCCAGGTGGTGGAACAGCTGCTGCACGCTTCCTGACCTCATCCAGTGGTCGCAACGTCGCTCGCACCTTCTCGACCTCCGGCGGCTCCGGTATCCCGAGCAGAGCAGCTATCGCCTCGTGCGCCTTCAGCCAGCGTCGGGCGATCACAACCAGATTGGGACCGGCAGCGTCGAGGCCGTATCCAGCGACGCGGCGGCGTGCTCCCTCAAGTTCGCGGTTCAGCCAGCGCACCCGCACCAGCATGATCAGAAGGCGGGCCGTATCAGGCCAGGACAGGCGCTGAGCAGCCGCGGCAGCCTTTGAACGGTCGGGCAGGATAGTCGGCATCAGCGTACTTTGGCGAGGTCAAGGAGCGCTACGCCCATGGCAGCCACGATGTTCCCACGACCGGCCCAGCGCATGGGCGAGACACGGATGACGGTCGGATCGTCTGATACCTCCGGCACCAAGAACTCAGGCGTATTGACCTCGTGGTCCTGGTCGCCACCGCGCATGTAGACGACTTGGCTTCCCTCGCGGATCTCGGGAGCGGCCAGCGAGGGCTCAGCGTCGGCGCCGTCCTCGTGGTCCGTGTCTCCGTCCATGCGGTCGAGCACGGCGATGATGCGGTCCCCCGCGTCGAGGGCGGTCTGTGCCGCCTCCTCCAGGCTGGCCCGTAGATCGGCCCCGGCCAGCGGCGGAAGGGCCTCGGGAGCGGTCCGTTTCGGACGCGGGGTGAATTGTAGCACGTCGCCCATGGGGTCAGGTCTCGGGTTGTGATGGTGAAACCCGGCGGGATCCGGCCGGGGCGGTACGCACGAAGGGGAAAGTAAGAGGGGCTTAGGCCCCGTCCCCCGTCTCGGCCTCGACAGCCGCCAGCAGCGCCAGGAAGGCGTCGCCGGAGAACTCCTGCCGCGCCTTGGCCTGCCAGTCGGGGCCGAAGGTGAGTTCCGCCTGGGAGGCCACGTAGCGGGCGAGAGCGGCCCGGCCCTCGGCGGTGCTCGGCACGATGGCCCACACCGCCGCACGGGTGTCTCGTTGATCCCGCTCGATGGCGTCCTCTTGGGTCCGCTCGGCATCCGCCATCCGACGACCGGCGACAGACGCGGCAAAGGCCGTCATCGCAGCCTCGGCGCTCTCACTGGTGGCGATGGCCGCGAGGATAGGATCCGGCTTCGTCGCCGCGTCTGAGGCCCCGATCGTGCCGGCGTCGGCCAAGTCGAGACAGGCGTTGAGGAGCGCCACGAAGGCGTGGCCGTTGGACGTTGGCTCGACGGTGTTCTGACCGCCGGCATCTTCGTTGAGATAGTCGTCCATGTGCCGAGCGAGAGCGAACAGCCCGGCGATCGTCGTCGGCCGCGTGGCCTCGACCGCCTCTAGAGCCTCGATCCGGGCGTCATGCGCAGCCTCGAAGCCTTCCTTGTCCCTGCCGTCGTCAAGACCGATGGCGGCGGTACAAGCCGCCCGGTGAGCCTCAATCGCGGCGAAGATCGGATCCGGGGCACGAGGAGCCGGCGCGTCCTCGCGCGAGGCCACGGGGTATCCGCGGCTGCATTGCCGAGGCTCAGGAGCGTGACGGGCGGCAGCGGTTATGGTGGTCGGCGCAGGATCTGGGCGACCTTCTGCGGCTCACGACAGACGAGCGGGAGCGGTTGCGGATCACACGCATTCGCCCGGCCGGCATGACGGCTCGGAAGTTCGCGACCTATCAGCGGGCTCGGAAGGCCGTGTCAGGCGACACGGCAAACTGACCCCCTGACGCCATGAGGACCTGACCCCCTCGATGAGCGAGGAGGTCGAGATGATCAGGAACGAAGATCAGGCTCTTGAGCGGACAGACGATCCGCGGAGGGCCGAGATGAAGACGCCGGACGACGTATCGGCGATGGTGCGGCTGAAGGCGCTGGGCTGGGGTGCCAAGCGGATCGCGACCGAGCTCGGCTGTTCGAAGAACACGGTCAAGCACTGGCTCCGTCAGGGTGATTGGCGCCCCTCTAAAACGCCTTCACGATCGAAGCGGCTCGACGGCTTGACGGACTGGTTGGCCGAACGGTTCCGGCAGCATGCCGGCAACGCCGACGTCGTGCGCCAGGACCTCGCCAACGAGAAGGACATCCACGTCAGCCTGCGCACCGTGGAACGGGCTGTGGCGCCGTTGCGGCGGGACCTGGTGATCGCCGCGCGGGCGAGCGTGCGGTTCGAGACGCGGCCAGGCGAGCAGATGCAGATCGACTTCGGCGAGCGGCGGATCGAGATCGGCGGTGTGCCAACCCGGGTCTCGCTGTTCGTTGCGACGCTCGGTTACTCGCGTCGACTGCACGTGCGCGCCTTCGGCCACGAGCGGCAGGAGGACTGGTTCGCCGGATTGGAGAGCGCCTTCCAGGCCTTCGGCGGTGTGCCGCGTGAGGTGCTGCTCGACAATGCCCGCGCCCTGGTCCTGCACCATGACCCGATCAGCCGCGAGGTCATCCTGCATCCGCGGTTGCACGCCTTCTCCCGGCATTGGGGCTTCCGGGTGCGGGCCTGCGCCCCGTACCGGGCGCGCACGAAGGGCAAGGACGAGCGCGGCGTTGGCTACGTCAAAAGGAACGCTGTAGCCGGCCACCGCTTCGCGAGCTTTGCCGCCCTGGAGGCGCATCTCGATGCCTGGACGCGGGATGTGGCCGACCGGCGCGCGCACGGCACGACCGGTGAGGCGCCGGGCGCGCGGTTCGCCCGGGACGAGGCCCGGGCGCTGCAGCCCCTGGCGGGCGTGCCGCCGTTCTCCGCCGCACGCGATCTCGTGCGCCGGGTCGGGGCAGACTGCGCGGTCAGCGTCGACGGCAACGCCTACTCGGTGCCGTGGCGGCTGATCGGCGAGCGGGTTCGCGTCACCGTGAGCGGAGCGGTGGTGCGCGTCCACCACGGCGGACGTGAGGTCGCCGTGCACGCCGCGTTGAAGGGGCGCCACGGCCGTGTCGTCGACGATGCCCATCTGGCCGGGCTTGTGGGTAGCCGAGAGCGACCGGCTCACCGGCTCGACCCGTCGCCCATCATGCCGCCGGCGCTGTTGCGGCCGCTGGCCGAGTACGAGGCGGTCGCCGGGGGAGGCTTCTGATGGACCATGACCACCTCACCCTGCTGCTCGACCGCCTGAAGCTGACGGCCATGCGCGATCAGCTCGATAGCCTGATCGACGAGGCCGGCCGGGGCGAGCTGACGATCCGTGAGGCGCTGACCCTGTTCTGCGAGCGTGAGGTCGCTCGGCGTGACCAGCGCCGCATCGACATGGCCTTTGGTCTGGCTCGCTTCCCCTTCGTGCGGGACCTGACCGGCTTCGACTTCGGCGCCCAACCCTCGCTGGACAAGGCGCAGATCCGTGAACTCGCCACCGGCCGCTTCATCGCCAATGGCGAGGCGGTGCTGTTCCTCGGGCCGCCCGGCGTGGGCAAGACGCACTTGGCGGTGGCGATCGGGCGCGCGGCGATTGTGGCCGGCTATGGCGTGCTGTTCACCCCGGCCACGACGCTCGTGGCGCAGCTGGCCAAGGCGCATGCTGAGGGTCGGTTGGAGGAGCGGCTGACGCACTACGCCAAGCCGAAACTGCTGATCATCGACGAGCTCGGCTATCTGCCGTTCGAGCCGGATGCCGCGCATCTGTTCTTCCAGCTCGTCAGCCGCCGCTACGAGCGGGGCGCGATGCTGGTGACGTCGAACCGAGCGGTAGGCGAGTGGGGGAGCGTGTTCGGCGATGCGGTGGTGGCCACCGCGATCCTCGATCGGCTGCTGCACCACAGCCACGTCGTCACCATCCGCGGCGACAGCTACCGGCTTCGTGAGAAGCGTCGCAGCGGCCTCCTGCAAAAGGCGGCTGCGGTCCCCCAACCCACACCCGTCTAGGCGTGGGAAATTAGCATGGGGGTCAGATCCTCATGACGCGAAGAGGTCAGTTCCGGATGTCGCTTGATAGGCCGAACAGGCGAAGGCCCGCCGGATCGCTAAAGGGGCGATACCCCGGGAGCAATCGAAGGCTCAACTAGAGCCGTGGGTCGCGCTCAACATGAGCCGGGCGACCTATTTCCGGAAGCAGCAGGCCGGCACCCTCCCCGCCCAGATCCGGGACCGTGAGACTGTTTCGTCGTCACCAGATACGAAGTATCTGCAGCGCGCGACGGGCCAGTCTCACGTCGCAGAACAGACCGCCCAGGGTCCAGCGAGGAAGCCCCGCCCGAGCCTGAGCGTCGGCGCTGTCGGGCATACGCCCGGAGCCAACGTAAAGGCGATCCCGCCCGGTCGTGCCGTCGCGCTGCCTCTGCCGGAAGAAGGGGTTTCTGAGCACCCGGACATGCTGGGAGGCGGCGAGTGGCGACAGGTCGGCGCTCCCCTCAGCGACTATGCCGGCGGTGTTCTGCCCGACGCCCTCGTGCGGGCCGTGCGTGATGCGCAGCGGGTGCGCCAGATGACACAGCAGGCCGTGGCCGATCAGATCGGCATCAGCCGTCCACAGCTCGCCAATGCGCTCCAGGGTCGGTTCGGCCTGAGCCGGAGTGCGGCCACCAACCTCTTAGAATGGCTAGCTGCCTAATTCTTCGATGATGCCGAGACGGCGTCAGCCGTCCGCCGTTAGGCGGGACCGATCCCTGCCGTAGGAGCCGCAGGTTGAGCGACGAGATCACCCCAAGCCGGAACAGCACCGTACCGATGGGTGCGGGCGCACAGGTTCTCCAGAAGGTTGGTGTGATCGGCGCCAAGGCGGCCTTGAGCACCATCCCGTGGGCCGCCCTGGTCTTCGACTTTGGGCAGGCGGCCATCGATTACGGAAATGCGCGGCTGACGGACCGTCTGCTCGGCGCACTCGGCGAACGCATCGATCGGATGGAAGCTCAGACCCGTGAGCGGCTCAAGGCGGACGAGGTCTACCAACTCTCTGCGCAGGCCGCGATCCGGCGGATGCTGACGGAGACGAACCCGCGCATGGCCGACGCCCTGGCGAGGGCGGTCTTGGAGTTAGGCACTTCTACCCTGCTACCGGCTGAGCGGCTGGAGATCGCCCGCGCGCTCGACGCTCTGACCGAACCGTCGCTGCACCTATTGCAGACCTGATCCTCCCTCGGTGTCGCGGACACAGAGAGATCATTTCGTGGTCCTCTCGGCTTGCTCGGGCGTAAGATAGCCGAGTGCCGAGTGGATGCGTTGCCGATTGTAGTAGCCCTCGATGTAGGCGAACAGATCGCGCCGCGCTTCATCCCGGGTCGCCCATCGTCGTTGATGGACGAGCTCGACCTTGAGTGTGTGGAAGAAGCTCTCCATCGGGGCGTTATCGTAGCAACAGGCGGTCCGACTCATGGACGGCCTGGCCCCCATTGCGGCGAGCTGCTTCCGATAGGCCTCGGCCGCGTACTGGCTGCCGCGATCCGAGTGGCAGATGAGCCCGGCGGCCGGCCGCTGCCGCTGGGCGGCCATCATCAATGCCGCTACGCTCAGCTCAGCGCGCATGTGATCGCGCATCGACCAGCCGACGATCTTGCGCGTGGCCAGATCGAGGACGGCGGCCAGATACAGCCAGCCCTCGCCGGTCGGCAGGTAGGTAATATCGGCCAGCCAGACCGTGTTTGGCCGCGCGGCCGAGAAGTCCTGCTTCAGGAGGTTTGGGGCGATCGGAAGATCGTGCCGGCTGTCGGTCGTACAGGGCCGGAACCGACGCCCCGCCAAAGCACGGATGCCGTGCCGGCGCATGAGGCGCTCCACCCGTCCGCGGCTGACAGACCGGCCCTCGGCCCGCAGGGCGGCATGCACGCGCGGGGAGCCGTAGCGCCGGTGATGGGCGGCATGGATGCGCCGGACGTCGTCCAGGAGTTGGCGGTTGGAGGCCGAGCTGGCGCTCTCAGGCCGTGACCGCCATCCGTAGAAGCCGCTGGGTGAGACTCCGAGCACGCGGCACATGAGACGCACCGGCCAGGTCCGCGCATGCTGCTCGATGAAGGCGAAAGTCACTTGGGCATCTCCGCGAAGATGCCGATGGCTTTTTTTAGCACGTCGCGCTCCATGCGCGTACGGTCGAGCTCACGCCGCAGGCGGGCGATCTCGGCGGCCTGATCGGACGGCGAGGCGACCGGGCTTGGTGGCGCACTCCCCGTCGATCCGGCCGGCCGCGGCCGGGGTAGGGCCCCGTTCAGCGTGGCGCGCCACTGCCTCAGCATCGAGGGCTGGATCCCGAGCTCGGCCGCGACCTGCATCTGTGGCCGGCCGCTGCTCTCCAGCAGGGCGACCGCTTCGCGTTTGAACTCGGGCGTGAACTCGCGTCTCGTCTTCGCCATCCGACACCTTCCCCGCTCAGCATGAGCGTATCAGAGGTGTCCGCGATGCCGAGGGAGGATCAGACCATCTACCGGGCTCAGAACGACCGTCTCACCCCGCAGGAGCTGGGCTTGGTCGAGGACGACGTGCGCAAGACCTCCCACTTCACGAAGCTGATGTACGCCACGATGCCGCTCAGTTCCTGGATCGCCCCCGCCAACGAACTTGAGCGGGCTGGGATGGTCGTGGCCACGCTCGACGACGGCTGGTACGACCCGGCGGAACGGGCAGGCGAGGAGCCATTGGGCCTCGCCGTCCATCTGCGCGAGGTCTACCCGCTGGGCGAGCGCGTCGTCAGGATGTGCTTCGACGATCCCGCGATCCCGGCGTTCGGTGTCTACGCGCCGGAGTAGATAGACCCCGACAGGCATGGCGTTCGCTGCTAAGCTTGTCGGCGTGAGCCGCGCCCGCATTGATCCCAGCACCCTGTCGGACCTCGTCGTGTACGCCGACGAGAGCGGTGACCACGGCCTCGTCACGATCGACGCGGGCTACCCCATCTTCGCGCTCGCCTTCATCGTCATGACCCGTGACGAGTACGTGGGTGAGGTGACGCCTGCCCTCCAGCGGCTCAAGTTCGCCTACTGGGGTCACGATCAGGTCGTGTTTCACGAGCGCGACATCCGGAAGAAGATCGGTCCCTTCGCGATGCTGGCGGACCCAGCCACCAACGCCGACTTCAT
This sequence comes from Methylobacterium oryzae, assembly GCF_021398735.1. Taxonomy (NCBI): domain Bacteria; kingdom Pseudomonadati; phylum Pseudomonadota; class Alphaproteobacteria; order Hyphomicrobiales; family Methylobacteriaceae; genus Methylobacterium; species Methylobacterium oryzae. The sequence goes on from NZ_CP090349.1 coordinate 229,411, forward strand.
GGTCGACCTCACGGGGATGATCGGCGCGGCCCCATTCCGCCTCTGCGTCGGGACCATCGACAAGCTCAGGCTCAAGGCCAAGTATGCGAACCCGTGGAGCCCCTACGAGATCGCGCTGCGCTTCTGCATGGAGCGTCTGCTCAACTGCCTCCAGCGTCACGAGCAGGAGGGGCGGCTCGTCCACGTCATCTTCGAGAGCCGGGGCAAGAACGAGGACGCCGACCTGGAGTTGGAATTTCGTCGGATCACCGCGAACCAAGCCAACTGGGGCTACCGTTCGCCCGACTTCTCCTACGCCCGGTTCGAGCCGGTGTTCGCACGCAAGGATGCGAACGCTGCCGGGCTACAGTTGGCGGATCTCGTCGCCCGCCCATGCGGATTGCGGGCTCTCCGACCTACTCAGCCGAACCGGGCGTTCGAGGTGCTCATCCCCAAGCTGACCGGCCATTCCGGGCTGAAGATGTTCCCCTGAAAAAACAAAGGGGTCCGGGCGAACCCGGAACCCCCTTGCCGACCGGGATATCCCCAATCCTAAGGACAATATGGGCCTCCTCGCCGCCGATGTCGATGCTCACGGTGACCGCAGCGTGCTGCTCTTGGCGATCGAGCCGAGCGTGGAGGACCTACTCCACCGTGCGCCACTTCACGGGCGGTAGGGCCTCGCCGTCGCAGTCGCGCATTCCTAGCGTGGGCCGCTACTCTCGGACCTGACGCCGTGCACGAGGCTCGCCAGATAGATGGCGGATGCGATCACGGCGCAGGCCATGACGCCGAGGGCTTGAGCGGTTGGCAAGGTCATACCGGCGACCATGCCGTCCGGTTGTGGCGAGCATGTTGCCGGATATGGGCAGGGCATTCACGAGCTAGCGATATGGCGTGGTCAGCCCGTGAACAGATCGGGCGACGGGGCTGAGACGCAGGGCGGGCATGCGACCGAGCGCCGGATCTCTCCCACAATGTGACGTGTTCAAGCTCTGCCGCGCCCCGGCGGCCAGGAGTGTGCCGTGTACAATCCCTTCTTCTCGTCGCTGATGCTGGCCTTTGAGGCACAGCGGGTCATCGAGCTGCGGTTAGTTCGTCTGGCCTGGGGCGGCAGCGAGGGACTGGCTGAGGTACAGTCCATGGTGATTGAGAAGGTTCACGCCGCCGGCGAGGCGATGACGACACTGATGTTCGGCGGCTCGCCCGAAACGGTCATCGCCCGCTATCGTGAGCACGTGGCTGCGAACACGAAGCGCCTCTCCGCTCCGTGAAGGCCGTGCGACTTCGCCATAGAAAACCTAGCTAGAACGCTTCGCGCTCTAGCTGCCGCTACACTCGACCAAGCCACCAGACGTGCGCCAAGTGCCGCTGCCGCTGCCCTTCGCGGTCAGACTGCCGTCGATCGGCACCTTGTTCGAGCCCTGGGTGATCGTGGCCTGCACAGTCCCACCAGCCGAGACACCGCCATCGATGTCGACCTCCTCTCCGGGGATCGAGGCGTCGCTGTCCTTGATCTGTACCTTGTAGCTCGTGCTGGCCGAGCAGGGTCCCTCGGCAGTGGTGGCCACGATGGTCCAGGAGCCGTCGAACTGGTTCGGTACCTGCACCTTCTTCGTCGCGGCACCCGCTGGAAGGAACGCGCCTGCCGTCAGGCCAGCCGCGAGGATCAAGGTAAGGGTACGTGCCACAGACTGCTCCGGAGATCGCGCCGCCGGAGACGGCTGCGCCACCGCAGAACGGATGTGTCGGCTCGATAGTTTCAGCGGCTGCGCAGACCCCTCTGCGGCTGAAAGCCAAGGTGCTTCGGCGGCTCTTCGGAGAGCGCCCCTTCCACGAGCAATTCGACCTTCGGCAATCTTCTGTTAACCATAACGGCCGAGGTAGCTATCAGCGACCGGCTGGGGGGCTGAGCGTCGGCAGAGCAGCACCGAGACCCGGATGTACGGTCTTGCGGTGCGGCCTCGTCGTCGCAGTCGCATCAAGCCCGCACCTGGAACACCAGGGCGGGCTTCTATCGTCATGTCAGGGGACGGGCCCTACTCACCTCAGGTGAGCGCCTGCGGATGCGGCGACGGCGTGCCGGTGTAGGTGCCCAGGATCATCACCCGGCCGTAACAGGCGAGGCAGCGCTTCAGCGCGGCAGAGTGGGCGACCGCGGCTTTGTTCAAGCTGACGGCTTGCCAGAACCCGTCGATCTTCACCTCGCAGGTAGGCGGCTCAGCCACCGGCATGCTCTACGCCGTTAGACCCGGACTTCTTCTGCGGACAGGCCGCCGGCCCGCAGGTGATCGGGGATGTCGCTGTGGTCGTAGTACCCGGCCTCGTGGGCCATAGCGTCGAGAGCGGAGATCGGATCGGACGCCGAGCCGGTCCAGAGGATTGCGCCCGTCGCGGCCTGACGGATCTGGAACACCTTCATCATCGGACCCTCAAGCTTCGGCGTATGGTTAAGCGCCGTTGCTGCCGCCCGTTCCGAGGCGGCTTGCCGCACGAGAGTAAGCGGCGGTGCACACGATCCTCACGATCGCGTGGGCTGCCGCCAAAATCGCGCGCCATTGATCTAGGTTGCACGCAATCGATATGGATCATGATGCGGTCCGGCGAGGCATCGAAGGGTCGCACGTGGATCGGCGCGTTTTTTCCAGAGCGGATGGTGATCGTGAGGGAGAGGGGCTTCCGGTCCCGACACCTGATGCCGTGACCGAGCTGATTGTCGCCTTGTCCATCTGCGCAACGTCACTCGACCAACTGGCGGATGAGGTGGTCCAGTGTGCTTCGCATTCGGACGATCCTATTGCGCGACACGACCTGCTGACGGCCGCACGAGGCCAACGCATCCGGGTCCTTGAAGTGCAAGGCATGCTCGCTGTTCTGAGCGGCGCCTTCGTTAATCGATATGTCGCGGATAAGCAGCCGTGACGGACTGCGCTCGAAGGGTGGCTATAGCGGCGTCAGACGGGTGCTGTGTGCCTGTCTATGATGCCTGGTCTCAATGTAATCGCAGAGCCTGCAGCGCCCTACGCACCAGTCTTTCTCCACACGGCTTCGCAATGAAATGGGCGGCGTCAGGCAAAAGCGCCGCTTCCTCCCGAGTGCACCCTGAGCAGACGATTATCTTCGTCTCCGGCCATCGCTTGCCAGCAGCATGGGCAAGATCACAGCCGTCCATCGCACCGGGCATGTTCACGTCGGTGTAGAGAAGGGCCACATCCGCATGCGCCTCCATGTGGTGGAGTGCGCCTTGAGCATGCTCTGCTTCGAGCACCTCAAAACCCATCACAGACAAAATGTCAGCCGTGACGAGACGGGTGAATTCGTCATCGTCGGCAAGCACGGCGAGGGGGCGCGATCCTGACATAGATCGGGAATGCGCCCATTCGACGCGCGTTGCAGCTTAACCGCAGATTTATTTGAGGCTGTCGCTGGGAACAGCGTCAGCGTCGTGAGCCCGGACATAGGCCGACACTGACGCCCCTTCTGAATTTTGTATGCGGCTTGGAATGCTGCGAAGGGCCATGCGTTATCAAGCATGGCCATTCCCGATCGCTCCGCTCGCACCATTGCGACGCTGAAACAGCTCGCCCGAGAGCTCAACGTCCCGGTAGAGGCGTTCCTCCAAGCGCCAGCAGAGGGCGAGGCAGGAGACCTGCTGACCCTCGTGCGCCTTTGGTCCTCGATACCGGACACACAGGGGCGCCGCCGGGTCCTCAGCGTAGCGCGTCAGGAAGCGGAGCGGTTCGAGGGCAAGGAACGCGCCTGATCCGTCCCATCCATGCTGGGCAACCCCGCTTCTGGCCACATGGTCTGACGGCCACGCTTGCCGTAGCCCGTGGGATGGCTTCCAGTTTCGCACCCACCATGCTCCCCGACGCCGCCGCTGAATCGCCCCGGGATTTTCGGAGGCTCCAACTCTTGAGAGACTGGAGCCATGACGAAGCATACCCCACCCTTTTCCCCTGAGGTTCGCGAGCGGGCAGTCCGGCTGGCCCGGGAGCATGAGAGCGAGCACGGTTCGCAATGGGCCGCGATCCAGTCGATCGCGGCCAAAATCGGTTGCTCTGGCGAAACGCTGCGCAAGTGGGTCCGTCAGGCCGAGCGCGACCGGGGCGTGCGGGCCGGACCGACGACGGATGAGCGCGAGCGGATCAAGGCGCTGGAGCGGGAGAACCGCGAGCTCCGGCAGGCCAACGAGATCCTCAGGAAGGCGAGCGCGTATTTTGCCCAGGCGGAGCTCGACCGCCGGTTCCGGTCATGATCGCCTTCATCGACGATCATCGTGCGCTCTACGGGGTCGAGCCGATCTGCAAGGTTCTGCCGATCGCCCCGTCGACGTACCACGCCCATGCCGCGCGACGAGCCGATCCCGGGAGGCTGTCGGCTCGAGCCAAGCGGGACGCGGCACTCATGGTCGAGATCCGGCGCGTGTACGAGGCAAACTTCCGGGTCTACGGCGTGCGCAAGGTCTGGCGGCAGCTCGCCCGCGAAGGGATCATTGTGGCGCGCTGCACGGTGGTCCGGCTGATGCGAACGATGGGCTTGGCTGGCGTCGTCCGGGGGCGGAGGGTTCGCACCACCGTTCCCGATCCGGCGGCGGCCTGCCCGCTCGACCGGGTCAATCGACAGTTCAGGGCCGAATGCCCGAACCGGCTATGGGTGGCGGATTTTACCTACATCGCCACCTGGGGCGGCTTCGTCTATGCGGCCTTCGTGATCGACGTCTTCGCCCGCCGGATCGTGGGCTGGCGTGTGTCGCGCTCGGCCCGGGCCGACTTCGTGCTCGATGCCTTGGAGCAGGCCCTGCACGAGCGCCGCCCCTTCGCCGGCAGCGGCCTCGTCTGTCACTCGGATCGCGGATCGCAATATGTGAGCATCCGCTACACCGAGCGCTTGGCCGAGGCGGGCGTCGAACCCTCCGTCGGCAGTGTTGGCGACTCGTACGATAACGCTCTCGCCGAGACGGTGATCGGCCTGTTCAAGGCGGAGGTCATCCATCGACGCGGGCCGTGGCGGTCCTTTGAGGCGGTCGAGTACGCCACGCTGGAATGGGTGGACTGGTTCAACCACCGTCGGCTGCTCGAACCAATCGGCCACATCCCTCCCGCCGAGGCGGAGGCACGCTATTATGCCCAGGCCGAGGTCCAAGCCTTGGCCGCCTGAGCCAAACCAAACGGCCTCCGGAAAACCCGGGGCGATTCAGTCCCAAGGCGCACCGGCTAGGCTGGACGGCGCCTGAGCTGTTCGCGGTGCATCCGGAGCACGGCACCCTCCGCGTGGACTACTGCGGGGTCCTGATGGTGGTGAGCGAGCCTGCCCGCAGTGTCGAGGCGCAGCGGATCCTGTTCGAGCGGCTGACCGGCTACCGGAACAAGGTCGGCCAGGTCTGGGGCATTCCGATCTGGGAGTACGCCAAGAATGGCGCAGGCCGGTGAGCTACCGACTTCTCGCGCAGATCGGCAGCACGGGCTCGCTGGTGGGCTTCACGATGCTGGTGACGATCCTTGCGGCCTGTGGGCTCGCGGGGCTGATGCCGTAGCGGAGCTGTTGGGGGACGGAAGAGCGACAGCCGTTAGTTCATCGCCTTAGGCCGATCGCCGACGAAGGGGCCGATGCCAGTGGCCTCGACGGTCACGAGGAAGGCTGCGTGTGCATCCGCATCCGTAGCGAATGTGTCCTGCCACCGCGTACAGCCGGAGAAGTGGATTACCTCCATCCGCCAGCGATCCTCCGTGCCGGCAAGGCGGTAGATCTCGACCTCTACCTCATGCCCATCGCGCGTGAAGACACCTGATAGGGGCGAACTCTCGAAGTCGCAGTCCTCGTCGTCCATCCTGGTCGCTCCGTGCAGGCGAGCAGGCCGCTCGCTCGGTCTCATCCTGGGATGGATGCGTAGAGGATGCTCACACGATCCGGCAACTGAGGCTGGCCATCTAGGCATCCGGGCTGAGAAGAGTCGTAGGTCTACCTCGCTTCGAAAGCTTCGTCATCGTCTTCAACACATGCCAGCTCAGGCAGCGCGGATCTCATGACGGCTACAAAACTGGCCTTGCTCAGGCTTTGGATTATTTTTCACCCAGTACGCAAATTTAATATCTCTTCGGCATTCCTTATCATTATAAACACCATTCGATGCCTCGGACAGCTTCGCATTCGCGGCATTGATTGACATTACCGCAATCGCAAATGCCAAAAAAATTGATCTCATAATAAATACTCATCCACGCGCTGAATAGATGACAGTATCGCTAACCGCTATATATATCGTCATGGCTAGGATCAACAACGAAAGATACGCATGGAGCGAGTTACTATAGGCGATCCATGCAGTCTGGCTCACAAAAACGAACTGACCAAAGAGGGTGCTTCTGGTAGTCGTCGGCCTTTGCAGGCCTAAACTCATTCTGCCTCCGGATCAGATCCCTCTCGACACTAAACGTCGGGTAATTGACTTCGAACGATATCGGCAGAACTCGAGCGGAAGAGGGAACCGCGCTGAGAGCTACAACGCTGACCGCGACAGCGAAGGCCGTGAGTTTCATGTCGATTTCATCCTTGCTCAGTTAATTGGTCAAATTCGAACCAATTATGCTTTTGTCTAGGCCGGTGCATTTGGCGGCGGCCTGATGATTGGATATCGCGCCTGGTCCGAGGATTAAGTGTGTAAAGACACCCTCGGCAAAATTCACACTCGTCGATCAGGCGTGTGGCGCAACGACTGCCTGATCTTGATCCCGCTCAAAACCAAATGCGGCACGAGATATCGAATGGTCGCGTCGGTGAACCAGCCCATGCGAAGTTCCCAGACCTAAAACCTGATGGATCAAGTAGAATAGCTATGCCGGGAAGCTGATAGGGCTTCAGCCCTCCTGCCTGTTTTCAGGAGCAGTAGCGCCGCCGCCTCGGATCAGAGCGCCACCAGCACATGGGGGCGGAAATCCGATCGCCTCAAGGCGACGGAGCTTCGGCCTGCACTTCGATCAATGGCGGTCGTTCAAACGAGATTGCGCCCCCTGCTGGTGCATCTCCCGTCATCTGTGTCTTTCAGCACTTCCATAAAACAGTTGATGCCGTACACGGATTTTGCCGGACATGGACGGCTTTGTCTTCGAGACTTCACGGTATTTGCGAGAATGAAGCGAATGATCATCTTCTCCGTTGTGACCTTACTCGGTACATCATCCTTTGTGGCCCCTGCGCTCGCTTTTTGGGTGTAGCTTTCTGGCGCCGATAGACGCGGGCACGATAAGCGACGAGCGTACGCGACCCACGGCGGCTAATTCTGCCAACAATGCCCCGGCGCCCTCGCCGGGGTCAGCCACTTCAGCGGCCCTTGGCTGACAATACCTTGGTCGTCGTAGCCCGCGGCTCTCGCCGGGATGAGCGAGACGACGACATGGATTAGCGACCGACGTTGCGATCCGAATGGCGCGCTGACCGCCTCGCCGCACGCAGCTTCACCAGCAACGCCTTGAAATCGATGATCTCCTGAGCGGGAACTTCCGGGACACGCCTACGTCCCCGAGTAAACTCAGGCGGGCATTCTATCCGTTTCTGCTGCTCTCGAAACCGGGCGATGTCCTCGGGATCAAACCGCTTGCGGATGCGCACAGCTCTCGCCATCCTCGCTCTCATTGTCGCTGCCGGTAGTGCGGAGGCTGATGAATGCGAAGGAGTTATTAAGCTCCAGGGATACCTCACCCGAGCGCAATTCCAGTGTGGCTTGACTAAGAACGATCGCCTGACCGTGCCGCAAGCTGAAGAATGCGCAATTCGAATGAACGAGCGCAAGATGCAGCATATCCTCACTTCTGGGATGAGGATGTACGACAAGCAAGAGTCGGAATTCGGACGCGAAGCTACTTGCGCCGAGCCGTCGAAGCACTATCCAAGCATAATGGTCCGGTAGTCAGACTTCCACATCTCTGAACACCACTGCGCTGGTTGATGTTAGGGACCGTCCGCCTTCGCCATCTGTCGCCCATGGCTCTGAACCACGTCGCGAAAGAGGTTCCCGGCGGTCGAGGTCGTGACACGTCGAGCGGTTAAAACAGTATATTGCCGCGAAAGATGATTGCGATTACCGTTGTCATGCCAACCTACTTGTGCTCGATCTGAGCAATATGCGTCCATAAGAGAGATAATTAGGCCGGATATGCGGTAAAACTTGGTATTTGCTTGTATTTATTATGCTCTAAAACTCTGCGCTCGTTCTATAGGAGGACACGCATGTTAAGCAGGCGCATATTCACTGGATGCGCGATTTGCGCCGCCATCGGCTTGATGGCTGACGACGTGTCAGCACAGGCACCGAGCGGCATAAAGCGAGCGATTACTTCTCGGGTCGATGGTCCGATGGATGGCTACGAAACCCTACAGGTAGTGGTCGATCTTGAGCCGAACTTCGTCCTTGGTTGGCATACTCATCCCGGCACTGAGGCGGGCTACACGGTGGGCGGCGGCGGCGAGCTACGCGCGAAGGGTAAGGAGGCGCAGATGCTCAAGCCCGGCTCTTCCTGGGTAACCGCGGCTGAGACTCCGCACATGCTGCAGAACGGATCCGAGGCAACCAAGCTGTTCGTCACGTTCACAGTGCAGAAGGGGAAACCCCTGTCGTCACCGGCCCCAGCGCCAACATAGGCGCGCCCCTAGTAGATCGACGCCCATCAGGTTCACTCCGCCTTCGCCATCTGGCGCCCGTGGCTTTGCACGATGTCGCGGAAGAGGGCTGCCGTCTCGACAGCGCCGGGCCAAGGCCTATCCTGCTTTAAGATCCTGACGGCTCTGGGAGGTCTCGATGGCTGATGAACAGAACGGTGCCAAACCCCCTTCTATGGAAGAGGTCACTGTCCGCGAGAACGCCAGCAAGACACGACTTATCGAAGACGGAGGCCCGTCTGAGCAGTCGCACGTCGCAGACGCCGCGAGTGACGATCAGGCGGCCGACACCGTTCCCGAGGCGGAGGAGCCTGGCCTCGTCAACTCGGTAAGGGGGATGTAGGCGTTCAGCCCCCGCTCAGCCGGAGCCATCGTCCGCCCCCGACTGAGCACCACGACCTTGAACAGGTTGCCAGCGGCTGAGGCCCATTCCGCTTTTGCCATCTGCCGACCGTGGTTCTGAACCACGTCGCCGAAGAGATGACAAATGGAGTCGGATACCTGGGCTCTCACTGACAAGCCACGAGACCGCTGACAGCCTTCGCGGCGTCCGCGAGATCTGCCGGGTCGAGCTTCTGTCCGTTTATCGAGCCAGGAGTGATCGTCACCCCGTTGCTCTCAAGGAACGAGGCTAGGATCGCTCCCTTGATGGCGAAGTTGATATTTTGCGGGAAATCGCCGGACGCAATCGCGACCTTGAGGACGTTCAACTTCGACTGAACGACGCCTGCGACGTTGCCGAAGTTGTCGAGCACAGGGCCACCGGAGTTGCCGGACTGAACGGGCGCGGAGATCTGGTAAAAGCGCGAGTCGTCGTTCACTCCCGCCAGCGCAGTGACATTGCCGAGCGTGAAGTTGCCCGTGTTGGCGAGCATGTCGAGGTGCGGATAACCGAAGGTAGCGATGCCTTCACCGAGCCGAGCGCCGAGCCGCACGGGAGCGAATTTGTGCCCATCTGCGCCGATGACCTGAACCAAGGCCATGTCGTTGGCGGCATCGGTGGCCTTCACACTCGCCTTCCGGATCTGACCGTCCGGCGTCTTCACAACGACCTCCTTGCAGGTGTCGATGACGTGGTTGTTCGTGATGAACCGCCCCTGCCCGTCGACGAAGAAGCCGCTGCCTGTCGAGATCTTATCCTCCGGCTTGGCCTGCGCGACCGGCGGCGGTGCGATGAGGCTCGGTGCGGGCGCGAGCGGCTTTGGAGTTGGTGGGATCGCCGCAGGATCCGGCCGGCTCACCGGTACGACGGCTGGAGCCGCAGCGGCGCTCGCCGGCGCCTCCTCCAGGAAGCCAGGCGGCTCTACGAAGGGCCTCCCGTTCATCACCGAGCCAAGCGACGCCGACATCAGCACGGCAATGCGCTCGCCGTTCACGACGCCGTTGGCGTTGTTCCAGAACGCCACGAAGCCGAGGATACCTGACCCATCCTGATGATAGCGCAGATATTTATCCTCACCTGAAGCCGTCGTCGCCGAGATGACAAACCAGCCGTCCTTTAGTACGGAATAATGGACGAACGTACCGTCCATTTTCATCTTGTTCAGCGTGTCTGCATAAACAAAATCGGCGGTGATGTCGGCGAAATAGTTATAGAGAACGCGGAAACGACCTTGTGAGTCTCGGTAGGAGAGACCATTTTTATTTTGATAGGGTCGCAGACCCATACCCTGCGGGATCCAGATCGGGCGCCCGCGTGTCGGATGGCCGATCTGGCGGAACTCCCACATGTTGAACATGGGCCGCGCTGCAGCCAGCAACCTATCCGAGGTCACCCGATCCAAGCTGCCCGATGGCGTGAGACCGTTCGCGATCTGAAAGTCGCGGGTCGCGTTGAAGGTATGCAGGGTGAAGCGCTCAGTCGGCACGGCGTTCTGATAGCCTGCCCCTATCAGCATGGTCTGAGCGATAACTCGCTCTCGCAGGTCGTAGCGCGAATTGAAGAAGTCCTCGGCGGGGTAGTAGGCAGGCGGCTTCGGCGCAGCGACGGCCGGAGAGACTGACAGAGCCAAGGCCAGCAAGGCCGATCCGCACCGCATCTCTTCACCTTTGCCGCTCAGCCAAGAGCCACATTCTTGCCACAAAATCTTAAGTTGCAATAGCTCAGGTTGCGGAGGCTGATTGCTTGGTTACCCCCGACAGCGAAACAGCCCGCTATCTGATAGGGCGCAGCATGGCTGAGTAGGCTGTCGGCGCAGATGGATCGCATTAATTTGTCGAGAGGATCAGAAGCACTCGTTGGGCTCAGTGATCCGGCCCAGCAGCGGGCGCGTTCGCTGCAAAAACATCAATCTCTGCGCCCTGGAATGCTGGACTTGCCCAATCGCGCCGCGGCCCAAGCGTCGACGCGCATACGTGGCCCCAGAATGACGAGACGTCCAATTGCGCGTGACTCTATGCCCCTGTAACTTGCGATAAGCGTCATTCTCGAAAGTTATGGTCGAGCGGCATGAAAGGGGCGGAATGAAATGAAGCCTCAGCTATCTTCGCCCGCTGACGCGTTCGCGCCACTTCGCGATGCCGCGTCGAGCGCCGCCCGCAATCTCGGCCTGACCTGCGCGCCGTGGCAGCTCTCGCCCGAGCACTGGCAACGCGTGCTCAATGCCGTCGAGGCGCGAGCAAGGATGCGAGGGCTTGGACTGCCTTTCGGCTGGCGGGACGAATTGGCCGTCCAGATCGGCCGCACGGAAGCCGACGCCCACGCTGGGCCGGAAAGCTAGCCATGAGTAGTGGCTCGCTCGACCGCTCGCCTACCATCGCCCTCATTGACGGTACGACCGGCGCTCGGCTGCCAACCAAGCCCGCTCACGGTAGCCCGTGCAACGGCTGCGGGCTGTGCTGCACTATGGAGCCTTGCGGCATAGCCCGTGAGTTCATCCCCGATCATCCAGAGGAGGGGCCGTGCCTCGCCCTCGAATGGGAGGCGGGCCGGTTCTCCTGCGGCATGATCCGTCGGCCCAGCCACTACATGCGGCTCCCGAACGATTGGGCGGATAGCGTACTCGGCGACATGATTGCGAACGCCCTTGGCGCCGGCCGAGGCTGCGATGCCGAGATCTGACCAACAGCCTGCAAAGTTTTACGGAGAGGCCGCGAAACCCTTGGCCGAGGTTCTCCCCAGATCGGGGGAAAATCCTTCGGTTGAGGCTCTTGCGGTCCCCGGAAACAACCTACCGACCGAAGCCGCTGCGATAGTCCGCGCCTATCAACGTGCCAGTAAGGCCGATGCGACCGTACGCGCCTACACGTCGGATGCCCGAGTGTTTCAGGACTGGTGCGCCCAGTTCGGCTTCCAGTCCCTGCCGGCGAGCCCTGAGGCCGTAGCTGCCTTCATCGTCTCGGAAGCCGAGAATGGTCGTGCCGCCTCGACGCTCGGCCGGCGGCTCGCTGCAATCCGGTACGCGCACAAGCTGGCGAGAGCAGCCGACCCGACAGATGATGAAGGCGTGCGGGCCGCCATGAAGGGCGCCAGACGCAAGGTGGGCGTCGCGCCGACACAGAAGGCTGCCGCGACGGCTGAGATCCTGGCCGCACTCCTGATGCGGACGCCGGACACGCTAACGGGCAAGCGCGATCGGGCCTTGCTCGCTCTCGGCTTCGCAGGAGCCTTCCGCCGATCCGAGCTGGTGGCGCTCGACGTCGAGGACCTGCGCGACGATCCAGAAGGCCTGCGCGTCCTGGTCCGCCGAGGCAAGACGGACCAGGAGGGTAGCGGGTTCGAGAAGGCCATCCCGCACGGGCGCTTCATCCGCCCCGTCGCCCTGGTGCGCGAATGGCTGGACGCGGCTGGGATCACGTCGGGCCCGGTGTTCCGGCCAGTGTCTCGGTCGGGGAGGGTGCGCAAATCTGCGCAGGGGGGCAACGAGGGGGTGTTGAGCACCCACCCCTTTGGGGATGGGGTGCAGGTCCAGCACCCCGCAGAGGGTGAGGAATTCCCCCACCCTTTGCATCAATCCGATGCGAAGCCGTTGCGCTCCCCCGATCCGGGGACCGCAAATCCACCCCGGCTAACGACCCAGGCCGTGGCCGACATCATCAAGAAGTACACGGCCACCGCCGGCCTCGATGCGTCGACTTTCGGCGCGCATAGCCTGAGGGCTGGCTACATCACGACCGCGGCCGAGCACGGCGCCGATCTCGCGCGGATCATGGATCAGTCCGGCCATCGGGATCCCCGAACGGTCGTTGGCTACATCCGCCGCGCCAACGCGTTCAAGAGTCATAGCGGTTCGGGGTTTCTCTGAGAGGCAACATGGACGGTAAGCTCGACCCATCATTCCGGGGAAAGACGGACAGCCAGCACCTCGAAGACGGCATTGTGGTCACCTTCGATCACGCTCTTCCAGATAAGTGGGCGGACAAGACCACGGTCTATATCGATCACCCATCTGGGGCTGAGACCACACTCTGGAACGAAGAGCACGAGACGACGGACACTTTCAGCTTCAAGCCGTTCGATTGGGTGACCCTTCACGTCAACCTAATCAAGTTCGAAGCGACCAAGCTGAAGGTACAGATCGTGGGGGAAGACAAGAGACCTCACATCGATCTCGCTCCTCCCAAGGCTTGAACGCCGATTGAAATCGAGCCGATGTCGAAGAGCAGCCCCAGGCAGTCCATTCCCTACGGCGCGTGGCCGATGGAGATGCGGGCCGACATGGCCGCTGCTTTCTGTGACGAGCCGAGCGTCGAGGCGTTCAAAGCCAAGGTCGAGCGTGGGATCTACTCGCAGCCGGTCAGGCAGAAGGGTTGTCTCCCGAAATGGCACCGGGAGCGCCTGACCCACGACATCGCCCGACGGCACGGATTGCAGCACGAGCTACCGCTGCTCCGAAAGAACCTTGAGCATCTGATCTGACCGGAGCGCCCTATGAGCGACGACGAAGAGCAACCGCAACGCCCGAAGCCCGACGGCCGCCAGAAGGACGCCATGGACAGGGCCATGAAGCGCTACGATGCGCGATCCGAGCCCTTGGCCTTCGCCGATCAGCCCGAGGGGACCAACAAGCTCAGCATCTCGGGCAAGCACAGTGACCGGGCCGGGCATGTGCTGCATCTGCTCGACACGTTCGGCACGGCCTCGGCCGAGTTCGCGCAGAACAGCGTCGGGCAGGTGGCGGCCGTAATGCGAAGCCGCGGCGAGGCTCGACCCGATGATACGTCACTGAACGCGGGCATCGGAGCCGTCAGCGGGATCGCGCCTGAGAACGAGATCGAGGCTATGCTCGCGGTGCAGATGGTCGGCACCCACGCGGTGGCGATGGAGATGCTGACGAAGGCCAAGCTGGCGAGCACGACCGACCAGCTAGAGCGGTACGGCGCCCTCGCGACCAAGCTGCTGCGCACCTACACGACGCAGATTGACGCCCTGTCCAAGCTCCGGCGCAAGGGCGAACAGACCGTGCGAGTCGAGCACGTCCACGTCTACGAAGGCGGTCAGGCGATCGTCGGCAACGTCACCCAAGGGGGGAGGGGTCACCTCGAAAATGGACATCAAGCCCATGCACCTACCGACCCGCGAGCCCTCGCAGTTGCGCCTGTCAGCCCGGTGCTGTGCCACGACCCGGCGCGGGACGTTCTGCCTGTCGCCAGCGGTGAGCGGGAAGGCCCGGTGCCGAATGCACGGCGGCGCCAAGGGAAGCGGCGCTCCGAAGGGTAGTCAGAACGGCCGGTACCGGCACGGGATGCGAACTCAGGAAGCGCAGGCCGAGCGGCGTCAGGTTCGAGCGATCATTGCCGAATGGCGCGAGGTATCGAAGCTGCTCACAGTATGACGATCGGCCGTTTCGGGAGCAATACGCACGCACGCGCGCGCGAGGCTCGACGATGAGCTAAAATGAGCTAAGCGGATTGGCCGCGCGAGAGGGCCACAGAGTCCGCAAAGCGATTATCAATGAGCGGCTTAGCCCCGTTCATCCGTTAGCATGCTGAGCGTCCAAAATGGACAAGCGGGCTGTGCACCAACCAATGGAAATCAAAGGCAGCACGATAGGTTTGGTAGGCCGGGGCAGTTGGCCCGGGCAGCCTTAGTGGTGCAATTCCGACGCTTGGTCCCGCCGTGAGCGTCTCGTCTCGACCCGACGCAGACGTTCACGATCAACCCGGCTGACACTATAAGCGGACGTAGCAGAGCCCTGGAGGCCCGCATGCTCGTCGTCCTCGGCGGACTACCCGGCACAGGCAAGACGACCCTGGGGAAGGCCCTCGCCGTCAGACGTTCGGCTGCCTACGTCCGCGTGGACGAGATCGAGCATGCGCTGACTCACCATGCGAAGCTCGGCCCCGAGATCGGTGCGGCAGGTTACATGGTAGCCTTCGCCGTTGCCGCATCGAACCTCAGGCTCGGCAGTCTCGTGATCACTGACAGCGTCAATCCAGTCCCAGCGAGCCGGCAGGGGTGGCAGGACGTGGCGCGCGGAGAGGCCGCGCACCTCCTCGAGATCGAGGTCATCTGTAGCAATGTGGTGGAGCATCGACGCCGCGTCGAGACCAGAACCGCGGACATAGCCGGGTTCGAGCTTCCCTCTTGGTCGTCAGTCATGGGACGCGACTACGTGCCGTGGACATCGCCCAGGCTAGTAGTGGATACGGCTCTTCTCACGCGGGACGAGGCGGTCGCCGCGATCGAGGCCGCGATCAACGGATTATCCGGAGGGGTGCCCCCAACCTCCTGAGCGGCGGTCCACCTTCTCCCGATGCGGACGGGCCACTGCCGACCCGGCATGGTCATTCAACGCCTGCAGCCGGGATCCCCAAAGCAGACGAAGCCCACAACCGCTGGAAGGCGACTTTCGACCTTTGTTTCTTCTGGGATGCGCTCGTTGGGAGGGTGCCTCTGAGCTCCTTCGCTGCCGGCGAGACACATAGGCACGGGTTGAACCCAATCGCTTTCAATGCAATAGGCCCGGCAGGGTGCGCGGTCCGTCTAGTCGGGCCGGCAGGTCGAGCGCTGGTCGGGCCGCCAGCGCCGGAGACCCGTGCTCGTGCCGTCCCATTCCTACGCCGTTCCGCGGCGTCGCCGCCCCGTGTCGGCGCTTCGCGACATCCTAGTCAGCGAGGCTGGCGGCGGCCTCGTCCTGATGGCCAGTGCCGCGCTGGCGCTGGCGGTGGCCAACTCGCCTCTGTCGGACACCTACTTCGCCGCGCTCAAGGCCTATCTCGGCCCGCTCTCGGTCCTGCACTGGGTGAACGACGCCCTGATGGCGGTGTTCTTCCTGCTCGTCGGGCTGGAGATCAAGCGCGAGGTGCTCGACGGGCGCCTGCGCACGTGGCCCGACCGGATCCTGCCGGGGCTGGCTGCGCTCGGCGGCATGGCCGCGCCGGCAATCGTCTACGCCGCGGTGAACTGGCACTCGCCTGACACGCTGCGGGGCTGGGCCATACCGGCCGCCACAGACATCGCCTTCGCGCTCGGCGTCCTGGCGCTGCTCGGATCCCGGGTGCCAGTCTCCCTCAAGATCTTCCTGACGGCGCTCGCCATCATCGACGACCTCGGCGCCGTGCTGATCATCGCCCTGTTCTACACCGCCGACCTGTCGCTCCCGATGCTGGGCGGGGCTGCCGCGACGCTCGCCGTGCTCTACGGGCTCAACAAGGCCGGCGTGGCGCGCCTGTGGCCCTACCTGCTGCTCGGCGTCGTGCTGTGGGTGTTCGTCCTCGCATCGGGCATTCACGCGACCATCGCCGGCGTGTTGCTGGCCCTGACGGTGCCCCTGCGCCTCAGCGTGGGTAAGCCGGACGATCCGACTTCGCCCCTGCACATCCTGGAACACGCGGTCCATCCCTGGTCTGCCTACCTCATCCTGCCGATCTTCGGCTTCGCCAACGCCGGCGTGTCGCTGGCGGGGATCACGCCGCACATGCTCCTCGACCCCGTGACGCTGGGGGTGGCGCTCGGCCTGTTCGTGGGCAAGCAGATCGGCGTGTTCGGCCTCGTCCTCGCCGCTGTGAAGCTCGGGCTGGCGCAGCGCCCGGCCCATGCCGGCTGGTGGCAGGTCTACGGCGTTTCGCTCCTGTGCGGCGTCGGCTTCACCATGAGCCTGTTCATCGGTCTGCTCGCCTTCGCAAACGCGCCTGAGCTTGAGGCCGAGACCAAAGTCGGCGTGCTGATCGGCTCGCTGGCCTGCATGGCCGCCGGAGCGCTGGTGCTGCGGTTCGCCCCGGCCCGCCCGTCCCACCGCTGAGCCGGGACCGGCCGCGCCCCGACCATGCGCGGCCGCCTCGATCGACCTCCCAGAACCAAGTGAAGCATCATGCCTCGTCAGTTCCCGCGGCGTCGTCCCGGCGCCATCGAGGGCCGTCTCTCCGACCTCATCCTCGCCCTCACTGGGGTCCTGCTCCTCGGGATGGGGATGCTGATGCTGCTGTCGTGGCTATCGGGGGATGCCGAGGGCGCCATGGCCGGTTACGGCATGACATCGAACTCCTGAGGTTCACTCCCTGCCGATCCGACGACCGATGACGACGTTCACCGCGACGCTGCGCGAACTCTATGAGGAGGACACCGGACGCGCGCACCGCTTCCGCTACGCCCTGCTCGTGTTCGACGTGGCGACCATCGCCTTCGTGGTCGTCACTTCGTTCCTGCCGCTGAGCCCATGGATCGTCGCCTGCGACGTAGCGGTGGGCCTGTGCGTGCTCCTCGACTTCGCCGGCCGCCTGCTCGTCAGCCGCGCGCCGCTGCGCGAGTTCCGTCACCTCAGCACCTGGGCGGACCTCGTGGCGGTGGCGTCGTTCCTCGCCCCATTGCTGGTCGAGGGCGTCGGCTTCCTGCGCATCCTGCGGACGCTGCGCATGCTGCGCACCTACCACCTGCTGGAGCGGCTGCGGCAGGACAGCGGCCTGTTCCGCCGCAACGAGGACGCGATCCTGGCCGCGACCAACCTCGTGGTCTTCGTTTTCACGATGACCGGCATCGTCTACGCCACCCAGCACGACCACAACCCGGCTATCCAGACGCCGGTCGACGCGCTGTACTTTACGGTCACCTCGCTGACGACGACGGGCTACGGCGACATCACCCTGCCGGGCCCGACAGGTCGGCTGCTGTCGGTGTTCGTGATGATCTGCGGTGTGACGCTGTTCTTCCGCCTCGCGCAGGTGGTGCTCCGACCCTACAAGGTGCGCTTTCCCTGCACCGCCTGCGGTCTGCAGCGGCACGAGCCGGATGCCGTGCACTGCAAGGCCTGTGGCAACATCCTGAACATCCCCGACGAGGGAGCCTACTAGCCGTCGGAGGCAATGTCGCGGAAGCGCCGGTAGCGGTCCTCCAGGTCGGCGAGGTCGGACGGGTCCGCCACGTCGCGGCGGGCCGCGGCGATAACGAGGCCGGCATGGCGAGAGAGTTCCGCCGCCCGGTCGGGCCGCCTCTCGACCTCGGCGACGCGGGCGAGCACGTCGAGCATCCGGCCGAGCACGTGCACCGAGCCGGCCGCGTTCTGCCGGATCATGTGGAACATGGCATCGCACAGCCCGTCGTAGTCCGTGACCGGATGGACGAGAACGGCTTGGCCGTCGCGCAACACCACGCCGGTCGGCAGGTGCCTCGGCGCGATCCGGCACAGGGCGTCGCCGAGGTGGTCGACGACGCTCCCGGCGGTGAACGGGTCGTTGATGCCGGGTGAGAGCGCCCGGACCGCGATCTCGACCAACTGCCGGACCGAGTATTCCGCATCCTGGAGCGCGGCGGGGCGGCGGCCCAGCGTCACCGCGTCGAGGACGGCGGCCTCGGCCCCATCGACTGGCGCGGACAGGAACGCGACGGGAAAGCCGCTCGGCACATAGTCGCCGGGCCGCACCCGCAGGATGACCGTGACCCCGCGCTCCTGGGCCCAGTCTGCTAAGGCGTCCTCGTCGAGGGCCTGGATGTAGCCGCCGCCGGTCGCGGCCACGGCCCTTCCCGTTGGCGCGTCGCCGGGACGGGCGGCACCCGGCTCGTCACGGGTATGGGTCGCGATGGCCCTGCAGAGATCCTGCTGGACGGCGTCGACCACGGTCTCGATGTTGATGCTCGTGGCGATGTGGTGGACGAACCAGACCAGCGTGCCGACCGCGACCAGCGCCAGGACGAGGGCGCCGGTGATCGCGATGTGCGGGACGAACGGGTCCTCCTCCACCGTCCGCACCGTGCGCAGGACCATGAGCGCGTAGGCGAAGGTGCCGAGGAAGATGCCGAGCACCGTCTGGTTGCGGCCGTCTCGGATGAAGTTGCGCAGGAGACGGGGACCCATCTGCCCGGAGGCCAGGGTCAGGGCGGCGATGGTGATGGAGAAGGTCGTGCCGGCGACCCCGATGTTCGAGGAGGCGATGGCGCTGAGCAGCGCCCGCGCGCCCTCGGCCCCGCCGGAATAACCCCAGTTCGTGTCCGGCGAGGAGGGGTCGAAGCCGGCGACGTGGGCCGTCTCCAGCCAGACCCCGAACTGAGCCAACAGGATGCAGCCGAGGACGACGAGGGCCGGCCGGAGCCAGAACATGTCGCCGAGGATTTCCAGCCAGGCTTTGACGCGCGCGCTCATCGTTGCGGACCGATCCCTTCCGAGCCCGGCAACGACCGGCACGATGGGGCGTTCCGGATGACCGCTGGCGGGAAGGACGGCCCTTGATCTCGATCTTCGACCTCGCGGCGATGCTGCTGACGCTGTCGGCGCTGTTCGGCTGGCTGAACCGCCGCTTCCTGCGCATGCCGCACAGCATCGGCTTGCTCGTGATGGGGCTCCTCGCCTCGCTCGCGCTTGTGCTCGTCGACGTCGCCTTCCCGGCTCAGCACCTCTACCAGGACCTCACCCGCGTCCTCGACCAGGTCGACTTCACCGGCGTTGTCATGAACGGCATGCTGGCCTTCCTGCTGTTCGCCGGGGCGATGAACCTCGACCTCCGGGCGCTCCGTGAGCGGGCCATGGCGGTGGCGACGCTCGCGTTGCTCGGGACCGTGATCTCGACCGCCTTGGTCGGCGGGGCGTTCTGGGCGGCGGGACAGGCGCTCGGAACCCCGGTACCGCTGGCCTGGGCGTTGGTGTTCGGCGCGCTGATCAGCCCGACCGACCCCGTCGCGGTGCTGGCCACCCTGAAGAACGTGGAGGTGCCGGAAGCCCTCGAAATCGAGATGCAGGGCGAGGCGCTGTTCAACGACGGCATCGGCATCGTGCTGTTCACGGTGCTCGTCGCCTTCGCGTCCGGCAAGGGCGGCGAGGCGACCAGCGCGGGCGGGGTGGCGACGCTGCTCGTGCACGAGGCCGGGGGCGGCGTGCTGCTCGGCGTCGTCACCGGCTACGTCGCCTACCGCGCGATGAAGGCCATCGACGACTTCCCCGTGGAGGTCTTGATCACCCTGGCCCTCGTGACCGGCACCTACGCCATCGCGCAGAAGCTCGGGGCGAGCGGGCCGCTCGCGGTGGTGGCCGCCGGGCTGCTGATCGGCGAGCGCGCGCCGCGCTACGCGATGAGCGACACAACCCAGAGGTACGTCTCCGCCCTGTGGACCCTGATCGACGAAGTGCTGAACTCGGTCCTGTTCCTCCTGATCGGCCTGGAGGTACTCGTCCTGCGCTTCCAGGTGGCCGGCCTGGCCCTGGCCGCCTGCGCCGCCCCCATCGTGCTGTTCGCCCGCCTCGTCGCGGTCTCGACACCGGTCCTGCTGTTCCGCTGGGGCGGCAACCTCTCGCTCGGCAACGTGCCGTTCCTGACCTGGGCGGGGGTGCGCGGCGGCATCTCGGTGGCGCTGGCACTCTCGATCCCGGAAAGCGATGCCAAGCCGGCCATCCTGGCGGCGACCTATGCGGTGGTGCTGTTCACCATCGTCGTACAGGGCTCAACCCTCGGCCTCGTGGCGCGACGTACCCTTCGAGCGAACTAGACGGTCGTCGGACGCCTCCCGGTGGATACGAGCCAGGAGACGGACCATCAATGGGCCCGTGGAGGGACGTAGGCGAGCGCATCGATACGTCCGCTCGGATGGGTCGCCCGCCGGAAAGCGGACCGGCAGTAATCCACCCTATCCGGTCATTCTGCATCCGCCTCATGCCTTCGCTCTGACGGTCACCTAGACGCTAGTTGGGAGATCGGTGCAATCAGGAGACAAATTTCCGGCGTCTCCTCGTGATATAGCGCAAAGATCACGGTTGACGATGTCGGCCAATCAGGATCTATCTCGCTCGTGTCACCGATTTGCAAATCGATAGTCTATATTTCCCAAGGGTTGAGTCAAAATTCTTTCTACGAGAGGTGCCGGCGCCTTCCGTCGGCGTCCGGTACCTGCTGTTTTTGTTTTGCTAATGGCAGGTCACGCTAGCACGGCTGCCGCAAATGACTCGTCACTATGTTGGTCTGGACGTGGCCCTGAAAGAAACTCAGATCTGTGTAATAGACGAAGAAATGAATATAGTCGCAGAGTCGAAAATTGATACCAGCCCCGAGGCGATTTCCATTTATCTACGCGATCTTGGGCTAGCCTATCATCGCATTGGATTAGAAACCGGCAGCCTCGCGCACTGGATCTATATCGGACTGGCAAGAAGTGGATTGCCGGCGTTCGTTCTTGATGCGCGGAAGGCAAAAAGCTTTCTCAGGCTGGAGACCACGAATAAGAACGACCGAAACGATGCTCGCGGCCTCGCGCGGATGATGTGCTTCGGGACGCCGCATGTGGTTCACGTCAAGTCGGAGCATTCTCAGCGAATGCGAGCCCTGTTGGCTGCCCGCAAGACGGTGCAGATTAAGATGATTGATCTAGAAATGTTCGTCCGAGGCATAATCCGGCAGTTCGGTCTCAAGATTGGTTCGGTAAGCCGGCCGAAGTGGGAAGTGCGTGTCCGCGAACTGGTTGCAGGCGACTCTTTTCTTCGGGACGTAACCGAACCGGTTCTGACATGCTGGCGCGCGTTGCGGGCGCAGCTCGCAGAGCTGACCAAGCAAGTTTCGCGCATTACGCGCCAAGATCCGGTCTGCCGCCTGCTGATGACCTGCCCTGGGGTTGGGCCGGTGATCTCACTGAGCTTCAAGAGCGCAGTCGACATTCCCGAGCGGTTTCAGAAGTCACGATCAATCGGCGCCGCTCTCGGGTTAACACCACGGCAGACTCAGTCGGGCGAAGTCGACCACAGGGGCAAGATCAGCAAGGCCGGAGATCAAATTCTACGAACACTGCTTGTCGAGGCAGCGTTTATACTGCTTAGGATGCCCCGGAGTTCGGCGCTCAAAGCCTGGGGGGTCCAAGTAGCCAAGCGCCGCGGAATTCAGCGTGCGGTCATCGCAGTGGCTCGTAAGCTCGCGGTGATCATGCACCGCATGTGGATGGACAACACCGAATTCCGTTGGGAGGACAGCGAGCCGATGAGGGTCACCTGACCGATGCGGGCCATCGTCCTTCTCATCGGGGATCCTCCTAAAATGTTGGGTGGTAAAGCATTACGACGAGGTGCAGGGCCCGCTGCCACTAAGCTCTCCCATGGATAAACTCTTCCTTGAAGGGCGCTGACGAGACGCAGAACATGGCGCAGGGTTGCAAGCCCGGCATGTACGCTTGCGCTCGGCAGTTTCTAGCTCGCTCGGGGGAGGTGAAGGCGAGACGCAGTATCGAGCGCAGAACCTCAAGTTCGCCTCGGGGAGTATTGCGCTCGCCTTCTCAGACTTATCAGACATGATCTGACGAATAATATTTGAATACACTCCATTATTGCCCTTATTGAACGCAAGTAATAATCAATACGCACCTGGAATAGCATTTGTCGAGATATGACGTTCTCTTCCTGCGCAGGTCGTGAACGAGTTTGGGCGAAGCGTCTGCTTCGATGCATCCGCAGCCCCGAAGCAGACCAGCGGAAATCCACCCTTTGCGGCCATCGCGGGTCAGTGCCAAACGTCGCATTCCAACTAATAGACACCTAGAACACCCGAACGGGCCTAACTCAGTTTCAGCATTCAACGCGCGAACTGGTTTCCAGCGTGATTTCCACCCCCAACGCGCGAGGCACCTCTAGAGCTGAGCGATCCGGGCTTGCGACGGTGGCGCGACTTTCCGGAGTTTTCGGACCCAATCACGCGCGGGGTTTTTAGAAGCCGCTACGCGAGCGTCGGCCGGGCGGCACGAAGAGTTTCTGGAGGCAGTCATCGCGAGCCGGGTTGGATGTGGGGCAAGCCCATATCGGCATCAGGTCGCCAGATTTGGCCCAGGACGGCCGCCAGCTAGAATGCGGTGCTTTGGCACAGAAATGCCCGACGGGCCCCACGCGCCGATTTTGGCGGCTTCCTAGCCCTTCCTAACCGCCGACACCGTTGACGGCGACACTCCGGTTCGGCGGGCGATTTCTCGATCCGACAGCCCCTCCGCCAGCAGGGCCTCAACGGCGGCACGACGTTCGGCGACGGGACGATGCGCGGACCGAGGGGTACGCCGGTCGGTATGGGCCTTCCCCGTGGATCGCCGGCGCTCGGCAGCCCGTGATGGGGGAGGGGTCGTCACAGCCCCACCTTCGTCAGCCGGCGAGGGGGTAACGGATCGTGACCCCCTCCGGCATCGGGCGCCAAGGGGGTAGCGGAATGCGACCCCCTTTCCTCGATCGCACCCGACCCGGCCTCGGTTTCCCGCTGGCGTTCCCATTGCTGACGGACCTCGCGGCCATCCTCTCGGACCTCGACCATGGCCGCTGCGGTGAGCGCCATCTGGCGGGCCATCTCAATGCCGGCGGCGAAGGCGGCCTGTTCACGTGCTGTCATGATTGAACCTGCACAGGGCCATTCCGCGGTGCAGCGTGACTCTTCGCACCGCACGCACGGTGCCGATCCGGCATCTTGATTGCAGACGAACTCACCGGGTCTGGTTGCAGGCCTGCCGCTTGATGAAAGGAGTGCACGATATGGTCCTGAAGGGCTTCTCCTACGCGATGATCGGCGCCTTCCTGGGCGGCCTCGCGATGACTGTCGCTGGCTCGGCCAGTGTGCTGATGGGCCTGTAAGGGCCTCGGACTACACGCGGCCTCAGCGGCCGCCGAGATCAGCGAGTGGATGAGCGGCGGGGTGCGAGCCCCGCCGTTCTCGTATGCGAGGCAGGAGCAAATCATAGCAACGCCTCTCCAACCTCGAAGCCGGCCAACTCGCATCGACGCGGCGTCCGGACCTGCTCTGACACTCGCTGTGTTACTCCTGCACACGGAGAGCGTCCGATGCCCGATAAACCAATGACCTCGAACACGCAGGATCTCGCAGACGCCGAGTACGACGCCGAGCGCTGGGCTCGAGTTGGCGCCGAACAGAAATCCATTCGTCCGATCAGCCCCAAGGCACCCTCAGACCCGCTGGAAGGCCCGGACGTCGGCTTGACGCAGAAGGGCACTGACGAGGATGCAGTCGTGAAGCGTGAGACGGACGTGTGAGCGCTCGGAAGACGCACGTCCAGCCTCTCAGCCTCACGCAACAATCGGAGCAATCCTCGAGACATCCAGCTTGGCCATAAGGCGGCTTCAGAACAGCCGAGCTGACGAGGTCACCATGACCAAGCCGATCACCCTGACGAACCGTCTCGTCGACGCTGTCGTGACGGCTGCCATGGCGTTCAGCCTGATCGTGCACGCGCAGTTCATGATCCTGCCGCCGCACCTCGTGTGAACAAATGCCAGTCAGCACAGCTCCAAGAATTGCCTATCGCGAACACGCGTGATGCAGTCATATCCACGCACCCGCCTCGCTCGCGAACTCAGCCGTATCGATTATTGACTGTCCGTCTGTCGTCCTTGAACTACATCCGGAGGCAATAGCGCGAGGTCAATCAGATCCTTCACGGTCGTCCCAGCCACACCACGAGGATCTTCGCTACCTACTAACTTGAGGTTTTCAGCCAACATTTTGATGATCGCCACTCGCTGTTCGTCGGCCATCAACGATATGGTCATACCGAGTGCCGACTGCAGAACTTCGAAACGCACCGTCAGGTCGCGGAGTTCTTCGAGCAAAATGTTTTCGAGTGGCGAGGACACGGGCAGCTCCACCGGTACCAATGATCCCAAAGTAGCGCGCTTGCTGAGGTTCGCCTGCGTGAGGGCCTACTCACTTCGGAGGTATGAGGTGGGCGAGCCGTGCGCTGCCCGCCGCAGCCGATGCGGTCGAAGACGCAGCGTTCGGCCGACGTGCGGCCGGGATGGAGCATGGGGGGCTCGGTCATCAGCAAGCCTCCGGCTGGGCGGCAAGCTCGGTCTCGACCAGTTCCGCGGTGCGCAGGACGGCAGGCCCGACGAAGTCGGCGACGGCGCGGCCCTTCTCGTCGTCCGGCAGGCTGGCGACGATCTCCAGGCCGACGGAGGCGCCGAGCAGCACGACGTGGATCAGTCCGGTCGGCTCGTCCGTGCGGCGGGCGAGGGAGACGATCAACGGGCCGGCGTGCCCGTACAGGGCGATCTCCTCGTAGTGCGCTGTCGAGGCCGGCTTCGAACGGGTCGGCAGGGTGATGATGTTCGACATGGTGGATCCTCTCAGGCTGCGGAACGGGTGAGGGCGGGGCAGGCTGCCAGGATCTGGTAGCGGTCGGTGGTAGCGAGCGCGGTGAAGGCGACTCAGCTACTCTTCAGCAAGCTCGGGAAATGGCTCTTGGCCGTTCCGACAAAGCCTAATTCGCCAATCATTTCTGTGTGGGGGCAAACCGTGAACCTGTCGGAATGAAGCCTGTTTTGGTTCAGCACTCCGTCGTCTTCTAAGCGGCAGGTCGTAGGTTCGAGCCCTACCGGGGTCGCCAGGTCATTCCGCGTGGCCCTGTCATCCGGCCCTACGGCGCGGCCGGCGCGGCGGGGTTCGCCGCCTCCTGCCGGTCCGGCAGGCTCCGCTTCCAGCGCGCCCGCAGGACGGCGGGCCGGAGGCCGTGCCGCTCCTCCAGGAACTCGGCGTCCGTGATCCGGTCCGTGCGGAAGTGCCGGAACGCCCCGCGCAGCTCGCACCAGCCGGCCACCATCCGGGCCTGATCGAAGAACCCGACGATCACCGGCCAGATCACGCGCCGGCTCGGATCGCCGCGGACGTCGCGGTACTGGATGCGGATCTTGCGGCCCTCGCGGATCCAGGTCCGCGCGCGGGCGACGTCGATCCCGTCCGCGGCCTGCGCGAAGGCCGTCGGCGTGCCGATCGACGGATCGGCGATGAGCGGGCGCAGGCGCTCGGGGACCACGGCGGTGATCTTGGCGATGAGATCGCGCGCCGCCTTGGCGAGGACCGGCTCGCCCCGTCCCGCGACCCACTGCGCGCCGAGGACGGCCGCCTCGATCTCGTCGGGCGTCAGCATCAGCGGCGGCATGTCGAACGCCTCGCCGAGCACGTAGCCGAGCCCGGCCTCACCCTGGATCGGCACGCGCTGGCCGACGAGGTCGGCGACGTCGCGGTAGACCGTGCGGACCGAGACCTCCAGCTCTCGGGCGATCTCGGCGGCCGTCACCGGGCGCGGCGAGCGGCGCAGGATCTGGATGATCTGAAACAGCCTGTCCGCACGCCGCATCCACCGACTCCTGCTGACAGAATGCTGTCAGCAGGGCGTCCCTACAAGTCCTCCCGCCACGGCCATCCCGCGCGCCGTGCCGACAGGAACCGCGCCATGATCACCCTGTACCACGCCCCGCAATCGCGCTCCTCGCGCATCGTCTGGCTCTTGGAGGAGATGGGAGTTCCCTACACCATCGCGCCGGTCTCGATCTTCCGGCCGATGACGGGCGAGGGCGTGCCGGACGCCACCAATCCGCATCCCGACAAGCGCGTCCCGGCCGTCCTGCACGCGGGCGGTCTGGTCACCGAGTCCCAGGCCATCGTGCTCTACCTGGCGGAGACGTTCCCCGAAGCCGGGCTGGCGCCGGCGGTGGGCGCCCCCGAGCGCGGCGCGTACCTGACGTGGCTGGCCTGGTACGTCGCCGAGTTCGAGCCCGCGCTGTTCGCCGGCCTGACGGGCGAGCTCGCGGGATCACCGCAGAAGCGCCGGAACCACGCGGCGGTGGTCGACCGCCTGGAAGCCGCCCTGGCGCGCGGCCCCTACGTGATGGGCGCGCGGTTCTCCGGCGCCGACATCCTGATCGGCAGCGCCCTGGGCTTCGGCCGCGCGGCCTTCCCGCCGAGCGCGGCCCTCGATGCCTATCTGGACCGCTGCCGGGCGCGCCCGGCCGCCCTGCGCGCCGCGGCGAAGGACGGCGCGTCGGGGCCGCAAGCCGCCTAACGCAGACGGGGCGCCGCTCCCGATTCCCGAGTGGTCGGAGCGGCCCGGACGCAATTGCGGGAATGCCGCCGCAACGGTTCCGAGCGGCTCCGGCGACCGCGGGTGTTCCGGGACACGCCGGGCCCGAAAGCTTGAGCGTACATCGGGATCACACCGCGAACACAGTCGCGAACCCGATGGAGACGACGATGACCTGGACCAACCGCATCGCCCTGGCGGCGACCCTGATCGCCGGCGAGGTCGCCCTCGTGACCTACGCGCAGGCCCTCAGCCTGCCGGCCCATTTCGCGTGAGCGAGACGGGCCCGGCGGCCGTCTCGCTCACCGACGCCGCCTGAACGCGCGCCGAACGGTTCCGCGGCGCAGCGTGACTCTTCGCACCGCACGCAGCCGGCCGATCCGGCATCATCATTGCAGTTGGTGATCCCGGGTCTCGCCCGAGACCCGCCGCTTGATGAAAGGAGTGCACGACATGGTCCTGAAGGGCTTCTCCTACGCGATGATCGGCGCCTTCCTGGGCGGCCTCGCGATGACGGTGACCGGCTCGGCCGGGGTGCTGATGGGCTTCTGAGCTGCGGCGGCCCTCGGGGCCGCCCGGGCGACGGACTGCCCGAACGGACGGCGTGAGCGGCGGGGCGAGAGCCCCGCCGTTCCCGTATGCGGGGATCGGACCGCGCGGCGGAGCCGCCGATCCCGGCCGCTCCGCCCCGGTCAGGCCGCTTCCTTGCGGGTGACGACGAGCGCCCAGATCGTCGCCGGGATCCATCCGATGATCGTCAGGTGGAGGATGATGCAGAGGATGCCCTGAAACACCTTTCCGCGCAGGAACATGGCGAGCCACGGCGCGAGAAAGCAGATGAGGATCATGATCATGGGGGCAACGGGTCTCCGCGTTCGTGAGCGAACACGGATCGCGGCGGCTGGTTCCGGACGGCCGAGCTTCCGCCGCGGCCCGGCCTAGGCGTCGGACCGCGCGCTCAGATACGCCCTGAGACGCGAGGCCCGACCGGAGCCGTCGATGCACTCGATCCCGCCGCCCGTGTTCAGCGTGTGGAGGCAGCTGCCGGGCCAGGCCGGGCCGGGCTCGATCCGGTCGAGGATGGTCTGGGCGAACCCCTCCGGGTCGAGCCGGTCGATGCGCGCCAGCGACAGGGCGCGTCCGTAACCGTGGGCGCAATCCTGGACCGGCCGGATCAGGACCCCGTCGCGCGCGACGATCCGGCCCGCGGGCCGGGCGAAGGACGGGTCGACCAGCACGGGATTAGCCGGATGCGGCGCGTACGGCCCCCGGAAGTCGGGCGCGGACCAGAGATACAGCGCGTCGTGGTGGCAGCCCGATCCGGGCGGGGCGCCGACGGGCGCGTCCCGGACGGTGGCGAACATCCACCAGCGGCCGCCGTGCTCGAGGAGCGTCGCGTCGCTCGCGACCACGCCGGAGAGGAGCGTCGCCTCTTTCACCCAGCCGCCCGGATAGCGGGTCGCCCGGTAGAGATCGACCGTGCCGGCCGCGGAACTCTCCGGCACCATCCAGACGGAGCCCGCGCGCGCGAACACGAACGGGTAGGAGAGGTGGTGCGGCTCCTCCAGCACCGGGACGGGCGGCCCCTCGGGCCCGTCCGGCCCGAAGCGGACCGCCGAGATGATCGCCTTGCCGGTCGCGTGCGGGAACTCCTCCACGAAGACGTGGGTCGTCCCGTCGACCGCGAGGGGGAACGGGTCGGCGTAGAAGCGCCGCCCGTCGTCGGGCAGCACCTGCCAGCCCTCCGCGGGATGGCGGCCCAGCGCGACGAGGTCCGGCCCGCGGAGGGTCCGCCACCCGGTGCGCCAGTGTGGGGCGTGGTAGCACAGCCTGTACAGGCGGCCGACGAGGCTCCGGGCGACGAGCCGCGCCGGCCGGGACGCCAGGATCCGCGCCGGACGGGCGGGCGCGGCCGCGGCGGGCGTCGCCGCGAAGGCGCGGCCGTCCGACCGGGCCCGCAGGGCGGCGACGACGAGCGTCGCCGTGCGCGACAGGGCATCCTCGAACGAGACGGCGATGGAACCCCGGTAGTCCGAGCCGAGGCGACCCGCGGCGACGACGGTGCCGCCTTCGAGGAGGTCGAGATGCGGGACCCGGCCGGCGAGCAGGCTCGCGAGCAGGCCGGTCTCGCCGAGGCCGCCGTCGTAGGCCACGCGCCAGACCGGGCAGGAGGCGGCCGCGTCGCCGCACAGGTCGAGCACGAGGTCCGGGGTCCCGGGACGGGTCCAGGCCGCGAGATCGGCGGGCGGCACGGGCCGCGACCCGTTCGGCGCCAGCCGGAAGATCAGGGCTTCCAGGCGGAACAGCAGATCGGCCTGTGCCGGCCACCCGTCCGGACCGGGCGCGGCGTCGACGCTCACCGCCGCGATGCCCGGCAGGCCGGACAGCCGGTCCAGCAGCGCGACGTGCCAGCGCCGCGGGTTCGCGCCGTCGAGGCGAACTCTCACATGCATGGCGCCCCGGTTCCCATCGCGCGGTCGTCGCGACGACGACTGTCGAGTCCATCTATTTTCCCGTTGGTAACAGGAGTCATAACTTCGGATCGAGGCCCGGGACGCGCGGGTGATCGGACCCTCGATCGGGATCCGCGGGATGAAAACCTGTCTCGCGGCGGCGGGGGCGTTCCGGCACCTTGCCGGGTTGCCCAGGCCGGTGTCGGGATCCCGCGAGAGCGATCGGGATCGCCGACGCGCCGTCCGGCGACCGACCGGCACCGGGTGTGGCGTGCCCGTCACACCCGGTGCCAACCCGACATCTCGATGCAACCAAAACGCTGCCGCGTTGTTGTCGCGCTCACCCGCGTGATGCGCGCTGTATTTCCGCGCTTCGTCGCGTCTTGAAGGATGCTTTACTCTGGCATTTCGGGCCTTCGACAGGCGGTGTGACCTCAAAACTACAGCCATTTCCCCCGGTGATCGGTAGCCACACCGCCAGATCACACATTCGGGGAACCGACATGACCAAGCTCCTGGCCTCGCTGGCCGCCTTCACGGCCCTCACCGCCGCCGCCTCGGCCGCCGACCTGCCGCGCCGCGCCGCCCCGCCGCCGGTGTTCACCCCCGTCCCGGTCTTCACCTGGACCGGCGCCTACTTCGGTATCAACGCCGGCTACGCCTTCGACGCCAGCGACCGCAACACCGGCAACACCTTCGCCGTCCCCTTCCCCTACGCCGCCCCCGGCACCGTCGCCTCCTTCCGCAACCGCAGCCAGGACGGCTTCTCCGGCGGTGGCCAGATCGGCTACAACTGGCAGATCACCCCCGGCTCCGGCCTCGTGATCGGTGTCGAGGCCGACGCCCAGTACCTCGACTTCGGCCGTAACCGGAACAGCGCCTTCATCTCCGGCGCGCTGGCCCCCGGCTACTACGTCACCGACCCGCGCGGCCTCTCCAGCCTCGACTTCTTCGGCACCGTCCGCGGCCGCCTCGGCTACGCCTTCGACCGCACCCTCGTGTACGGCACCGGCGGCTTCGCCTACGGCTCCGGCAGCGCCGACCGCTCCTTCGGCGGCTATGCCGGCAACGACAGCTTCCGCACCGGCTGGGCCGTCGGCGGCGGCATCGAGTACGCCCTGCCCACCGACTCGTTCCTGAACTTCTTCCGCTCCTCGGCCGTGACGCTCAAGGTCGAAGGCCTGTACGTCAACCTCGACCGCAACACCCGCAACCAGGGCGCGTTCGTCATCAACGCCGCCAACAACTTCCCGGTCGTCTACAGCGGCATCGGTCGCCGCTCCGACGAGTTCGCCGTCGTCCGCGCCGGCCTGAACTACAAGTTCGGCTCCTACTGAGATCGACCAGCGACGGTCGGGTGCGACGCTCGCATCCCGACCGTCGCACCCGACCCGAAACGCGAAGGGGCCGCTTCCCACAGGAGGCGGCCCCTTCGCCGTTCGGGCGGGCCGAACGCGGCCCGCCGTCCTCGCGAGCGCGGCGGCGCGGAAGCTCGACGGCCGGCCGACGATGCGGCCGGCCCGGGATCGAGCCTCAGCCGATCGCCCAGAAGAGCGGCAGGGCGCCCGCCAGGAACAGCGCTGAGGAGATGAGCACGGCGACGCGCTCGCGATGGCGGAGGATGAGGGCGTGGGGCTGGGCGAACATGGGATGGCGGAGCTGAGGGAGCCGGATCGGAGGTGCGCGGTCACGCTGGCATCCGAACCTTGACGGATCGGGGGCAGGTCGCGTCATCCACAGGCGGTCGTCGGCGGGTGTCGCGGCCGTGCCACAGAGGCCGGCGGCAGGGCCGCCGCTCGGCGCTCCGCACCGGTACCGCGACGGGCGTCCGGGCGTCCGGGCCGTCGCCGGGGCGTCGCGGCGCGCCTCAGGCGACGGCCGAGTCGGGGCGGCCGGGTGGCACGAAGGTTTCGGGCGCGTCGATCTGCGCGGCGAACCGCTCGATCGGCTGCGGCCTGCTGATCAGGTAGCCCTGGACCTCGTCGCAGGCCTCCGCGGCCAGGAAGCGCATCTGCGCCTCCGTCTCGACGCCCTCCGCTACGACGCTCATCCCGAGGCTGCGGCCGAGCCCCAGAACCGCCCGCACGATCACCGCCGCCTGCGGACTGACCTCGACATGGCCCACGAAGGACCGGTCGATCTTGATCTTGTCGAAGGGGAAGGCCTGCAGCGTCGCGAGGGACGAGTAGCCGGTGCCGAAATCGTCCATCGCGATGGACACGCCGAAGGCCTTCAGCCGGCGCAGGATGCCGAGCGCCCGCGCCATGTCGTTGATGATCAGGGTCTCGGTGATCTCGAGTTCGAGCCGCGTCGGCGCGAGGCCCGTCTCGGTCAGGATGGCCAGCACGCGCTCGGGCAGATCCGCCTGCTGGAACTGGCGCGGCGACAGGTTCACCGCCACCTTCAGCGGGTGCGCCCAGCGGGCCGCCTCGCGGCAGGCGGCCCGGAGCACCCACTCGCCGAGCGGCAGGATCAGCCCGCTCTCCTCCGCCAGGGGGATGAAGGCGTTCGGCGGCACGAGGCCGCGGGTCGGATGCTCCCAGCGCACGAGCGCCTCGAACCCGAGAAGCCGGCCGGTGGCGGTGCTCACCTGCGGTTGATAGTGCAGGATGAGCTCGTCGCCCTCGATCGCCTGGCGCAGGTCGCGCTCCAGATCGCGCCGGGCCGCCTCGGCCGCGTCCATCGCGGGCTCGAACACCCGGTGGGTGTTCCGCCCCTCGGTCTTCGCCCGGTACAGGGCGAGGTCGGCGCGGCGGACCAGCGTCTCGCTGTCGAAGCCGTGGCCGGGTGCCCGGGCGATGCCGACGCTCAGGCCCACCTTCAGCCGCCGCTTGCCGAAGGGGATCGGCGCCTGGACGGCCGCGATCAGGCGCGCCGCCAGGGCCTCCGCGCGGGTGGGGTCGTCCGCATCGGCAACCAGCACGGCGAACTCGTCGCCGCTGAAGCGCGCCACCATGTCGTCGGCCCGCAGCACCGCGCGGATGCGATGGGCCACCGCCCGGAGCAGGAAGTCCCCGGCCGCGTGGCCGAGGCTGTCGTTGACGGCCTTGAAGCGGTCGAGGTCGAGGCACAGCACCGCGCAGGTGCCGCCGTTCAGATGCAGGTCGGCGAGCCGGATCTCGAGCCGCTCGTAGAACAGGGCGCGGTTGGGCAGGTCGGTGAGGCCGTCGTGGCGCGCCATGTGGGCGACCTGCCCCTCGGCGGCCTTGCGGGCGCTGATGTCGATCTGGGTGCCGATGAAGCGCACCGCGCGGCCGTCGGCGGCGCGCGCCACCACCTTGCCGCGCGTCATCATCCAGGCCCAGGAGCCGTCCTTGCGGCGCATGCGATGCTCGGACATGTAGGTCGGCGCCCGCCCGCTCAGGTGCTCGATCAGGGCCCGCTCGGCCGCGCCCGCATCCTCCGGGTGGAGCAGGGCCCGCCACGTCCGCGCGTGGCTCGCCAGTTCGCCGGGCTCGTAGCCCAGGACCCCCCACCAGCGGTCGGAGGACCACGCCTCCCCGGTCGTGAGATCGCAGTCCCAGAGCCCGTCGCTGCCCGCATCCTGCGCCAGGGCGAGGCGGGTCTCGCTGACCTGCAGCGTCTCCTCCGCCCGCTTGCGCGCGGTGATGTCCGTGAAGGTCCGCACCGCACCGCCGTCGGGCAGCGGCACGGTGCGGATCTCCAGCACGGTGCCGTCGGGGCGCTCGCGCTCGTAGGTGTGGGCGCGGCACTCCAGGCCGCCCGCGGCCACCCAGCGCTGCAGGGTCTCGCTCGCCTTCCCGAACTCGCCCCGCGCGATCTGGTATTGCCGCACCGCCTCGAAGGTCGGGCGGGACCGCATCAGGTCCGGCGGCAGGTCGAGCAGCGCGAGGGCGCGGGCATTACAGACCTGAACGACGCCGGCGGCGTCGATCATCATCAGCCCCTGATCCATCGTGTCGAGAACGGTGTCGAGGAGCTTCGCCTTCTCCCGCAGCGCGACCGTCCCACTGTTCATACCCGGGGATCCCAATCGTCCGCCTGGGCGAACATTCTGCTGGACGGTGCGAGGTCCCACCGGCGCGGACGGTACCATCGGGGAGCTTTCCGGATTCTTTCCGGAGGCCCGCTTTCAATCGCTGCGTGCACTTCCGGGCGGCGGACCGCGACGAGGCCGGGGCGCGGATTCCCGAGGCGCCGTCCCGGGCCTTGCCGGGCCGCCCGCGGAGCCCTCTGATAGGCGGCGCGCAGCGGGGACCGGGCCATGGCCGTGAAGCGGATCGTCACCAACATCCGGACCACGCAGGTCGAGGCGGCGCGGTCCTTCTACGCGGAGGTGCTCGGCCTGGAAGTGGTCATGGATCACGGCTGGATCCTGACCTTCGCGGCCCCCGGGATGTCGGCGACGCCGCAGATCAGCGTGGCCAGCGCGGGCGGCTCGGGCACGCCGGTTCCCGACATCTCGGTCGAGGTCGACGACCTGGCGGAGGTCCTCGCCCGCGTGAGGCGGGCGGGCCTGCCCGTGCTGTACGGCCCGGCCCGTGAGCCCTGGGGCGTGGAGCGGTTCTACGTCCGCGACCCGTTCGACCGGCTGGTCAACATCGTCGCCCATCTGGCGTGAGGCCGCGCGCGAGGCCCTCCGTGAGGCCGGGCCGGCCGCTCACTCGGCCTCGTCCCGGACCAGGGAGATGCAGGTCCGCACCATCTCCTCGAGCCGCAGGTCCTTGGTGTCCCCGATATTGGCGGTCTCCTCCAGACAGCGCATGAAGTACGCCGCGTCCAGCTTGGGCGACAGCGTGTGGAAGGCCCGGCCCATCCGGGTCGAGAAATCGATCTTGTCGGTCGCGCTCGCCCGCGGCCACAGCGAGGCCTTGTCGTCCACGGTCAGGCGGGCGGCCTTCGCCGGCAAAGTCGCGCAGGCCAGAGTCACTAAGACGATTATAAGCTTGGTCTGCATTGTAAATCTCCGATCCAGCGGCATAGAACTGCGCGACTCTTCGCAGCGGTGACGGTCGACGGACGCGCTGCTCCTGCGACTGGATGGGAGAAGCGATGCGCGCGATCCGTCTTTCCGGCCCGATCTCGGCCGGCCTCCTGGGTCTTCTGACGGCCCAGGCCCATGCTCAGGCGCAGCCCCCCGCACAGCCCATCCCGCAACACCCGATCCAGCCCCAGGGACAGCCCCCGATGCAGGCGCAGGACCCGGCGTCCGCCGATCCGCGGCGCAATCAGGCGGCGAAGCTCGCGGGGCTCGCCGGTTTCGTGAACCTCGAATGCCCCGGCCTGCGCAGCGATCCGGCGCGCCTCAAGCAGACCGTCGAGGCCCTGGGCGTCGACGCGGCGAGCCTGGAGACCGGCGACCTGCACCTGACCGCGACCCGCTACATCGCGGCCTACCAGAAGGACGTCGCGGCCAATTGCCGGAAGGCCGAGGCGACGTTCGGGCCGCAGGGATCGATCGTTCCCGGCCTGATCGTGCCGCGGTAGCCCCGGCCCGCTGACGGCGGTCGTCGTCACACCGGGCGCCCGTCCCGCGACAGGGCGATGCGCAGGAGGTCGGCTAGGCTGCCGGCGCCGAGCTTCTGCTTCATGCCCGAGACGACGGCCGACACGCTCCGGTGGCTCATCGACAGGCTGTCGGCGATCGCCTCGTTGGACTTGCCCGCCCCCAGCAGCGACAGCACCTGAACCTCCCGCGCGGTCAGGCGCGCGAGGGGCGATTCCAGGAGCCCGGCATTCAGCATCGCGATCTTGGTCGCGACCTCGTGCGGCAGGTAGCTGTGCCCGGCCGACACGGTCGCCAGCGCCTCGTGGAAGCGCGTCACCGCCGTGTCCTTCAGGACGAAGCCGTGGGCCCCGCCCTCGATGGCCCGGGCGACGATCACCGGATCGTCGTGCATGCTGAAGGCGAGGATCCGGGTCGCCGGCTCGAGGGCCCGCACCCGGCGGATCAGCGACAGGCCCGACAGCCCCTGGTCGCGGAAGCCCAGGTCGGTCACCACCAGCCCGGGCCGGTGGCGGTGGAAGGTGCGGTAGCCCGACACCACGTCCGCGGCCTCGTGGACCGCCCGGACGCCGGCATCCTCGGCGAGATGGCGGAAGCCGCGCCGCACGACCGGGTGGTCGTCGACGATCAGCACCGCGTCGAGAACCCGCGGGCCGTCCCGCCCCGCCGGACGGTCGGCCGAGGCCCGGGCGGCGCTCACGGCGTCCCCTCGCCGACCGGGTGCGGGCCGGCGAGGCGCGCCAGCGCGGCCGCGTGGTCGGCCCCCTGCATCCGGGCGTTGTAGTAGTGCTGGCACATCTCGCCGTAGAGGCTCTTGCGGCGGCCGCGCTCCGCCGCGATGCCGCCGAGACCGTCGAGGATCGCGCCGTAGCCCTCGCCGATGCCGGCCTCGGCCAGCATCTGGCCGAGCTGGACGGTGCGGTTGGCGATCATGCGCGGGTCCTCGATGAAGCCGTCGCGGGCTCCGGCCAGCGCCGTCGCCATCGCGCGCACGCGGGGATCGTCGGCCGGCAGGGCCTTGCCGGCCTCGCGGCCCGCGAGCCAGCGGGCCGGGTCGGTCCCGTCGGTCGGCGCGAGCCAGGCCGGCAGGGTGCCCTCAGCGGTGGTGGCCACCACCGCGCCGGCCTCGTCGGCGCGCGCGTCGGCGCGCTCGTCCGCCCCGCGGTCGCAGGCGCCGAGGGCCAGCAGGACCAGCCCGGACGCGATCCCGATGCGGCCGGCACGGCTCATCGCGCGGGCTCCCCCGCCAGGACCGTGCGCGGGCCCTCCGCCACCTTGATGCGCGCCGTCTCGCGCCACGTGGCGAGATCGATCACCGAGACGTCGTCCGAGAACCAGTTCGCCACGTAGGCAAGCGGACCGACCACCGCGATACCCTCGGGATAGGGGCCCACCGCCACGGTGGCGACGATCTCGAGCCGGGCCGCGTCGATCACCGTCACGGCGGCGGCGTGCTGGTTGGTGACCAGGATGCGGCTGCCGTCCCCGGTGACCGCCACGCCGTAGGGCATCCGGCCGGCCGGAACCGTGGCGCGGGCCCGCAGCGTCGCCGTGTCGATCACCGTGAGGTCGCCGCTGCGCACGTTGGCGACGTAGAGGCTCGCCTCGTCCGGCGCGAGCGCCAGGGCGAAGGGCGCCTCGCCGGTCGGGACCACGGCCACGCGGGCCATCGTCCCGGTGTCGATCACGCTGACCTGACGGCTCTCGCGGTCGGCGACGTAGAGCCGCCCGCGCCGGTCGAGGACGAGGTGGGCCGGGTCGCGGCCCACCGCCGCGGCGCCCTCGAGGGCGCCGGTCGCCGCGGAGATCTTCAGGACGCGGTCGCCCGACCAGTCGCCGACGTACAGGTGCGCCCCGTCCGGGCTCGCCGCGAGGCCGAAGGCCTGGCCGGGGACGGGCAGGCGGCGGGGCGGCGCGCCGGGCGCGACGACGGTGACGGCGCGCCCGTCCGGGTGGGTCAGATAGAGGCGGCCGGCCCGGTCGGTCGCCGCCGCCACCGGCGCCGGTCCGAGCGGGATCCGCCCGGCCACTTTCCCGGCCTCGATCCGCGCCAGCTCGGCCCCCTGCTGGCTGACGACCCAGACCGGGTCGCCGGCCGCGGACGCGACACTGGTCCCAGCGCCGGTCCCGGCCGCGACCGCGACCGCGAGCGTCGCGATCAGCCACAGGTGGCGCATGCGGGGCCTCAATGGGTCGTCCGGCTCTCGACGGCCGCCTTCAGGCCCTTGAGCCCGTCCGCGAAGTAGCGGTTCATCGCCGTGCGCCCGGCCTCGTCGCTGAGAGTCTCCGGCGGCTCGTTGCCGGTGTCGCCCCGGTAGAAGCGGCCGATCCACGACACCTTGGAGCCGGACCCGTCCGGGGTCACGGTGAGCGTCGCCGAGTAGGAGGAGACGGGGAGCGCCTTCAGGTCCGGGTCGGACATCCGGTACGAGTAGGTCCGGCCGTCGGCCAGCCACTCGTCCAGCCCCTCGACCAGGGTGCCGCCGGCCTTGAGGGTCACCCGGCGGGTCGTGCCCTCGACGTTGCCGCCACTGGCCTCGGCCTTGGCCACGTCCGGGTGCCAGCGCCCGATGCCGCCGAAATCGCCCACCACCTTCCAGACTGCCTCCGGGGGCGCCTGGATGGTGATCGACTGGTCGATCTTCTGCGGCGTCGGCCCGTGGGCCAGCGCCGCGCCGGCGAGGCCGACGACGGCGAGGGCCGGGGCGAGGGCCGGAAAGAGGGCGAGGGGCATCCGCATGGTCAGGTCCTGATCGCTCCGGTTGGAGCAGGGGTTGGAGCAGGGATTGGAGCAGAGTGGCCCGCGCGCCCGCGGAGCGCGCGAAGGGCGCGGGCGAGGGGCCCCCCCAGGAGGGCCAGGAGCGTCAGAGCCAGGGCCGCCGCCAGGAGGGCGGGCCGCGGGTCGAGGCGGCCGGGCAGCGGGCGCGGCGTCGCCGCGGCGCGCAGAGAGGCGGCGAGACCGCCCGGGCCGTCGAGATGGACGTAGCCGAGGCCGGTCTCGGCGGCGAGGCGCTTCAGGTAGGGCTCGCGGACCGACGAGAGGTGCTCGGTGCCGTGGGCGGCCTGGGCCCCGAAGGGGGCGTTGCGCGGGTTGTAGCCCTCGCGGGATTCCGCGTCGGCCGGGGGCGGCCCGGAGCGGTTCTCCTGCTGGACGTCGCTCTCGCCGAGGAAACCCGTCTCGCGCCCGCGATCGTCGAAGCGCGGGATCGGCGACAGGCCGTAGCCGCCCGCGCCGACGATCAGCCCGCGCACCGCGCCGGGCCTGCCGTCGAAGGTCGGGCCGCCGGAGGCGGGCAGGGGCGGCGTCTCCTGGCCGTCGGTGAGGAACAGGAGGTCGGCGTCGATCTCCCCCGCCATGGCGATCGACCGGAACAGGCCGGCCGCGATGCGGCTGTCCCCCTCCCAGGCCATGCGCGGGTCGAGGGCCGCGATGGCGCCGTCCAGCGGCGCGAAGTCGGCGCAGACCTCGACCGGCGTGAACAGCAGGAACGGCCGCCGGTCGGTGAACAGGCCGAGCGCCACCCGCGAGCCGCAGGGGAGGTCGGGCAGCGTCGCCCGCAGCGCCGCCTTGACGGTCTCGAGCCGGCTCATCGACCCGCCGGCGGCGGGATAGTCGCGCACCGCCATGCTGCCGGTGATGTCGACCACCGCCAGCACCGACACGCCGGTGCGGGTGACCGGGATCGGCGGCGCGACCAGGGCCGCCAGCGCCAGCGCGAGGGCGGCCGCCAGGGCGCGGAACCGCCCGTCGCGCAGGTTGCGGGCGACGAGGGTGGGCAGGACCGAGGGCAGGACGGGGGGAAGGACGCGCCGCGGGCTCACGGGCCGCCCCGCGGCTGGCCGGGGATGTCGGTCCAGATCTTCTTCGGCTCGGCGCGCAGCTCGTCCCCGGTCTTGCGGTCGAATTCCGGGTAGTCGCGCACGAGGCGCGAGGCGACGTCGAGGTTGTACTTGGCGTCCCAGAACTCGGGCCGGGCCTGGAGGGCGCGGCGGTAATCCTGCCGCGCCAGCGTCACCTGGGGCGCGGCCTTGTCGAGGTCGCCCCGGCCGATCAGCGCGAAGGCCTGCCGCATCCGCGCGTTGCCGATGACGTACCGCGCCCGGGCCGCCTCCCGCACCGCACCGGCGCGGTCGAGGGCGTCGATGAGGGGCTCGGTCTCGCCGAGACGGTCCCGGGCGGCGAGGAAGCCGATCCGCGCCGCCAGGAGGGCCGGCCGCGCATCCGGCTCGACCGGCCGGTCGCGGCCCGCCTCCAGGGCGGCGATCCGGTCGTCGTCGCGCGCGGCGCTCCAGCCCGAGACGGCGAACCACAGGGCGGCGGCCGCGAGGACCAGCGGCAGCGCGACCAGCAGGGCCGGCCGGACCCGGCGCCACGCCGCCGCCAAGCTGAGGCGGGGGCGGGCGGTGTGGCGCGGGGCCGGGCCGTCGAGGAGGGCGCCGGCGCTCATGCCGCCCTCCGTGCCGCAACGCCCGCGGTCTCGGTCGCGGCCTCCGTCGCAGTCTCCGCATCCGCCGGTGCCGCCGCGAGGTCCACCTCCGCGAGCTTGGCCAGGACCAGCAGCGCGAGGCCGAGGGCGGCGAGCGCGGCGGCGAGCCCGGTCAGGTCCCGGCGCGGGCGCTCCTCGACGTAGGGGATCGGGTCCCGCTCCAGGGCCTCGATCTGCCGGATGGCGGCGGCCACCGCCTCGGCGCCCTCGGCCTCGAAGGCGCGGTAGGGCACGCCGAGGCTCTTGAAGAACAGGTCGAGATGGCGCTCCGGCGCGGCCTGGGGCGTGTCCTCGCCGGCCGGCCGGTCGGCGATGCCGGGCGATCCCTGGGTGCGCAGGAACAGCCAGTACAGGTTCGGCCGGATCCGCGCGACCGCGGCGCGCAGCTGGTCCTGGATGCGCGGGTCGATCACCGCCGCGCCGTCGGAGACCAGCAGGAGAACCCGCGAGGCGCCGACATCGATTCCGAACTGCGACAGGGCCATGCCGAGGCCCCGGCCGATATTGGTGTAGTCGAGGCCGGGCCGGTCGATGGCGGCGATCGCCGCCCGCACGGCGTCGTGGCGGTCGGTCATCGGCATGACTAGCATCGGCGCGGTGGAGAAGGCCGTCACGGCGAACAGATCGTGCGCCCGGGCGCCGACGAAATCGGCCAGCAGGCGCCGGGAGGCCGCAGCCTTCGATTCCTCGGCGCCGGAGGGCTGCCGGCCCGCGAAGGTCTCGTTCATGCTGCCGGAGCGGTCGATCAGCAGCGAGACCTGCGCGCCGATGCCGAGGCGCTCGATCCTTGCGCCCGTCCGGTAGGGGCCCGCCAGGGCCACGATCAGGCCGGCGATGGCCAGGACGCCGGCGAGCGTCAGCGCCCGGCCGAGCCAGGCCGAGAGGGGGTCGGCCGGGGCGGCGGCGACCGCCGGCACGGCCGTCCGGCGCAGGGCCGAGCGGGCCAGCGGCAGCAGCGCCAGCGGCAGCAGCCACAGGACCCAGGGATCGGTCGCGCCGAGGCGGGCGAGGAGATCGGTCACGGCCTCACGCGCTCCGCTCCGCCGCCGCGAGCCGCGCCAGGAGCGCCTCGGCCTCGGCGCGGGGCCAGGCCGCGCGCGCGGCCGGCAGCCGGCCGCCGAAGAAGGCGAGGCGCGAGGCCTCGAAGAAGCGCGCGAGCTCCGCCGCCTGGCCCCGGAAGGCCCCGTGCCGGGCGAGGAAGGCGCCGAGATCGTCGGCGAGCACCCGCCTCCCGTCGGTCAGGTCGAGGCCCCGGTGCAGGGCCAGCAGCGCCGCCCGGTAGGCCTGATCGGGCCCGGCCCCCGCCCGCTGCCGCCGGAGCGCGCGCAGAGCCGCCGCGAAGGGCCGGCCCCGCCGCTGCCGGAACGGTCCCCAGGCCCGGTCGTGCGCCAGCGCCAGCGCGGCGAGGCCCGCGAGGGCGCCGAGACCCGCCGCCGCCGCGACGTCCGGCCCGGGATCGACCCGCCCACTCCGGCCGTCCGGGCGCAGGTACTCGGCCGGATCCTCGCGCCGCTGCGGCTGCACCTCGCGCAGGGGCGAGACGCCGAGGCTCCAGCCCGGCACCTGGACGGCCGCGGTGGTTCGCCCGGTCGCCGCCTCGCTCGCCAGCGTCAGGGGGAAGCCCGGCACCTCCAGGGTGCGGGCGTCGAGGGCGGCGTAGAAGCTCTGGTAGGTGAGGCGCAGGCGCACCCGCCGGCCGCCGGCCGCCGGGGCCTCGTCGACCGCGACGGCGCGCAGGTCGAGCCAGTAGGTCACCGGACCGGGCCGGGGCAGGGTCGCGCGCTGCAGCCGGAAATCGGGATCGGCCAGGATCTCCACCTGCGCCTCGACCAGGTCGCCCAGGAAGATCCCGAAGGGCCGGGGGCTGCGCACCTCGACGGAGCGCACCTGCGCGGCGGCCGGGCCGGCCGTCAGAGCGAGCGGCGCGGCCAGGATGCCGGCCAGGACACCGGCGAGGACGCCGGCGCGGAGGCTGGCGAAGAGGCTGGCGGAGAGGCCGGCGGAGAGGCCGGCCGGCAGGAGGGCGGGACCGCGCGCGCCCATGCTCAGGTCGTCATCAGGTGGCGGGTGAGCGCCTGGGCGTCGAAGCGCCCGGCGAGCTGGAAGACCCGGCGGGCGAAGGGCGCGGCGGCGCGCTCCAGGGCGGCGATCCGGTCCCGCTCCCGGGCGATCCAGGCCCGGCGCAGGCTCGGGCGCAGCAGGACCACGCGGCGACCGCCGCCCTCGAGGTCGTCGAGTTCGACGAGGCCGAAGGCCGGCAGCGCCTCCGCCTCGGCGGGGTCGGCGAGCAGGATCGGCACCGTGTCGTGCGGCGCCAGGGCGGCGAAGACCCGGGCGATCAGGCTCTCCGGCCAGCGGAAGTCGGAGGCGAGGAAGACGAGCTTCGGCCGCCCGGCGAGCCGCCGCGCGGCCTCGAGCATGCCGGCGCAGCCGCGTCCCGCGCGCGGCGCGCCCGCGACCCGCTCGGCCGCGGCGACGGCCGCGCCCCGGTGGCGGGTGGCGGGGAGGGTGAGGTCGTCGCGCAGGGTCTCGTCGCAGCCGATCAGGCCGAACCCGTCGCTGATCCGGGTCGCCGAGACGGCCAGCGCCCGGCAGAGATCACCCGTGAGTCGCGCCCGGTCGGCCGTGCCACGGAAGCCCATCGAGGCCGAGAGATCGACCAGGACCCAGGTCTCGACCGCGGTCCGCGCCTCGAAGCGGCGGACATGCACGCCCTCGAACGGGTCGCGCAGCGTCGCCCGCAGGTCGATGCGGCGGGCATCCGGCAGCTGCAGGAACGGCACCTGATCGCGGAACGGGCCGGCGCCGCCGGCGTCGCGCCCCCGGTGGAGGCCGGCCCGGCTGCCGCGCGGCCGCCAGCGCGGCAGGTAGACGATGTCGGCCGTGCGCGGGTCGCTCACGGCGCCGGCACCGTCTCGAACGCGGCCCGGCACAGGGCGGGCACGATCGCGCCGCGCTGCAACTCGTGGACGGGCTCGAGGAAGACCCGGTGGGCCATCACCTCGGTGAAGACCGCCCGCACGTCCTCCGGCACCAGCCACTCGCGGCCCTCCAGCCACGCCCGCACCCGGGCGGCGCGCACCAGGAAGGCGACGCCGCGCGGCGAGGCGCCGCCCTGCACCAGGGTGGCGGTGTCGAGGCCCGGGAGCCGGATCCCGGCCTCCGCGGGGCGGACCAGCGCGTCCCAGAGGGCCACCACGTAGGCCTCGATCGACGGCTCCGCGCGGACGGCGTGCTGGATCGCGGCCGCGATGCCGCCGATCCGGGCGTGGTCGAGCACGCCCTCGGCGACCGCGCCGACGAGGGCGTCGGTGTCGTGGAAGCGCGGGTCGAAGACCAGGCTCCGGCGCACCGCCGCGTCTCGGGGCGCCTCCAGCCCGATCTCCATCAGGAAGCGGTCGCGGGCCGCGGCCGGGAGCTCGAAGGTCTCCTCCCGCTCGACGCGGTTGCGGTCGGCGAAGACCTGCAGGTTCGGGAACGTGTAGGTGCGGCCGAAGGCCTGGACGCTGCGCTCGGCCATCAGCCGGAGCAGCAGGGCGTGGACCTGCGGCCGCGCCCGGTTGATCTCGTTGAAGAAGAACACCGAGAGATCCTCGGCCCGGGCCAGGACCGGGCCGGGATCGACCCGCGGCCGGCCGTCGGGGCCGAGGTAGGTGTGGTAGATCAGGTCGGTCGGCATCATGTCGACCGTGCCCTCGACGCGCTCGTAGGCCCCGCCCAGCGCCCGGGCCACCGCCCGCAGCAGGGTGGTCTTGCCGACGCCGACGTCGCCCTCGAGCATCACGTGGCCGCGGGCGAAGATCGCGATCGTCACGAGGCGGATCGCCCGCTCCTGGCCGACCACCGCCTTGGCGACCTCCGCCTCGAAGCGGGCCGCCGCCGCCCGCCAGTCGGTGAGCATCGTGTCTCCGGAACGGAGGGTGTTCATGAGGCGGTGCCTGCGGTGTCGGGCGGGGCGCCGGAACGGCGGCGCCGGGTAACGGTGCGGCGTGTCGGTGCGGCGCGGTGCCGAGCGTCGCTGCGGGCCGGCGCCGCGGCGCGGGCCGGCCCCAGGACGGCCGGATCAATCGGCCGCGTTCAGTTGGCCGCGATCAATTCGAAGAAATCTTGGCGACGTCGTACTCGAACTTGCCGGTCTTCTTGGCGTTCTCGATCCGCTTCCTGTTGCGCTCCTCCATCTGCTTGATGGATTCGGCCTGCTTGCTGACCTCCTTCGGGTCGTGCTTGGGATCGTACTTGGTCCCGGCGACCTTCTCGGGGAAGCCGGGCTTCGGCTGCCAGCAATTGCCCGGCGCCTTGCAGGTCTGACCGTCGTAGGCCAGCGCCGGCACCGCGAAGGCCACCCCCGCGATCAGCATCGCCGCCGTGATCACTGTGCGCATCGTAGATTCCTCCGTCTCTTCCTGGGGCGGCCGGTCGGGCCGCCGGTTCGCCCCGTCTCCCGCGGGGCGCGACTTGCCGAGAACGGCTAGTCCAGCGGCTTGCACTGGCCGGGCACGTCCTTGGCAAAGGTCTCGCCCTCCTTGAAGGGCTTGTAAGTCTTCTTCTGCTCGTCGGTGAGCCACTCGGCATCCTTCACCGGGCCCGTGTAGAGATGACGGATCCAGGCGATGACCTGCAGCATCTCGTCGGGATTGAGATCCTCGTTGTGCGGTCCCATCATGCCGTTGGCACCGCCCCAGAGGGTCGCGAACAGGCCGACATCGGTCGTGTTCGCCGGGTAGGTCCAGTAATCGTCGTTGAGGCCGGGCCCGACCTTGCCCTCGCCGAGATGGCCGTGGCAGCCGGAGCACGAGGTCAGGAACAGGCTCTCGCCGTTCCGCAGGCAGGACTTGTCGTCGATGTAGAGGTTCTTCC
Source organism: Methylobacterium oryzae (assembly GCF_021398735.1). Taxonomy (NCBI): domain Bacteria; kingdom Pseudomonadati; phylum Pseudomonadota; class Alphaproteobacteria; order Hyphomicrobiales; family Methylobacteriaceae; genus Methylobacterium; species Methylobacterium oryzae. Next base: position 273,499 of record NZ_CP090349.1, read on the forward strand.
CGGTCTGGAAGAAGGTCTTGACCGCCTGCGTGTCCCGCCCGCCCGGCTTGCCCTCGGCCGTGTCCATCGCCTCGCCGGTGATGGTGTTGCGGAAGACGATGCCGGTCTGCGGGCCGGACTGGGGCTGCGCGCGGGCCGCGGCGGGCATCGCCACGGCGAGGGTGAGAAGGGCGACGCGGGCCGAACGTACGATGTGCATCTGTTGAGCGGGTCCTGATGTCCTGATCGATGGCCCGGACGCGCCGGGCCGGTCTCGGTGGGGCGGTCTCGGTGGGGCGGTCTCGGTGGGGCAGCCTCAGTTCGAGGCGACGACCGGCACACCGTCCTGCTTGAGGATCGTCGCGATGGCGGGCCGGGCCTTCTCGATCCCGGCGTCGAGGGCCTTGCGCAGGGCCTCGTCGTCCTTGCGCACGCCCATCGACTGGTCGAAGACCTGCGGGACCTTGCGGCCGTCGCTGCCGACCGTGTCGGCCGGGACCAGCGTCATGCGCAGCGGCGTCGGGGAATCCTTGACGTAGCGGGCCACGTCCGGGCCGAAGGCGACGCCGACATCGGCCTTGTCGTTGGCGACCTCGCTGACGATGCGGGCCGGGTCGATCTGGGTGTACTGGTTGCGCGGCGAGCGGAAGTTCACCAGCGAGTAGAGGTAGGCCATGTCCTCCTCGTAGCGGCCGATATCCTTGAGCATCGCCTCGCCGGGGGAGCCGAACGGCACCACCATGTGGTCGAGGGTCTTGAGCCGCGGGTCGGACCAGGACTTCACGTCGAGATCCTTGTCGGCGCGGGTGATGAAGACGTAGCCGCTCCGGTAGTACGGCCGGGTGGTCAGCACCCGCGGGTCGTCGCTGTCGAGGCCGACGACCACGTCGCAGGTCCGCTTCTCCAGGCCGTCGCGGACGAGGTAGATCGCGGGCTTCTCGAGCCAGACGAAGACGGGCTTCTTCCCCATCGCCTCGGCGACGGCGACCGCGACGCGGTTCTCGAGCCCGGAGCCGTCCTTCATCGAGAGGGGCGGCTGCTTCTCGGAGGCGCAGATCCGCAGGGTCGCGGGGTCGGCCGGCGGGGCGGCCGGGGCCTTGCCGGGATCCGACTGGATGGCCTGGGCCTCGGATTCCTGGGCCACCACCGGCCCGGCGGCCAGGGTGGCGAGCGTCAGGACGGCGGCGAAGCGGGCCGCCAGGATGCGTGCGCGCGGGCGCGGCATGGACGTCTATCCCTGTTGTCGAAGCGTTTCTTGTGGCGTGTCCGGTGGGGCCGGAGTGGCGGGGCGGAGGTGGCGGGGCCTGAGGGGGGGCATGGCGTCGCCCCGCCCGCTCGGATCCGTCCCGAGATCCCGCCGGCCGTCGGGCCGGCGGGAGGTCGTCAGGTGGGAGGTCGTCGGGCGGGCCTCGCTCGGAGGCCTGCCGCGCGGCCCTTACTTGGCGGCGTGCTGCGCGTACTCGCCGACGTTCGGGTCGTCGTACGGGCCCTTGCCGTCCAGCGAGAACACCATCACGCCGCCGCCCATCTGGGTGTAGTTGGCGAGCTTCTTGAAGGCGCCCACCGCGCCGAGGCCGGCGGTCGGGTCGGCGAGGTCGAACACCAGGCCCACGCCCGGCCAGCCGCCGACGCCGTAGTAGATGGCGACGTACTGGGTGCCCTTGTGGGTGTAGGTGATCGGGTAGCCGATGGCGCCCGACGGCAGCTTGAACTTCCAGAGGAGGTCGCCGTTGTCGGAGTCGCGCGCCTTGATGAAGCCATCCAGCGTCCCGTAGAGGACGAGGTCGCCGGCGGTGGCGGTGGTGCCGCCCCAGACCGCGAAGCGCTCCATCTTCTCCCAGTTGAACTTGCCGGTGATGGCGTTGTAGCTCTTGATCTGGCCGAGGCCCTCGTAGTTCTGCCGGTCACCCTTCGGGCCCGGATACATGTTCAGCGTCGCACCGACGAAGAACTGACCCGCCCGGTAGGGCAGCATGAAGGGCTCCCAATCCATGCAGATGTGGTTGATGCCCATGTAGAAGGCTTGCCGCTTCGGGTCGTAGGAATCGTGACCCTGGTTGTGGTAGCCCATCGCCGAGGGACAGATGTCCTTGGCGAGATGGTCCATCCGGGTGCCGTATTCCGGATCGCGCACCGGCGTGCCGGTCTTCAGGTCCACCGACTTGAACACGTTGACGGTGTCGTCGATCTTGTTGGCCGAGACCAACGTGCCGTCCGTCCGGTCGAGGGTGTAGACGATGCCGTTGCGGTCCGGGTGGGTGAGGAGCTTCCTCATCTTCCCGTCCTTGTCCTTCTGGTCGGACAGCATCATCACGTTGACGCCGGCATAGTCCCACTCATCGTGGGGCGTCTTCTGGTAGCCGAACTTCGCCTCGCCGGTGTCGGCGTCGCGGCCGAAGATCGTCATCGTCCACTTGTTGTCGCCGGGACGCATGGTCTCGTTCCACGGCGCCGGGTTGCCGGTGCCGAAATAGATCAGGTTGGTGCCCGGATCGTAGGCGTACCAGCCCCAGTTGGTGCCGCCGCCGATCTTCCAGGCGTCGCCCTCCCAGGTCGAGGTGCCGAGGCCCTTCTGGCCGTAATGGGCGTTGTGGATGTTGAAGTCCTTGGCGAGCAGCAGGTCCTCGTCCGGGCCGGTGGCGTAGGCGCGCCAGACCTGCGCGCCGGTCTTGACGTCGTAGGCGGTGAGGTAGCCGCGCACGCCGAGCTCGGCGCCCGAGGAGCCGATGATCACCTTGTCCTTCACCACGTAGGGGGCGATCGTGAGGGTCGAGCCGACCTTGATGTCGGAGTTCTCGACCTTCCACACCGTCTCGCCGGTCTGGGCGTTGAGGGCGGCGACGTTGCCGTCGAGCTGGGTCTTGAGGATCAGCGCCGGGGTCTTGCCGTCGCCGGGCCAGTAGGCGAGGCCGCGGTTCACGAGATCGCAGCAGGCCACCGAGCGCGCGGCCGGGTTCTGCTTGGGCTTGTCCTGCCACAGGATCTTGCCCGGATCGTCGAGGCCGAGGGCGAAGGTGTTGTTGGGGAACGAGGTGTGGATGTACATGACGCCGTCGACGACGAGCGGCGCGCCCTCGTGGCCGTTGAGCAGGCCGGTGGAGAACGTCCAGGACGGCTTGAGCTGCTTGACGTTGCTCTTGTTGATCTGCGTCAGGTCGCTGTAATTGTTCGAGTCGTAGTTCTTACCGGGCATCACCCAGTTCTCGTCGCTCTTCGATTTCTCGACGAGCTTGTCGTTGGCCTGCGCCACGCCCGCCATGGCGACCGGCGCGAGCGCCATGATCGCCAATGCCGAGACGGAATTCCGGAGCCTGATCATCCTGCGTCTCCTCGCCGGACTGCCACGCCGTTTGGCCTCGCAGTCATCGTGGTGTTGATTCGATGGCGACACGACTTTCACCGACAAACCCGCCTCCAGCGTCGCGATAACCGGGCTATTTCCAGTATTCGCTGAGCTTATGAAAGACTTATTATCGTTGTGCGCCACTTGATTATTCGCACGGCTTGTAATGCGTGTCTTTGCAAAACGAAACATTTCTTTTCGGGATGATTTGGCAAAAGAACACCGGAGATCTGGTAAGATCACGGAGACCTTGACCGAGAGCCGGCCGCCATCCCAGACAGGTGGGCCAGACAGGTGGGAACGATACGCGGGCGTGCGGGCCCGGAGCCGGCCGCCGACCCGTCCCGGGAGGACGCCATGGGTCATGTCACGGGCTGCGCGGCCCGCTCTCCGGCGCTGGCCGCCTGCTGGGCGGCTCTCGCCCTGGCGCCTGCGATCCTGGCACCCGCGACCTTGGCGCCTGCGGCCCTGGCGGCCGGGACCGGCGGGGAACGCCGTCTCGCGGCGCTCTACCAGCAGGACGGGCGGCGCGAGCTGACGGGGGCCGACCTGGAGCGCTTTCCCGGCGCGGGCGTCCTGTGGTGCCGGCGCCCGGACGGGATTCCCCAGAAGGCCGCCGCCGCGTGGCTGATCGGGAGCCGGTCCCTCGTGCTGATGAACGCGCACAATTTCCGCAATCGACAACTGGAGGTTACTCGAAACGTCGCCGACTGCTACTTTCAGATAGCAGGTCGGAACTACGCCTTCGTGCCCGAGATCCTGGAACTCGGCGTCGAGCCCGAGGCGCGGCGCCTGCACATCACCGACGACTGGGCGCTGCTGCGCCTCGCCGAGCCGGCCGAGGCGCGGCCGCAGCCGATCCCGGACCCGCCCACCCTTCCGACCGGCGACCTGACGCTCCCGGTGACGATGGTCTCACCGGCCGGGCACGAGAACTACCGGGGGCAGAGCAGCCGGGAATCCTGCGCCGTCCGGCGGATCGATCCGCCGAGCGAGGGCGCGATCCGCCGCGCCCGCCACGATTGCAACGACGGCTACGGCGGATCGGGCTCGGGCCTGTTCGACGCGGAGGGCCATCTCATCGCGATGCAGAGCGCGTCGCTCTCGATGAACCAGCGCCACGCCTTCGACATCGAGTTCCACTACGGCTCGGCCCTGCTGATCGAGGGCCGGCTCCACGAGGCCCTCGAGGCTCAGGCCCGCGCGACCCGGGACCGCTAGGGCGGGCCGCCCCCGGGTGTCCGCGGCGCCTCCCCGGGAATCCGGTAAGCTCCCGGTAAGCAAGGCGGCGTTTTCCGCCCCGGCGCCGGGGGAAGCGCTCGACGGCGCCGCGGCGGCAAGCCAAAACTTAACGTTGAACCTCGAATCTGGTCCCGCGAGGGAGCCGGTATGCCCGCTGTCGGAACGTTCAGGGTCTGCGCGCCGGGACGGCCGCCGTTCGCGGCGGCCGTGGCAGAGGGCGTGGCCGAGGCGGTCGCGCTGCCATCCGTGCTCGTCACGATGCTGGGCAGCCTGATCGAGGCCTGGCCCCGGCAGATCTACACACAACCCCTGGTGACCACCCGCTTCCTCGGCCAGCGGACCACCTACGTCTGCGATCCCGGCCACATCCGCAGCCTGATGGTCGACCAGGCCGAGGCGCTGGAGCGGGAACCCTTCATGCTGCGGGCGCTGGCCCCGGCCCTCGGCGCGGGGGTCCTCACCGCGGACGGGGACCACTGGCGGCGTCAGCGCAGGACCGCGACCCCGATGTTCCGCCCGGACCGGGTCCGGAGCTTCGTGCCGGCCATGGCCCGGGCCGCCGCGGCGACGCGGGCGCGCTGGCGCGACGCCGATCCCGCCGGGAGCGAGCGGGACATCCTGCGCGAGATGATGCGCACGACGTTCGACGTCATCGTCGCCACGATGGTGTCGGGCGATCCCTACCTGGAGGTCGGGCCCTTCGGGGCCGCGATGGACGCCTATCTCGGCCAGACCAGCTGGAAGATCGCCCTGGAGATGCTGCGGGCGCCGGCCTGGATCCCGCATCCGGGGTCCCGGGCCGGGGCGGAGGCGGTGCGCTACCTGCGCGGCGAGGTCGCCCGCACGATCGCGCGCCGCCGGGCCCGCGGCGAGCCCGGCTCCGACCTCCTCGGCCTCCTGCTGCAGGCGCGGGACCCGGAGACCGGCGCGCCGCTCACCGAGGCGAGCCTCGTCGACAACCTGCTGACCTTCGTGTCCGCCGGCCACGAGACCACCGCCCTGGCGCTGGCCTGGACCTTCCGGGTCCTGGCCGAGCACCCGGAGGTGGAGGAGCGCGTCGTCGCCGAGATGGCGCGCCTCGGCGCCGATCCGGAGTCCGATCCCGGTTCCGTGGACCGGCTCCCCTACACGCGTCAGGTGCTCCTCGAGGTGATGCGCCTCTATCCGCCGGCCCCGCTGATCGTGCGGCGGACGCGGGCCCCGGTCCGGCTCGGGGACACGGTCGTGCCGGCCGGGCAGTCGGTCCACGTGCCGGTTTACGCCCTGCACCGGCACGCGCTGCTCTGGGAAAGTCCGGAGGCGTTCGACCCGGGCCGCTTCGCGCCGGAGCGGGCCGCCGCGCGCGACCGCTACGCCTACCTGCCGTTCGGCGCCGGCCCGCGGGTCTGCATCGGCATGGGCCTCGCCCTGACCGAGTGCCTCGTCGTCCTGGCGACGCTGCTGCCCGCCTTCCGCCTCCGGCCGGTGACGGCGGAGATGCCGGCGGCGCAGTTCCGCGTGACCCTGCGGCCCAGGGGCGGCCTGACCATGAGGGTCGCGCCCCGCCACGGGGCCGGGCAGGGGGACGGGCACGGGGCCGAGCACGGGGCCGAGCAGGGGGCGGCCCATGCCGCCTGAGATGTCGCCCGAGGTGTCGCCCGAGATCTCCGCGGGCGCGACCGGGCCGGGCGCGCGGCGGGGGACCTGGCCGGACCGCCGGCCGGGATCGCTGCTCGCCCGCCTCTTCGGTCCCGACGCCGACGACGCGCTGCCGAGCCGCTACCGCCTGCAGGTGCGGGCGGGGCTCCTCGACGAGACGCTGAAGCTCGCCACCTACTCGGCGGTGACGCACCTGATCATCGCGCTGGCCGTCGCGTACTTCTTCTGGGGTTCGGCCTCGCACACCTACCTCCTCGGCCTGCTCGCCGTGGTCGCGGTGCTGATCACGGCGGCGACCTACGCGACCTGGCTCTACTGGCGCACTCACGGCGACACCGCCTCGGCGCACACCGTCCGGTGGGGCTGCCGGATCTCCGCCGGCCTCGCCTTCGCCCTGGGCCTCGCCTGGGCGACCCTGCCGGTCGTGCTGTTCGCCCCCTCCGGCGGCGACGCGCGGCTGCTCGTCGTCGCCATCGTGGCCGGCCTGATCTCGGACGCCTACGTGGTCGGCCCGCTCCTGTCGGTCTCGTACCTGTTCGCGGTCCCGGTCATCGTCGGCAGCTTCGTCGGGCTGGCCCGGTCCGGGGAGCCAGTCGCGCTCAGCATCGGCTTCCTGCTCGCCGTCTACGCGATCTTCGTGGTGACGAGCGTGAGCCGCATGAGCCGCCTGTCGCGCCAGCGCATCCTCGACCGCGTGCGGGTCGAGGACCAGAGCGAGACGATCGGGCTGCTGCTCAACGCCTTCGAGGCGAATGCCAGCGACTAACTGTGGGAGACGGACGGGACCGGACGGTTCCAGCACGTCTCCACCCGGATGGCGGACGTGCTGGCCTGCCCGGTGCAGAGGCTCCAGCACGCCTCGTTCCCGGCGCTGCTCGCCGGCCGGGCGGAGGCGCCCCCCGAGGCCGACCAGAGCGCCGACCTCGTGGACCGTCTCCGGCGGGGCGTCGCCTTCCACCAGCACCTGATCGCCGTCGACACGCCGGCCGGCCGGCGCTGGCTCCGGCTGAGCGGCAAGCCGTTCCTCGACCAGAAGGGGCGCTTCGCGGGGTTCCGGGGCGTCGGCTCCGACGTGACCGAGGCCCGCCGGGCGGAGGCGCACATCGCCTATCTGGCCACCCGGGACCCGATGACCGACCTGTCGAACCGGGTCATGTTCCACGACGTCGCGTCCGAGGCCTGCGCGGCCGCCGCGCAGAACGCGCCGCAGAACGCGCAACCGGCCCCGGACACGACGGTCAGCCTGCTCTACCTCGACCTCGACGGCTTCAAGACCGTCAACGACAGCATCGGCCACGCCGCGGGCGACGCCCTGCTGGGGCAGGTCGCCGATCGCCTGCGCGCCCTGCTCCCGGCCGACGCGCAGGCGTTCCGTCTCGGGGGCGACGAGTTCGCGATCCTGCAGCGCGGCCGGGACGGCGCGGCCGCGCAGGCCCTGGCCGAGGCCACGATCGCGACCCTGCGCGAGCCCTACCTCATCGACGGCGTCCGGGCGGAGATCGGCGTCAGCGTCGGGATCGCCTGCGCCCCCGCGGACGCGACCGAGCCCGAGGACCTGCTCCGGAAGGCGGATCTGGCGCTCTACAGCGCCAAGCAGGGCGGCAAGGGGCGCTGGCGGGGCTTCGACCGCGACCTGGACGTGCGCGTCCAGCGCCGGCACGAACTCGACGAGGCGATGCGCCAGGCCCTCGCCGACGGCGAGATGGCGCTGCACTACCAGCCTTTGGTCAGCCTGCAGGACGGCCAAGTGGTCGGCTGCGAGGCGCTGCTCCGCTGGACCCGGCCCGGTCTCGGCCCCGTCTCGCCCGCCGAGCTGATCCCGATCGCCGAGGGAACGGGCTTCATCCTCGCGATCGGGCGCTGGGCCCTGCGGCGGGCCTGCGCGGAGGCGCTGACCTGGCCGGTGCGCCTGCGCGTCGCCGTCAACATCTCGTCGGTCCATTTCCGCCGGCCCGACTTCTTCGCCGACGTCGCGGCGGTGCTGGGCGAGACCGGCCTCGCGGCGGACCGCCTGGAGATCGAGATCACCGAGTCGATCTTCCTGGCCAACACGCCGCACGTGCTGGACAATCTCCGCTCCCTGCGGGCGCTCGGCGTGCGGATCGCCCTCGACGATTTCGGGACGGGCTACTCCTCGCTGAGCTACCTGACGCAGTTCCCGGTCGACAAGATCAAGATCGACCGCGCCTTCGTGCGCGACCTGAGCAGCCGCCCCGAATGCCTGACGGTGATCGAGGCGATCATGGTCATCGCCCGCGACCTGCGCATCGACGTCACCGTGGAGGGCGTCGAGACCGAGCAGCAGGCCGAGCTGCTCCGGCTGCGGCGCTGCAACAGCGCGCAGGGCTTCCTGTACAGCCCGGCCCGGCCGCCCGAGGAGATCCCCGGCCTGATCGAGAGCCTGCCCCGGCGGGCGCTCCCGACCGAGCGGGCGGTCCGCGCGGTCGCCTGAGGGCGGGCGAGCCCGGATCCGGGTTGCCACGCGGGCCGGAACGGCTCTAGCGGGAGACGATCACGCGGAACCGGGACACAGGCGCGCCATGCCCAAGGTCGTCATCAGCGAGTTCATGGACGAGGCCGCGATCGCGGCCGAGCTCGCCGGCCTCGACGTGCAGTACGATCCTGGCCTCGTCGACCGGCCCGGGGACCTCGCCGCCGCCGTGGCCCGGGCCGACGCCCTGATCGTGCGCAACCGGACCCAGGTCCGCGGCCCCCTGCTCGACGCCGCCCGCGACCTCAAGGTGGTGGGCCGCCTCGGCGTCGGCCTCGACAACATCGACGTCCCAGCCTGCCGGGACCGGGGCATCGCGGTCTACCCGGCCACCGGCGCCAACGACGGCGCGGTCGCCGAGTACGTGGTCGCCACCGCGCTGCTGCTCCTGCGCGGCGCCTACGGGGCCACGGCCCGCGTGGCGGCCGGGACGTGGCCGCGCAACGCCCTGATGGGCCGCGAGATCGCCGGCAAGCGCCTCGGCCTCGTCGGCTTCGGGTCGATCGCCCGCGAGACTGCCCGGAGGGCGGCGGCCCTCGGCATGACGGTCGCCGCCCACGACCCCTTCGTGGCCGCGGACGACCCTGCCTGGAACCCGGCCTACGGCCCCGTGCAGAGCCAGGCGCTCGACGCGCTGATCGCGCAGAGCGACGTGCTCTCGCTGCACGTGCCGCTCACCGATCAGACCCGCGGACTGATCGACGCGGCGGTGCTGGCGCGGATGCCGAAGGGCGCGATCCTGATCAACGCGGCCCGGGGCGGGGTGGTGGACGAGGCCGCCGTGGCGCAAGCCCTACGGTCCAGCCATCTCGGCGGCGCGGCGCTGGACGTGTTCGACCGCGAACCCCTCGACGCGGCGGCGGGCGCCGTCTTCGCCGACGTGCCGAACCTGGTCCTCACGCCGCACATCGCCGGGGTGACGCAGGAGTCGAACGTGCGCGTCTCCGCCGTCACGGCCCAGGCCGTCCGCCGCCACCTCACGAGGGACTGAACCGGGAGGGCCCGCGCGCGGCTGCACATCGACGGCAACCTGCGCGCCGCGCGGGTCGCCTTCGACGGTCTCGACCGGGAGGCTCAGCGCAGGGCGAGCACCTGGGCAGCGTGCGAGGCGACGGCCTGCACGGCCGGGAGATCGTAGGCGTAGACGCGGCCGGCCAGGATCGCGAGCGCCAGCGTCCAGAACACCGCACCGCCGACGCGCCGCGCCGTGCGGTCGCCGGTCGAGGTGGCCGGGCAGGCGCCGGCGACGCCGTCGGCGACGGGCTCGCCGAACGGATCGAAGGCCGGCGACTGGTTTTCAGAGGCGCTGCGCATGGTGCCGAATGTCGCGCTCGGCAGGTCCGTTCGCAATGGACACGTCTTTCGAATTTCGCTGCGCACGGAGATGCTTGTTCTCCATTCGATCCCCACGACAGGCAGGTTCTTCTCAGAGGGCCGGTTCGACCGCCGGAAACGCGATATCTTCTTCCCGGCGGGGGCCGGGGCCGCCCGCTCCCGGGGCGGCGGGCGTGTGGTAGGCCATGCGCTCGCGGCGCCCCCGCAGGGGCTCGCGACTGACTTCGCGCCACGCCTCGGCCGGCGCCCCCGCGGCCCGCCGCGCGGCCTCCGAGACCAGGATCGGGACGCCGTGGAGCTTGGTCGCCTGCTCGAGGCGGGCGGCGACGTTGACGGCGTCGCCCAGCACGGTGAACTCGTAGCGCGCCTCCTCGCCGATGATCCCGCAGAACACCTCGCCGTAATGGACGCCGACACCGATGCGCACGGCCTGCGCGGGTGCGGCCCTGTCGGTCCAGCGGGCGATCACCGCGACGAGGTCCTGCGCGAAGGCGAGGGCGCGGGCCGCGTCGTCGGGCCGGGGCTCGGGCAGACCGAACACCACCAGGGCGCCGTCGCCGATGAACTTGTCGACCACGCCGCCCCGCAGGCGGGCGAGGCGCGTCACCCGCCGCCGGAAGGCGGACAGGAACTCGGAGAGCCGGTGCGGATCCAGGCTCTCGGCCAGGGTGGTCGAGCCGCGCATGTCGACGAACACGATGGCGGCCTGCTGGCGGCGGCCGGCCTTCAGGCTCCCGTCGCCGTCGGCGAGCCGCAGGACCAGCTCCTGCGGCAGGAACCGCGACAGCCGGTTGCGCCGGGTCGCCTCCCGCAGGGCCGACACGGCGAACAGCACGAACAGCACCGCCAGGGCCCCGACCATGACCCAGATGGCCAGGGCGATCCGCGACACCGTCGCCTGCCGCCGCTCCATCCGCCGCGCCTCGTGCGCCTCCATGCGGCGCACCCGGTCGCGGATCGCGTCCATCACCTGCTTGCCGCGCCCGTCCGCCACGGAGGCGCGGGCCGCCGCGCCGTCGCCGGCGCGCATGAGGGCGACGCTGGCGCCGAGCTCGTCGAGCTTCCGGCGGATCAGCCCGGCCAGGGTGTCGAGGTCGCCCCGCTGGTCGGGATCGTCCTGGACGAGGTCGCGCAGGAGATCGAGCTGCTGGTCGACGTTCAGCCGCCCCTCGGTGAAGGGCAGCAGGAAGGCCTCGTCGCCGGTGAGCAGGTAGCCGCGCTGGCCGGTCTCGGCGTCCTGCACCGCCGACAGGACCCGGGCGAGGCGCCCGTCCACCGCCACGGTGTGGCGCACGGCGTCGACGCCGCGCTGCTGGTACACGAAGGCGCCGAGCGCGATGGCGGTCATCACCAGGATCGTGGCGAACCCCACCGTCATCCAGGTCACGGTGCGCGAGCGCAGGGATCGCTGCACCCGCGCGCCCACGCGCGCGCCGACACGCGCCCTGACCGAGGCGGCGTCCGGCGCGGCGTCGCTCCGGTCCGATTCTGTTGCGGTGGCGGGCACGGTGGCGGGCGCGGGCGCTGGGACGGACATGTCAGGCCCCGCCCGCGCCGTGCAGCCGGACGGGCCGCCCGGTCCGCCCCCCGTCCTCGGCCGCCCGCGCCCGGCAATCCGCGATGGTCGCCCGCGCCGTGTCGATCGCGACGGACGCCGCCGACATGGTGCGGGTGTCCGGCTCCCGCTCGCGGGCGTAGCGGACGACGTCCATGGCCAGCGCGTCGACCTCGACGGTGAGCGCCTCGATCGCCGCCGGGTCGCGCAGCGCCCGGGCCTGCCCGGCGATCTCCAGGAGCCGGTCCAGGAGCTCGTCGATGCGCTCGCGGCGCAGGCTGGCGAGGCGCTGCCGGATCCAGGCCAGCACCGAGACGAGGCCGCCCACCAGCGCGCCGAGGAGGTAGAGCGTGTCGCCGTAGCGCTCGATGAAGCCGTGCTGGTCGCGCTCGTAATAGTCGATCGCCCCCGGATGGATCGGGATGCGGGCGCTGGTGGCCGCCACGGTCGTGTCGTAGGCCGGGGCCTGGACGTACTCGGCGGCGTCCGTCGCCAGGGCGGCGGCGCCGCGCTTCTCGAAGAGCTGCTGGGTCACGTCGGCCGCCACGACGCGGCTTAAGGAAGCCCGGGCCATCAGCCGGTACGAGGCGCCCACCGTCTTCACGTCGTCGGCCGGCAGCTTCGGGCGGCCGCCGAACAGGCCGCCCGGGACGGTGACCGCCTGGAGCCGCGGGAAGCGCTCGATCACCGCGCCGTCATCCTCCACGGCGACGAACGCCACCTTGCCGCCGCGGGCGACGCCCTGCACGGCCGAGACCAGGGCCAGCGCCTTCGGCGCCGAGGGCGCGATGATGCTGACGAAGGCGTCGATCCGCCTCTCGCGGAAGGCGCCGGCCACCGCCTCCTGGTCGACCGGGACCAGCAGGACCGTCGAGTCCCGGGCCGGGCCGGCGGCCTCCTCCAGGGTGAGCCCGTAATAGCCGAGGAGGTTCCGGAGCAGCCAGAGATCGGCGTCCCGGTGCGCCGCGATGCCGAGCCGCTTGCCGGCGAGCTTCGGGAAGCTGGTGATCCCGGCCTGCTCGGGCGAGGCGATGACCATCGCCTGGTCGCGCAGGATCGCCAGGGTCAGGCCGTTCGTCGGCAGGAGCACGTCGGGGCGGACCACCGCGAGGTCGGCGCGCCCGTCCTGCAGGGCGGCGGCGCTCTCGCGCACGTCGTCGAAGGACAGGATCTTCAGCCGGACATTCTCGTGCGCGGCCTCGAGCGCGTCTGCGTAGGCCTTGATCAGGCCGGGCTCGGTCCCGTCCCGGGGAGCGACCGCGATGGTGAGCACCGTCGCCTGGAGCAGGTACCACGCCGCGACCCCGCCCGCGCCCAGGAGGGCGGCCCCGGCCAGGAGCAGGGTCTCCCGGCGCAGGATCCAGGCGGGGAGGGTCCACATCGCCCCGGCCACTCAGAACAGCGAGATCAGCACGATGCCGCCGACCATCAGGGCGGCGCCGATCAGGCGCGGCGGGCCGGCCTTGACCCGCTTCATGCCGAACCAGCCGAAATGATCGAGCGCCACCGAGGTCAGGAGGTTGGCGGTGATGAGCAGGCCGTTGAAGGCGCCGGCCCCGACCTTGTCGACGAAGAGCAGTCCGGCGAAGACCGCGACCGCCCCGGTGAGGCCGGCGAGGGGCATCCACCAGCGGACGCCCGCGACGTCGTCGCGGGTCGGCAGCGGCGACGGCCGCAGCAGGAACATCAGCGCGAACACGAACACGACCGGCACGAACGACACCGTCGCGGCGAGCCAGGGATTCTCCAGGGCGCCGCGGAGCTGCGCGTTCCACACCACGCCGATCGCCATCAGGGCGCCGGCCACGAGGATGAACGGGTAGAGCAGCTTGCCGCCGACCCCCGAGCCGCCGCCGTCGCTCTTGCCGCCCGAGCGCGCGATGAAGGTGACGCCCACCGCCATCAGCAGGCCGCCGAGCCAGGGCATCGGCTTGAAGCCCGCCGCCTGCAGGCCGAACAGGCCGAGCGCGTCCATCGCCAGGGAGGTGAGGATGTTGGCGGTGAGCGTCAGGCCGTTGAACGGCCCGGCGCCGACCTTGTCGATGAAGGCGAGGCCGCCGAACACCGCGACCGCGCCGGCCAAGCCTCCGAGGGGCGCGTACCAGGGCATCTTGCCCAGGGAGTCGAGGCTCGGCAGCGGCGTCGGCATCGTGAGGAACAGGGTCGTGAACACGAAGACGATCGGCAGGAACGACACCGTCGCGGCGAGCCACGGATTGACCATGCGGCCGCGCAGCTGCGCGTTCATGGCATTGCCGATCGCCTGCAGCGCGCCCGCCACCAGGATGAAGGGATAGAGGAGGGCAGCCGTCACGCGCGCGGACCTTCGGGTTTGCGGGGAGGGAGGGTCAGACGAGGAGCAGGCCAGCGAGCGCCAGCGCGAGGGCCGGCGGCATCACCAGCAGGCCGAGCTTGAGGAAGGTCCAGGCGCCGACATCCTGGCCCTCGCGGCGGATGGCGGTCAGCCAGAGGATCGTGGCGAGCGAGCCCGTCACCGACAGGTTCGGCCCGAGATCGACGCCGATCAGGATCGCGCCCGCCACCTTCTCGGGCACGTGGGCGGTCTGGACCGCGGCGCCCGCGATCAGCCCGGCCGGCAGGTTGTTGACGAGGTTGCACAGCACCGCGACGAGGCCGCCCGCCCCCCAGGCGGTGGCCTCCGGGGCGGCGTGGGCGTAGCCCTTGAGGAGGTCCGCCAGCATCGCCAGGACGCCGGTCTTCTCCAGGGCCTCCACGAGGACGAACAGCCCGGCCACCAGCGGCAGCACGCTCCACGACACGTCCTTGGCCACCTCGACGAGGCCGCCGCGCTTGAGGAGCAGCACGACGATCGTGGTGGCGAGCCCGGCCACGAAGGTGGGCAGGCCGAGGTCGAGGCCGAGCGCGGAAGCCGCGATCAGCACGCCGCCGGTCGCCACGATGCCGATCCCCGCCACGAGGCCGGTGCGGGACAGTGGCACAGCCTCGACGTCGGTGGCGACCTCCTGCCCGCGCAGGGTCTTCGCCTGTGTCAGCCGCAGCACCGCGTAGGTCGTCGCGATGGCCAGCAGCGAGGGCAGGGCGAACAGGCCGAGCCAGCGCACCAGCGGCGGCATGTGCTCGGCGAAGACCACGAGGTTGGCCGGGTTCGAGATCGGCAGCACGAAGCTCGCCGCGTTGGCGATGAAGGCGCAGATGAACAGGTAGGGGAGGGGGTTCTCCACCTTGGCTGCCTTGGTGGCCGCGTAGACGGCGGGCGTGAGCACCACCGCGCAGGCGTCGTTCGACAGGAACACCGTGACGACGGTGCCGACGAGGTACACGAGGGTGAACAGCCGGGTCGCCGAGCCCTTGGCGGCGCGCACGGCGATCGAGGCGAGCCAGTCGAACAGGCCCTCCTTCCGGGCCACCTCCGACATCAGCATCATGCCGACGAGGAACAGGTAGACGTCGGTCCCCTTCAGCACGCCGTCCCAGGCGGTGGCGGGGGCGAGCAGGCCGAGGGCCACGAGGGCGCCGGCCCCGAGCACGGCCCAGATCGCCTCCGGCCACGCGAACGGCCGCAGGATGACGCCGAGGGTCGCGAGGGCAGCGATCGTCCAGGTCGCGATGTTGGGGGTCAGCGTCAGCGCGCCCATCGGTTGCGGTGGTCCTCTGGTGGGGTGGATCGTGCGGTGCGGTGTGCCGCGATTCGGGCGGGACCGGCTACCAGTGCCGGCCGTTGCGGTTCGGCCCGAGCTGGTCGCCCCGGAGCCCCTTCTCGGGCCAGGCCGGCAGGCGGAACGCGTCGCTGCCGGGCCGCTCGTGCGCGGGCGGCGGCACGAAGCTCCGGTCCACGGGCTCGATCACCTCGGTGTCGGTGTGGCCGGTGCCGTCCGCGACCGTGACGGCGAGGCGGCGCGCGCCGTCCCGCCAGGGGATGCGGGCGTGGACCGTCCGGGGGCCGTCCGGCACCATCGGGTGGGCCGGGCCGCCATCGACGCGCAGGTGACAGCGCCACGCGGCCCGCGGCCGGTCCGACAGCACGAGGGCGCGCACCGAGACCGTGCCGTCGGCGGCGTCGAGGGGCGCCGTGGCGAGGCGCCGGTCGGCGGGGCTCGTGACCATCACGAAGGGCAGTGCCCGGTCGAGGGGCTTGAACCGCCAGCTCGCGACCGGCCCGTCGATCGCCGCGACCGCGTAGCCGACCGAGCCGTCCTCGTTCTGGCCGACCGAGCGGGCCGCGGCGTAGAGGGTGCGCCCGTCCGGGGCGAGCTCGTTGTAGTGGGTGTGGCCCATCTCGACGAGGCGGACGCCGTAGTGGCGGATCAGGCCGGCGAGCGCCGCCCGCTCGTCGGGCACGCAGAGGTCGTCCGGGTAGGTGTGGGCGAAGACCGCGCAGGGCTGGCCCTCCCGCTCGGCCCGGGCCAGCTCCTCGCCGAGCCACGCGAGCTGGTGGGGGCCGAGGCGGAAATCGAGGCCGAAGCCCTTCTGGCCGTAGCCGGGGCTGACCATGTCGAGGAACAGGCAGCGCACGCCGGCCCAGGTCTCGGCGAAGTAGTAGTGCGTCACCGAGACGGGGTCGCGCGGGCGCGGCAGGTCGTGGCGCCGCGCCGCGTGGCCGCCGCCGCGCGGGCTGCCCGCGACCGCGGCGAACAGGGCGTCGAAATCCGCCATCGTGCCGTGCTGGCGGTCGTGGTCGCCGGCGATCAGGCGCACCGGCAGGTCCGGGTGCCGGTCCAGGGCCTCGCGCAGGACCGCGTACTGCTCCGCCCGCCCGTCCTCGGCGAGGTCGCCGGGGATGTAGACGAAGTCGAGGAGATCGTGTCGGTGCAGCCCCGCCACCTCGGCGAGCATCGCCCGCAGGTCGGCGGCGTGGGGGTCGGAGCCCCGCTCGAGATGCAGGTCGCCGATATGCGCGAAGGCGAACACGCCGTGGCTCGCCGTCATGGCGCGCCCGCGCGCCGTCTGTGGTTTTCCTGAGCCATCGTGCCCCCCGGACAGGCCCGTCCGCCCCGGCCGGGAGATCGGCCGCGGTGGTCGCGACCGGCCCGACGTTTCGGAGCCGGCGGGGTTCCGGCCCCGGGGGGAGACGCGCGCCGGTGGGGCCCTACATTTTCGTGAGCGCGGGCCCGATCCGTGCCCTGCGCCGCGAAGTGTCGTGAAAACAGACACTCGCTGTCCTCTCAGCCGACAGATCCGGGCGATGTCGGCGCAAGGTCAGCCCGGGGTCAGCCCGGGGTCAGCCCGGGGTCAGCCCGGGGTCAGCCCGGGGTCAGCCCGGGGTCAGCCCGGGGTCAGCCCGGGGTCAGCCCGGGGTCAGCCAATGACTCCGCCGGCCGGCGGGTTTGCGGCGCGCCTCAGTGCACGCGCCGGAACAGATCCGGCAGGTAGCGTTCCAGGGTCTCGTGTCCCTCGAACTGCACGTCCACGGTGGCGGCCGCGCCCCACGGGCGGTGGAGCCCCACGACCCGGCCGCGGGCATGGCGCCAGATCCCGAGGATCTCGGCGAGGTCGAGCCGGTCGAACACCACCTCGTCGCCCGGGGCGAGGGCCGGCGCGGCAACGCCGGACCAGGCCTCGGGGACCGGGCGGCGGGGCATCTCCGCGACCCGGGAAGGCTCATCCCCCGGATCGAGGATGGGGGAGAAGGTTTCGTTCGCGGAGTGCTCGCGGAAGAGCATGATCTTCACTAAGCCGTTGCGATGACTGGATAATCGCAGGTTCAATCCGATCCGACAAGGCTTGTTCCGGCGCTCCGCCCGCCGGACCGACCTGTATTCGGCGACCGGTCCGGGCGACCGGGATCCGCCCGGGCGCCGCGCCCCGTCCCCGGGGCCGGACCGCGCGCGCGGGGACGGAGCGGGGCCGGAGAGGAGTTCCGCGGGGGCGCAGCATGCGCCTCTCCGGTTCAGGGGTATCGGGAGATCGTTCGTGTCGTCGAACGACGATCTTTAGAATTTCGGGGCGGGCCGCGCTGATCTAAACCTGACGCGAGACAATCATCCACGTGAGACGGCGCCTGTCGACTTGATGGATCGTGTCCGCATGCCTTCGGATGCGGCGCGAACCATCGCGGCCCGACCGCCGGACTTGCCCCCGTCCATCCCGATCAGAGTTCCCGCCCGATGAAGTTCCTGCGTCTCCTCGCCGTCGCGGCGCTCAGCCTCGGGGCCCTGCCGGCCGGGGCGGAGACCCTCCGGGTCGGCGTCGTGCCCGGCGCCTACGGCGACGCCGTCACGGTCGCGGCCCGGGAGGCCAAGGCCGAGGGCCTCGACGTCAAGGTGGTCGAGTTCAGCGACTGGACGACGCCCAACGTCGCCCTCGACGCCGGCGACATCGACGTGAACTTCTTCCAGCACCGCCCCTTCATGGAGAACGCCGCCAAGCAGAAGGGCTACGCGTTCGACATCGTCGGGCTCGGGATCCTGTCCAATATCGGCCTGTACTCCCTGAAGCATAAGAGCTTCGACCAGATCCCGGCGGGCGGCACGGTGGCGATCGCCAACGACCCGGTGAACCAGGGCCGCGGCCTGCTGCTCCTCCAGAAGGCCGGGCTGATCACGCTGAGGGACGGTGTCGGCTTCCTCGGCACCCTCGACGACATCGTCGAGAACCCGAAGACGCTGCGGTTCACCGAGGTCGAGGGGCCGCAGCTCGCGCGGATCACCGGCGACGTCGACCTCGCCCTGGGCTACCCGCACTTCATCGTGGCGGCCGGCAGTTTCGACCCGACCAGCGGATTGATCTATTCCGGTATCGAGGACCGGCGCTTCGCCGTGAGCTTCGTCACCAAGGCCGCCCGCAAGGAGGACCCCGTGATCCGGAAATTCGTGACGCTCTTCCAGAACTCGGAGGCCGTGAAACAGCAGATCCGCAAGTCCTTCGCCAACAGCGACAAGCTGTACCTGCTGGCGTGGCAGAACTGATGGTCGGCCTGATCTTCGACAGCCTGCGCGATCCGGGCACGCCGGCCGCGGCCGGGCGGACGAGCCCGGGCGCCGCGACCGCCGCCCGGACCCCGGCCGCCGCGCCCGGCAGCGAGGCCGACCGGGAGACCGGCACGGTGCGGTTCGAGTCCGTCTCGAAGACCTACCGCTCGGCCGCCGGGCCGGTGCAGGCGCTCGACCGGGTGGACCTCGCGATCCCCGCCGGCGCGATCTTCGGCATCATCGGCCGCTCGGGGGCGGGCAAGTCGAGCCTCCTGCGCACGGTCAACCGGCTGGAGGCGCCGAGTTCGGGCCGGGTCCTGGTCGACGGCGCCCCGATCGACGCCCTCGACACCGACGGGCTCGTCGCCCTGCGCCGGCGCATCGGCATGATCTTCCAGCACTTCAACCTGCTGGCGGCCAAGACCGTCCGGCAGAACGTGGCGCTGCCGCTCACGGTCGCGGGCGTCCCGCGGCACGCGATCGGCCCGCGGGTCGCGGAGGCCCTGCGCCTCGTCGGCCTGGAGGACAAGGCCGACACCTACCCGTCGCGGCTCTCCGGGGGCCAGAAGCAGCGGGTCGGCATCGCCCGGGCGCTCGTGAGCGATCCGGAGATCCTGCTCTGCGACGAGGCGACTTCCGCCCTCGACCCGGAGACGACGCTGGCGATCCTCGACCTGCTGCGCGACATCAACCGGCGGCTCGGGATCACCATCATCCTGATCACCCACGAGATGAGCGTGATCCGCGAGATCTGCAGCGACGTGGTGGTGCTGGAGGGCGGCCGGGTCGTCGAGACCGGGCCGGTCTGGCGCGTGTTCGGGGCGCCCGAGCACCCGACCACCCGGGCGCTGCTCGAACCCCTGACCCGCGGGCTGCCGCCGGATCTGGCGGCCCGGCTGCAGCCGCGGCCCGCGCCGGGCGGCTGGGCGATCCTGCGGATCACCTGCTCGGGCCGGGCCGCGCCCGACCTCTCGGGCCTCGCGGGGGCCGGGGCGCCGGTGCGCCTGCTCCAGGCGGGCATCGAGCGGATCCAGGGCCACGCGGTCGGCCGGATGCTGGTGGCCGTCCCGGCCGAGGATCCGGGCGCGGAGGCGCGGCTGCGGACGCTCGGCGGCGACGTGGAGCGGGTCGGCTACGTCCCCGCCGACCCGGCGGAGGGGTGAGACGATGCGGGACCGCTCCTCCCCCGATACCCCGACCGCTCCACCGCCGCCCCAGCACCCCGAACCCGGAGGCCCGCCATGTCGCCGCAGATGATCGAACGCCTCTGGCAGGCCTTCCTCGACACCGCGCTCATGGTCGGGGTCTCGGCCGGGATCGCCGTGGTCGCCGGCATTCCCCTGGCGCTGTTCCTCGTCACCTCCGGGCCCGGCGGCATCTTCGCTGCGCCGACGGCCCACCGGGTGGTCGGGACCGTGGTCAACGGCTTCCGGGCCGTGCCCTTCATCGTGCTGCTGGTGGCGCTGATCCCGTTCACCCGGCTGGTGGCCGGCACCACGATCGGCGTCTGGGCGGCGATCGTGCCACTCTCGGTGAGCGCGACCCCGTTCTTCGCCCGGATCGCCGAGGTCTCGCTGCGGGAGGTGGATGTGGGCCTGATCGAGGCCGCCCAGTCCATCGGCTGCCGGCGCCGGCACATCCTCGCCCACGTGCTCCTGCCCGAGGCGCTGCCGGGCATCGTGGCCGGCTTCACCATCACGGTGGTGGCGATGATCGGCGCCTCCGCGATGGCCGGCGCGGTGGGCGCGGGCGGGCTCGGGGACGTCGCCATCCGGTACGGCTACCAGCGCTTCGACACCACCGTGATGGTGGTGGTGATCGCGATCCTGATCGCCCTCGTGTGCGCGGTCCAGTTCGCGGGCGACACCGCGGTGCGGCGGCTCCGGGCCCGCTGAGCGAAACCGCCCGATCTGGGCGATCCGACCGGGAGCCTGCAGCCATGGGTCGTCCCCGGTCGACGACCTCGACATCGCCGTCCGCGCGCGCGGAGCGAAGCCGTCCAGGCCGCGCCGCGTCTTCCGACCGCGCGTGGGCCCCGGGTCGCTTCGCCGCGCTCGCGATGACGGCGGGACTTCCCAACCCGAGCGGTCAACCGGAAACCGTATGAGCCTGCACCTGGACGATCCCGTCACCGACCCGGTCGAAGATCGGCTGCCGCCGCCGCCGGCGCCGCCGCACCGGATCCGCTCGGACGCCGAGGCGATCGCGGCCGCGCGGGCCGTGGCCCGGATCTTCGCGGCGGGCGCGGCCGAGCGCGACCGCGACCGGCGCCTGCCCTGGGCGGAGATCGCGGCCTTCACGGAGAGCGGGCTCGGCGGCATCACGGTGCCGCGCGAACACGGCGGCGCCGAGGTCTCGCACGCGACGCTCGCGGAGGTCTTCGCGATCCTCGCCGCCGCCGACGGCTCGGCGGCGCAGATCCCCCAGAACCAGTTCGGCGTCCTGGCGCTGGTCGCGGCCGCCGCCAGCCCCGCCCAGCAGGCGCGGATCTACCGGGACGTGCTCGCCGGCCACCGGATCGGCAATGCCGGGCCCGCCCGCAACGGCAAGGCGATCACCGGCGTGGACACGCGGCTGACCGCCGGGCCGGAGGGCCCGCGGCTCAGCGGCACGCGCTTCTACTCGACGGGCGCGCTCTTCGCCCACTGGATCCCGACGCGCGCGGTCGGCCCCGACGGCGGGCCGCTCCTGGTCTTCGTGCGCCGGGACGCCCCCGGCGTGCGGGTGGTGGACGACTGGCAGGGCTTCGGCCAGCGCACCACGGCGAGCGGCAGCGTGATCTTCGCGCAGGCCCCGGTCGAGGCGGAGCTGACGATCGACCTCGCGCCCCTGGCCGGGCGCCCGGGCCTGTTCGGGCCGGTCTCGCAGCTGATCCACGCGGCGATCGACGCCGGGCTCGCCCGGGGCGCGGCCGCCGCCGCCCTCGACTTCCTGCGCACCCGGACCCGGCCCTATCCCTTCACCGCCGAGACCGTCGCGGAGGATCCCCACATCCTCGGCGAGGTCGGGCGGCTCACCGTCGACCTGCACGCCGCCGAGGAGGTCCTGGCCCGGGCCGGACGGGCGCTCGACCGGATCGCCGCGGCCCCAGTCACCGCCCAGAGCGCGGCCGAGGCCTCGGTGGCGGTGGCGCAGGCCAAGATCCTCACCACCGAGGCGGCCCTGGAGGCCTCCGAGCGGCTGCTCGAGCTCGCCGGCGCCTCGGCGACCCGCGACGGGTACAATCTCGGCCGGTACTGGCGCGACGCCCGGGTCCACACCCTGCACGACCCCGTGCGGTGGAAGTACCACCTCCTCGGGAACCACGCCCTGAACGGCGTGCTGCCCGCCCGGCACCAGTGGAACTGAGGACCGGGCGATGCCGCTCCAGCCCCACGAGACCGCCTTCACGCAGGCACCCGCGCCGCCGCGCCCGGTGCCGGTCCTTCCGGACGCCGCCGCGGCGCTCGCCGTCGCCGACCGGCTGGCGGAGGCCTTCGCCGAGGCCGCCGCCGAGCGCGACCTGGAGCGCCGCCTGCCGGTCGCCGAGATCGCGCGCTTCACCGAATCCGGCCTCTGGGCGATCACGGTGCCGAGGGAATACGGCGGCCCCGGCCTCGACAGCGCCACGGTCGCCCAGGTGATCGCCCGGATCGCCGCGGCGGACGGCTCCCTCGGCCAGATCCCGCAGAACCATTTCTACGCCCTGGAGGTGCTCCGCAACGGCGGCACCGAGGCCCAGAAGCGCGCCCTCTACGGCCGCGTCCTGGCGGGCGAGCGCTTCGGCAACGCGCTCGCCGAGACCGGCGCGCGCGACCACACCCGCCGCACCCGCCTCGTGCGCGACCCGGCCGGCTGGACTGTCGAGGGCCGCAAAGACTACTGCACCGGCTCGCTCTACGCCCACCGCATCCCCACCCTGGCCAATGCCGAGGAGGACGGCCGGGCGGTCGCCTACCTCGTCTTCGTCCCCCGGGACGCGCCGGGCGTGACCCTGGTCGACGACTGGGACGGGTTCGGGCAGCGGCTCACCGGCTCGGGCTCGGTCCTGTTCGACCGCGTCGCCGTGGAGCCCGACTGGGTGGTGCCGTTCCAGGCCTCGCTGGAGCGGCCCACCGCCCTCGGCCCCTTCGCGCAGATCCTGCACGCCGGGATCGATCTCGGCATCGGCGCGGGCGCCTTCGCGGCGACCTTGCCCTTCGTGCGCGACCGCGCCCGGCCGTGGATCGATTCCGGGGTCGCGCGGGCGAGCGAGGATCCCCTGACCCTCCACGCGCTGGGCGACGTCCAGGTGCGCCTCGCGGCGGCCGACGCCCTGCTGGCGCGGGCCGGCCGCTACGTGGACGCCGCGCAGGAAGCCCCCGACGCCGACAGCGTCGCGGCGGCCTCCGTGGCGGTGGCCGAGGCCCGGGCGGCGAGCCACCGGGCCGGCCTGCTCGCGGCCAACAAGCTCGTCGAGCTCGGCGGCACCTCGGCCACCGACCGGGCCGAGGCGCTCGACCGCTACTGGCGCGACGTCCGCACCCACACCCTGCACGATCCGGTGCGCTGGAAGTACCACTGGATCGGCGCCTACCACCTCGACGGCCGGCAGCCGCCCCGGCACGGAGCGCTCTGATGGCCGCCGCGACGAAGCAGATCCTGCTGAACGCCTTCAACATGACCTGCGCGGGCCACATCAACCACGGGCTCTGGACCCACCCGCGCGACCGCTCGGCCGATTACAACACGCTGTCCTACTGGACCGAGCAGGCGAAGCTCCTGGAGCGCGGCCTGTTCGACGGCCTGTTCATCGCCGACATCATCGGCGTCTACGACGTCTACGGCGGCGGCATCGACGTGACCGCCCGGGAGGCCGTGCAGCTCCCGGTCAACGACCCGACCGTGATGATCTCCGCCATGGCGGCGGTGACCGAGCATCTCGGCTTCGGGGTGACGATCAACGTCCACCAGGAGGCGCCCTACACCTTCGCCCGGCGCCTCTCGACCCTCGACCACCTGACGGGCGGCCGGATCGGCTGGAACGTCGTCACCGGCTACCTCGACAGCGCCCACCGCGGCCAGAGCGGCGGCGCGTTGCCGGCGCACGACCGGCGCTACGACTACGCCGACGAGTATCTGGAGGTGCTCTACCGGCTCTGGGAGGGCAGCTGGGACGACGCGGCCGTGCGCCGCGACCGGGCGGCCCGGGTGTTCAGCGATCCCGCCCATATCCGCAAGGTCGTCCACCGGGGCGAGTTCTTCGCGGTCGAGGGCTACCACCTGTCGGAGCCGTCGCGCCAGCGCACGCCGGTGCTCTACCAGGCCGGCGCCTCGGGCCGCGGCCGCGCCTTCGCGGGCCGCCACGCCGAGTGCGTGTTCATCTCGGCCCGCGACCCGGCCACCGCCCGCGACTCCGTCCGCGCCATCCGGGCCGAGGCGGTCGCGGCCGGCCGGGAGCCCGACGACGTGAAGGTGTTCGTCGGCCTCGCGGTGATCCCCGGGCGGACCCGGGCGGAGGCCGAGGCCAAGCGCGACGAGTACCTGTCCTACGCGAGCCCGGAGGCGGGCCTCGCGCATTTCTCCGCCTCCACGGGGATCGACTTCGCCCGCTACGGCCTCGACGAGCCGATCCCCTACGCGCCGGGCAACGCCATCCAGTCGGCCACCGCGGCGGCGGCCAGGCGCGGACTGACGAAGCGCGACCTCCTCGCCGAGTTGCAGCTCGGCGGCCGCTACGCGGTGCTCACCGGCGACGCCGTGACGATCGCCGACGAACTCCAGGCCTGGATCGCGGAGGGCGAGGTCGACGGGTTCAACCTCAGCCGGATCGTCGTGCCGGAGAGTTTCTCGGACTTCATCGACCTCGTGATCCCGGAACTGCAGGACCGCGGCCTCTACAAGACCGCCTACGCCGAGGGCTCGCTGCGGGCGAAGCTGTTCGGCCAAGGGGACCGGCTGCCCGCCCGCCACCCGGCCGAGGCCTATCGCGGCGCGCCTCGGCGGCCCTGATCAGCGCCCCTGGGACTCGCCGCTCTCGGAGCCGAACCAGCGGCCGTAGATCTCGTCGTAGCGGCCGTCCTCCCGCAGGCCCAGCAGGGCCTGGTTGACGCGCTTGCGCCGGGGATCGTTGGCCGGGAACAGGATGCCGTAGGATTGCCGGTTGAACGCGGTGCCGACCAGGCGCAGGGCGTCGTGGCCGGGCCGGGTCGCGTAGTAGCTGAGCGCGGGGGCATCGTAGACCACCGCCGCGACCGTGCCGGCCTGCAGCGCCGCGCAGGCCTCCTCCAGGGTCGCGAAGCCCACCGGCGTGGCGAAATGGTCCGCCAGGTAGGCGACCGAGGTCGTGTCGGCGACCGTGCCCACCCGCTTGCCCGGCAGGTCCTGCGGGCCGTTGATCGCGCCGCGCAGGCGCTCCACGGTCGCCGTGCTGGTCAGGCCCGCGGTGAACCACGCCACCAGGGCGATGCAGGTGAACAGCCAGAGCACCGTGACGGCCCGCGCCAGCGGGCTGCGCGGCATCTCCTCCGCCTGGGCGGCGAGGCTGCTCAGGGCCCACCAGACGACGTGGGCGAAGCCGCGCGCCGGTCCCGAGCGCGCCGCCATGCCGCCGGGGTGGCGCCGCTCGAGCCACCAGACCAGGGCCGCCACCGCCAGGATCAGGGCGGCGAGCCCCAGCAGGACCTGCAGGAAGGCGGCGTCGCTCAGGAGCGCCTGGAGAGCCCGCGCGGTGGCCGAGCCGGTCGCGTCCGACTCCGACCGGACGGCGATGCGCAGGCCGGTCTCCAGCATCGTGACGGAGAAGTCGAAACGCCGCTCGCGCTCCGCGGTGATCGACACCGCCGCGATGGCGAGGTCCGCGCGCCCGTCCGAGACCGCCGCGAACAGCGCCGGCAGGTCGTCGACGCGCAGGTAGGCCGTCCGGACGCCGAGATCCCGCGCGATGGCGTTCCAGAGATCGATGCTGAACCCGCGCAGCCGGCCGTCCTCGTCCATGACCAGGGGCGGCACCGGATGGGTCGCGACCCGCCACGTCTCGGGCTCGCCGGTGCGGAGCGCGGGCGCCGCCTCCCGGGTCTCGGCCTGGACGGGGCCCGGGGCGAGCGGCGCGGCGGCCGCGCAGCACAGGCAGAGGGACAGGACGCCCGCGGCGCCGGCGCGCCGCCGGCCGGCGGACCGGCGCGGCACGTCAGAGGCTCTCGATCCAGTTGCGCAGGACGGCGCCGGGCGCGGGTTCGGGGCCGGTCTCCAGGCGCTGGGACGCGTCGCTCGGGATGAAGCCGAACCGGCGCTTGAACGCCCGCCGGAAGGTCCGCTCGTCCGAGAAACCGACCGCGAAGGCGACCTGCGAGATGCGCAGGGGTTTGGGGGCATCGTCGCGCACGAGCATCCGCATCGCCGCCATGAGGCGGCGGTCGCGGATATACGCCACGATGCCGTTGGGGGCGAACAGCCGGTACAGGGTCGAGCGCGACAGGCCGAGCCGGGTCGCGATCAGGGCGGGCGTCAGCTTCGGGTTGCCGAGTTCCGCCTCGACGAGGCGGCGGACGCGGATCCGGATGTCCTGGTGCTGGGAGGGGCGCCCCTCCTCCTGCCCGCGCAGCCAGCTGGCGCAGAGCTGGGTGATCGCCGCCGAGGCCGCCAGGGCCTCGCGGCGGTCGAGGAGGTCGCCGCAGGCGACGACGTTGGCGACGAAATTATGGACCAGCCGCCCGAACGGGTCGCCGTCGTGGTCGAGGGGGCGCCCGTGCAGGGCGTCGGGGTGGCAGCCCTGCTTCTCCAGCAGGGCGCGGGGGATCACGACGTTCGTGGCGTCGACGGCAGCCGCCACGATGCGCACGGGCTGGGCGAGGTCGAAGACGATGCACTGCACCTCGTTCACGGGGCCGGTGCCCTGCTCGGTCTCCACGCGGCTCTGCCCCCGCCGGTAGAACTGGAGCAGGATGTGGTCGAGGCCCTGCTGGCCGATCATCTCCCGCGTCCGCACGAGGGTGTGGGCCGGCGCCACCACGTCGCCGACCAGCAGGTCGCCGAGATGGTAGCTGCGCATCGCGATCGGGACGGTGAGATC